>JBEVOI010000212.1:0-5850 GCA_040507665.1 Burkholderiales bacterium
CATGCGAAACGACTCGATCGTGTTCGAGGAGCTTCCGATCGCCCGGAAGCCGCTGCAGATAGCGGTCGTCACTGAAACCTATCTCCCCGAAATCAATGGCGTCGCAATGACGCTCGGGCACTTCGTTGCCGGGCTGCACCGGCGCGCGCACGAGGTGCAGCTGGTGCGTCCGCGGCAGGACAGCGCAGACCGGCCGAACAACCGTGAGCGCTTCCACGAGGTGTTGAAGCGCGGGATTCCGATTCCTCCCTATCCGTCCCTGAAGATGGGGCTACCGGCAAAGCGGGCGCTGGCGCGACTTTGGTCGGTGAAACGGCCAGACCTCGTCCACATCGTGACCGAGGGACCGCTCGGCTGGTCCGCACTGCAAGCCGCGCTCAAGCTGAAGCTTCCGGTATGTTCGGATTTCCATACCAACTTCCACGCCTACAGTCGCCACTACGGCATGGGCTGGCTCAAGCAGTATATTGCGGCGTATCTCCGAAACTTCCATAACCGGACGCAGTGCACCATGGTGCCCACCGACGCCATGCGCGACGAACTGTCCGACCTGGGGTACCGCAACCTGAAGGTTGTTGCCCGGGGCGTGGACACCCAGCTCTTCGCGCCTGCGCGGCGCAGCGAGACACTGCGCGAAAGCTGGGGCGCGGCCGGGGGAGCACCGGTGGTGCTGTATGTGGGGCGGCTCGCCCCGGAGAAGAACCTGCCTGCGGTGGCCGCCGCGTTCGACGCAATGCGCAGCCGTGCACCGAACGCGAAGCTCGTACTCGTTGGTGACGGGCCGGAGCGGAGCGGCCTGCGGGCCCGCTATCCGGATGCGGTATTCGCAGGAATGCGCGTCGGTGAGGATCTTGCCACCCACTTCGCATCAGGCGACCTATTTCTGTTCCCGAGCCTCACCGAAACCTACGGCAATGTCACGGTCGAGGCGATGGCGAGCGGACTTGCCGTGGTGGCCTACGACTACGCCGCGGCCGCGGAGCATATTCAGCATGGCCGCAATGGCGTGCTCGCCGATTACGACAATTTTTCCGAGTTCGTCCACTTCGCTGCCGACCTGGTCATCGACCGGACCCGAATCCGGGACATTGCGACCCGTGCCCGTTGCACCGCGGAAGCTCTCGATTGGGACCGGGTGGTACTGGACCTCGAGTCGGTGTTCATGTCCGTCGCACATGCAGGAGCGCTGGAGCGTGACGCGGCTTGAGCTCGCCTGCGACCGCTTTGCCCGGTGGGACCTCGCGGTCTGCGAGCGCTTCAACCGTGCGAGTCGCCGACCCCCGATTCGTCTTCTCTTCGCGGCCGTGAGCCGGCTCGCTGACGGTCTCGTCTGGTACACGCTGATGCTGATCCTGCTCGTGTGGCATCGGAGTAACGGGGTTCGCCCGGTGCTGCATATGGCGCTGGCAGGTGGGGTCTGCACGCTCTTCTACAAGGGACTCAAGCACGCGACCGCACGACCGCGGCCGTGCGACGCTTGCGCGCAGATTCAACGCCGCGCGAGGCCGCTGGATCAATTCAGCTTCCCCTCCGGACATACACTTCACGCGGTGGCGTTCTCTCTGGTGGCGAGCGCCTACTATCCTGGGTTGCTCTGGCTGCTGGTACCCTACACGCTGCTGGTCGCGCTATCTCGCCGGGTGTTGGGATTGCATTACCCGACCGATGCGCTTGCCGGCGGGGCCCTCGGCGCCGTTATTGCCGCACTTTCCTTTATCGTTTGACCGCCTGAGCCCGGGCTGCCGGCCCGCAGGAGGCCCGATGCTATAATTCGCGCCTCTTTTTCCACCTGGGCAGCATCATGCGCACCCTCATCTGTGGGTCTCTCGCGTACGACACGATCATGGTGTTCCAGGACCGGTTTCAGAATCACATACTTCCCGACAAGATCCACATCCTGAACGTATCCTTCCTCGTGCCTCAGCTGCGCCGCGAATTCGGCGGATGTGCCGGCAACATCGCCTACAACCTCGACATGGTCGGTGGCGACCCAGTGATCATGGCGACCGTAGGGGAAGACTTCGAAGCCTACGCGAAGCGCTTCGAGGGCCTGCAGATCGACCAGACCCACGTACGTCGAGTGCCCGACGCCTACACCGCCCAAGCCTTCATCACGACCGATCTGGACGACAACCAGATCACCGCCTTCCACCCGGGCGCAATGAACCACTCGCACCTGAATCACGTGAACGATGCGGCGGGCATCACCCTCGGTATCGTTGCCCCGGATGGCCGCGACGGCATGCTCCAGCACGCCCGGGAGTTCGCGGACGCCGGCATCCCTTTCATGTTCGATCCGGGCCAGGGGATGCCGATGTTCAGCGGTGAGGAATTGCTGCACTTCGTCGATCTTGCCGATTACGTCGCCCTCAACGACTACGAAGCGCAGTTGCTGCAGGAACGGACCGGAGAGTCGCTGGAAGCGCTGGCACGGCGGGTGAGAGCAGTGATCGTCACCCGCGGTGCCGCAGGCTCGCTGATCTTCGCCGAAGGTAAACGCTACGGGATTCCGAGCGTTACGGCGGAGGCTGTGGTGGATCCCACCGGCTGCGGGGATGCCTATCGAGCCGGCCTGCTCTACGGGATCACCAGGGGGCTCGATTGGCCGTTGACCGGCCGCCTCGCGGCGCTACTGGGTGCGCTCAAAATAGCGCGCCGGGGTGGGCAGAACCATTCCGCGAGTCGCAGTCAAATCAGTGAGATGTTCAGGGAACGGTTCGGGAGTCAGTTATGGTGACGATTCTGGAAGGTGCAGGATGGACGAGGGTGTCGACGGTGGTGCTGTTGCTCGCGGCAGCGGTGCTAGCGGGGTGTGCGAGCAGCAAGGCCGGCGATGTGTATTCGCGGGATCAAGCGCGGACTGAGCAGAACGTGCGCATGGGCACAATCGAGGCGGTGAAGGAGGTGCAGATCGAGGGCACCAAGAGCGGCATTGGCACGGTCGCGGGTGGTGTCACCGGCGGCGTCGCGGCCAGTACGATCGGCCACGGGACCGGCAGTGCAGTGGCTGCCGTGGTGGGCGCCGTGGCTGGGGGTCTCGTGGGGGCCGCGGCGGAAGAGGGTCTGACGAAGAGCCAGGGGCTCGAAATCACGGTGAAGCTGGACAACGGTCAGACCATCGCGGTGGTGCAGGCCGTCGATACGAAAACCACGTTCCAACCGGGCGATCGCGTGCGGGTCCTCTCCGGACAGGGCATCACCCGTGTGAGCCGATAGAACCGGGGTCGGGTTGCGGGGCGATCCGCGATGAGTTACCGTAGAATCACTGAAGTTTAACGCCACGGTAGCTTTCCCGTCATTTCACCTCCTTACCTTGGCGGGCATGGAACTTACCAAACCCGACATGCTTCCCAGGGAGAGCGGGCTCCAGAAGAGCTTCCGCCAGCGACTTTCGGTCCAGTTTGCGTCCACTGCCGCCGAGGTACGCGAGGCGCAACGCCTGCGCTTCAAGGTCTTCGCCGAAGAGATGGGCGCGCGGCTTCGTTCCCGGGAACCGGGCATCGACGCCGACGCGCTCGACCCGTATTGCGACCACCTGCTGGTACGGGACACCGGGACCAACGAAGTCGTGGGGACGTATCGGGTGCTCTCCAGCGCGCAGGCGCAGCGCAACGGCGGACTCTACTCCGACGAGGAGTTCGATCTCGTTCGGCTTGCCCATCTGCGCGACCGCATGGTCGAGGTCGGGCGTTCCTGTGTCCACCCCGACTATCGCAGCGGCGCGACCATCGCGCTCCTGTGGGCGGGACTCGCCGAGTACGTGGTCGAACACGGTTACGATTACCTCATCGGCTGCGCGAGCATCAGCATGGCCGACGGCGGTCACGTGGCCGCGAGCGTCTACAACCGCATCAAGCGCGACTACCTGAGCCCGCCCGAGTACCGGGTATATCCGCGCTGTCCATTACCGCTCGACGCCTTGAACGGAAATCTGGCAGCGCAGACGCCGACTCTCATCAAGGGCTATCTGCGGCTCGGGGCGTACGTTTGCGGCGCGCCCGCCTGGGACCCCGATTTCAATACGGCTGATCTGCTCATCCTGCTACCGTTTTCCCGCATGACCCAGCGCTACCGCAAGCATTTCGTCAAGGGATGACGTCCGGAAGCACCTCCCTTCCGGCACGCGGCTGGCGTCTCACTCGTCTTGTCCTCCTCCTCCTGGAAGGGCTTGCACGGGTGCTGTTTGTCTACCCGTTCCTGTCGCACCTCGCGCGGCTCGACATGATGCAGCGCTGGTGCGTGCGCATCGTGCACGCGCTCAAGCTACGCGTCGACGCCCAAGGGGTACCGCCGCTGGACAGATCGCGTCCCGCGCTGCTGGTGGCGAACCACGTGTCGTGGCTGGATATCTTCGTGATCAACGTCGTCTGCCCCGCCCGCTTTGTCGCGAAGTCGGAGATCCGGGAGTGGCCACTCGTGGGCATCCTGTGCGAACGCGCGGGAACGCTCTTCATCGAGCGTGCACGCCGTCGGGACACAGGGCGCCTGAACGACATCATGCGCACGGCCCTCGAGAACGGAGACCGCGTGGCTGTGTTTCCGGAGGGAACGACGAGCGACGGACGCTGCATCCAGCACTTCCATGCATCGCTGCTTCAGCCCGCGGTCGCGATCGGAGCGCCGCTGCATCCGACGGCGGTGCGGTATCTGCGTCCGGACGGATCCGTGAACGTCGAGGCCGCCTATTACGGGGACATGTCGCTGCTGCAGTCGATTCTGCAGCTGATCGCTCAGCGGGAGTTGCGCGCGGAGGTGATCTTCGCGCCCCCGATTCCGAGTGAGAACAAGAAACGGCGTGAGCTGGCGCGGGAGTCGGAGCGGGTCATCGCAGCTTCTTTGTCCCTGGAAGTCGCGCACAGGAAACCTGGAACAGGCGCCGGTCTTCCAGCCGCACCGCCGACAGAGTCCCGCCCCACAGGCATCCACTGTCCAGAGCCAGCAGTCGTTCCTCCAGCAGCAGACCCAGCGCTGACCAGTGCCCGCAAATGACGGTGCGGTCGCGGCTGGCGCGCCCCGGCACCCCGAACCAGGGCAGGTAGCCCTCCGGCGCATCTTCGGGCCGCCCCTTGAACCCGAATTGCATCGCGCCGTCTGGCGTGCACACGCGCATTCGGGTCATCGCGTTCACTACCACGCGCAACCTGTCGGTCCCGGCGAGCGATTCGCTCCAGCGGTCCGGCTGATTCCCGTACATGTGCTCGAGAAATTCGTGGTAGCACGCGCCACGCAGCGCCGTCTCGACCTCCCGCGCGAGCTCCAGCGCCCGGTCCGTGGTCCACTGGGGCAACAAGCCGGCATGCACCAGCGCGTACTCGCCCTCCACGTGCATCATGTTCCGTCGGCGCAGCCAATCTAGGAGCTCGTCCCGGTCCGGCGCCGCCAATACTGCGTCCAGTGTATCGCCCCGATGCAGCTTGCGAAAGCCTGCAGCCACCGCGAGCAGATGCAGGTCGTGATTTCCCAGGGTGGTGATCGCTGCGTTGCCCAACGCCATCGCGCGCCGGAGCACGGCGAGCGATTCGGGGCCACGATTCACCAGATCACCCACCAGCCACAGCCGGTCGCGCGAGGCCTCGAAGCCGATTGTGTCGAGCAGATGGTCGAAGGCCGCGTAGCAACCCTGGATGTCTCCGATAGCGTAGGTGGACATGGCGGGGGAAACGTGCGGCGCGAAAGATTGAGTGTGAGAAAGACGCTCCGCGGGCGGGGAAACAAAAAAAGGCGCAGAGGGCGGGCTGCGCCTTTCGTTCCGGAGTCGTGGCCTACTTCGCCAGGCTGACCAGATAATCCACGGCGGTCTTCACCTCCGCGTCGCTCAGGTTGACGTTTCCGCCCTTGGGAGGCATCGCG
>JBEVOI010000253.1:0-7442 GCA_040507665.1 Burkholderiales bacterium
CCGCCAGTGCCCCGAGCCAGCCCAGCTTGTACTGATACTTGTCCGAGATCACCGATTCGCCATTCGGAACGTAGAGGGAGATTATGCGAATATCGCCAAAGGTCGCAGCGAGAATGCGCTTCTGCTCGTCGACAAATCCGGGGATCGCGGTGACGATATCCGTGCCGGTGCTGCGCGAAAGGATCGCTACGCCATTGTAGGTCTTCTGGCCGCAAGCGAGCGCTTCGTATCCCGCCGTCCTGATGGCATCGAACGGGAAGTCGACATCCTGGATCTTCGTTTCCTGGAGGCACACGATATCCGGCCCGACCTTGGACAACCAGTCAATCAACTGAGACAGGCGCACCTTGAGCGAATTGACGTTCCAGGTTGCGAGTTTCATCGATTGCCGATTGCAACGAACGCTCGCCATCCGGGGCAGGATAGTGGCGAGGTTCCAGGTGGGGCAGTCATCCGCAAAGAGCGATCCGCAGCGGGGCGAAACCGCTGACGGCGTATGGAAGACCGAATCGCTTCCAGGACTGTCAGGACACTGCGGCTCGGAAACCGTCCGCCGGCCGCGATGGGAGAACTAGGGGAGCAGCGCGCCGCCGTCCGACGCGAATGGCTAAGGCAACAGCGCCCTTGCGGCTCCCGCGTCCGGCGTTGCGCCCAACGGGGCAACGCGCTCGTCGGAAATGGCACCGCCCGGTTTTTCAAACAGTGGGGCGGGGCTGGCCTGCTTCGGCTGGGCCGGCTTGAGGCCCAGGGCTGTGAGGGGGGTCTTCGGATAGCCTGCCGACTGGAGCGCGGCATCATACTGTGCTTCGTCGAAGCCCCGGACAGTCTGGGTCCCGACCCTGAGAAGCGGTACTTCCATTCCGCCATTGGAAACCTTCCTGAACTGCTCCGCGTCGCCCGATTGCTGGGGATTCTTCTCCGTGTGGGGCAAGCCGCGCTTGGCGAGGTAGGCCCGGGCACTATCGCAATACTCGCCACAGTTTGTGACATACAGAGTGATGGGGCTGCGCTTGACGGCCTGTTGCACGCCGTAGGGCAGGTCGCTCGTCTGGATACTGCTCGTGACGATCTTCTTTTGCTCTACCGCCTTGATTGCAGCGGGGGGCGGTTCGTTCGAATAGACGGTCTCCCCGGTCGAAGGATCCGCCCACTTATAGAGGCCGCCTGCGTTTGCGGTGGCGGTGGCAGCGGCGATCAGGACGGCAAGAATGGCCCGCATGGTGGACTCCCGGTTTCTGGCTTTCGGACGCAGAAGCCGACGAGCATTTCGCGGGCCAGACCATCCCGGTGCGCTGAACCCCGTGCGGCCGCGGAAGTGCCATGATTCAGCCGACCATGCCGCTGTGGCGCAACAGCGCGTCGATTGAGGGCGCGCGGCCACGAAAGGCCACGAAGGAGTCCAGAGCTGGTCGGCTTCCCCCTACCGCAAGAATTTCGCGTCGGAAGCGGGCGCCGGTCTCCGCGTTCAGCACGCCCCGTTCTTCGAATAGGCCGTAGGCATCCGCGGACAGCACCTCCGCCCATTTGTAGCTGTAGTAACCGGCCGCGTAGCCGCCGGCGAAGATGTGCGAAAAGCTGTTCGGAAAACGGTTGAATTCCGGCGGAAAGATCACGGCGACCCGCTGCCTGACTTCGGCCAGCAACTCCGCGAGCGAGCGCTCACCTTGGGGGTCGAAGTCGTGATGCAGAAGCATGTCGAAGAGGGCGAACTCGATCTGACGCACGGTCTGGAGCCCACTCTGGAAATTCTTCGCGGACAGCATCTTGTCGAAAAGCTGACGAGGGAGTGGATCACTCGTCTCCACGTGCCGGGTCATGGGACTCAGAACGTCCCACTCCCAGCAGAAATTCTCCATGAACTGAGAGGGTAGCTCCACCGCGTCCCATTCCACGCCGTTGATACCCGAGACGCCCAGTTCCTCCACGTGCGTGAGCAGATGGTGCAACCCGTGTCCGAACTCGTGGAAGAGCGTGATGACTTCGTCGTGGGTGAACAGGGCAGGCCGACCGCTGACCGGCGGCGAGAAATTGCAGTTCAGGTAGGCGACCGGCGTCTGGATGCCAGCACCCTTGCGCCGGCGGGTGATGGCATCGTCCATCCAGGCACCGCCGCGCTTGCTGGGCCGGGCGTAGAGGTCGATATAGAAGTGGCCGATGAGCTCCCCGGCGCGGTCCGTGATCCGATAGAAGCGGGCATCGTCGTGCCACAGCGGCGCTTTCGCGGGAGTGATCAGGAGCCCATAGATCGTTTCCACGAGCTTGAACATCCCGGGAAGGACATGGGTCTCCGGGAAGTACTGCTTCACTTCCTGCTCCGAGAACGCGTAGCGCGACAGCCGCAGGCTTTCGGAAACGTAGCCGATGTCCCATGCCTGCAGGTCGCTGATCCCAAGTTCACCCGCGGCAAACGCCTGGAGTTCGCCCAAGTCCCGCTCAGCATAGGGCTTTGCCTTGGCCGCCAGCTGGTGGAGGAAGTCTAGTACCTGCCGGGGGCTTTCGGCCATCTTCGGCTCGAGCGAGTAGGCGGCATAACTGCCGAAGTCGAGCAGCGCAGCCAACTCGCGACGTAGTTTGAGGATTTCGGCGATGAGCGCCGTATTGTCCCATTCGGACTTACCGAACTCCGAGGCGCGGGTCACGTAGGCCCGGTACATCACCTCCCGCAGCCCGCGATTGTCGGCGTACTGCATCACGGGAAGGTATGACGGAGCATGCAGGGTGAACTTCCAGCCATGCTTGCCGTCCACCTTCGCCGCCTCTGCGGCCGCCTGCAGGACGTCGTCGGGGATGCCCTTCAGCTCCTCGGGGTTCTGGGCGAAATAGGCGAAGTCGTTGGTCGCGTCCAGCAGGTTGTCGCTGAAACGGGAAGAGAGAGACGAAAGCTTCTCCGAAAGCTCCATGTACCGCCGACGCTCCGCCTCCGGCAGCTCGGCGCCGCCGAGGCGAAAGTCCCGCAGCTCGTTATCCAGCACTTTCTTTTGTTCGACCGCAAGGCGCTCGAACCCGGGCGAGGCGCGCAGGGCCTTGAACTTCCGGAACAACCCCTGATCGGTCGAGAGCTCGCTGTAATACTGGGTGAGCTTGGGAAGGTTGGTGTTGTAAACCTCTCGCAGTTCCGGACTGTTCATCACCGCGTTCAGATGGCCGACCTGCCCCCAGGCTCGGTTCAGCCGCTCGTTGGCATCATCGAGTGGCTGCACGAAGCTTTCCCATGTCGGCTCATCCGGCGCCTGCACAAGAAGGGCGACCAAGGTCCGATTATCGGCAAGCAGCGTGTCGACCGCCGGTGTTACGTGCTCGGGTCTGATCTCATTGAAGCGGGGCAGCCCACCAAAGTCGAGTAGCGGATTCATTGGTATTGGCACTCGGATCGAAATGAAGGATTGTGAAAAGGAGAAGGTCGAGGCAAACCCCTGCTCTTTCAAGGCCTATAGGGTTGCTACCTGGGGCAGGAGTTCTGGCGGCGCACATCCCGCGGGCTCAGCCCCCGTGGACGATCTGTCCATCGACCAGCGTCCAGCGCACGCGGCCCGCGACTTCGAGGCCGAGGAAAGGGGTGTTTTTGCCCTGGCTCTTCAGCGCCTTCGGTTCTATTACCCACTCCAGTTCTGGATCGAACACGCACACGTCGGCAGCGTGGCCCACCCCGAGATGACCACGGTCGAGGCCGAGGACACGCGCTGGCTGGGCCGTCAGCGCCGACACGGCGCGGAAAACGGGCAGCTTCATTTCGCGGGCCCACTTGAGGGTAAGCGGCAGCAGCAATTCGAGCCCGGTCGCACCGGGCTCGGACTGGGCGAACGGCATCTGCTTCCCATCTTCATCCACCGGGGTATGGTCCGAGCAGATGGCATCGATCGTGCCGTCCGCAAGCCCCTGCCGGAGCGCGTCCCGGTCACTGATGCTACGCAGCGGAGGGCGCAGGTGGCAGTTGCTGTCGAAGTAGCCGAGGTCCAGCTCCGACAGGTGGACATGGTTGGCGGATACATCGCAGGTGACGGTCATCCGGTCCGCCTTGGCCCGCTTCACCATCTCGATGCCTTCGCGGGTCGAGAGCCGGCAGAGGTGAAGGCGCACGCCTGTTTCGCGAGCGAGCAGCAGAATTGCCGACACGGCGACGGTCTCGGCGCACCGGGAGATCGGCGGCAGCCCCAAGCGGGTCGCAACCTCGCCGTCGTGGGCGACGCCGCCCGCGGCAAGGCTGCCGTCCTCGGGGCGCAGCCAGACCGAAAACCCGAAGGTCGCGGCGTACTGCAGGGCGCGCATCAGCACGAGGGTGTCCGTCACGGCAACGTCTGCCTGTGCGAACCCGACACAACCCGCGTCCTTGAGTTCCGTCATCTCCGTGAGGCACGCGCCGGCGAGTCCCACGGTGAGGGCGCCGAGGGGGAACACCTTTGCCTGGTTCAGGCTGCGCGCCCGGTACTTGAGCATCTCGACGAGGCCGGGCTCATCGAGCGGGGGGTCCGTGTCGGGCGGGCACACGAGGCTTGTGACCCCGCCAGCGACGGCCGCCGCCATCTCGGATTCCAGCGTCGCCTTGTACTCGAAGCCCGGCTCCCGCAGGCGCGCGGACAGATCGATCAGGCCGGGCGCAACTATGCAGCCGTTCGCATCCAGCGTGCGATTGGCGCTGAAGCCGTCCGGCGGGCCGCCGATGCCAACCACCTTGCCCGCCGCGATGTAGAGATCGTGCGAAGCATCGATACGGTTGGCGGGGTCGATGAGATGGCCGCCCTTGATGTGGATCTTCATGTCTTGTTCAACGCAGCAGCCACCGAGAGATGGAGAAAGAGATGGAAACTGATTGACTGAGATCGAATCGCTTCCGCATCTCTCTGGTACTCCGTGTTTCCAATGGCCGATCCCTGGGTCAGTTCCCCGCGAGAATGCTCATCACCGCCATTCGCACTGCGATGCCAAAGGTAACCTGCGGCAGGATCACCGACTGTCCGCCGTCAGCTACGCTGGAATCGATCTCCACACCACGGTTCATCGGACCGGGATGCAGCACGATGGCATCGGGCTTCGCGAGCGCAAGCTTCTCCTGCGTGAGGCCGTAGGACTTGAAGAATTCCTGCGGACTCGGAATCAGCGATCCACTCATGCGCTCGTTCTGAAGTCGAAGCATCATCACCACGTCCACGTCCTTGAGGCCAGCAGCCATGTCGTGGTGGACATGGACGCCGAGCTCGCCGACGTGCTGCGGCAACAGCGTCTTTGGCGCGATCACCCGCACCTCGGGGACCCCGAGAATGTTGAGCGCGTGGATCTGGGACCGCGCGACCCGGGAGTGCAGAATGTCACCGACGATCGCCACCCGCAAGGTCGTGAAATCCCTCTTGTAGTGGCGGATGGTGAACATGTCGAGCAATGCCTGGGTCGGGTGCGCGTGGCGCCCGTCTCCGGCATTGATGACGTGGATCTCCGGTGCCACGTGGCGCGCGATCAGATGCGCCGCCCCGCTCTCTGCGTGGCGCACGATGAACATGTCCGCCTGCATCGCCGAGAGATTCGCCACCGTATCGAGCAGAGTCTCCCCCTTGCTCTGGCTCGACGTGCCAATGTTGAGGTTCACGACGTCGGCGGAGAGACGCTTGGCCGCGATCTCGAACGTGGTGCGGGTACGTGTGCTCGACTCGAAGAAGAGGTTGAAGATCGTCTTTCCCCGCAGAAGCGGGATCTTCTTAACCTCGCGCTCGGTGACCGAGACAAAGGGCAGGGCGGTATCGAGAATCTCGCGCAGGATCGCGGCTGGCAGGCCTTCGATGGTGAGCAGGTGGTGCAGCTCTCCGTTCGCGTTCAGCTGGGGGTTGCCGCGCATTCCGCCTCAGCTCGCCCGCGTCTTGCGCGGCAGCCGGTTGACGGCGAGCGACAGCAAACCTGACTCGTCGCGCATCAGCTCGACGTGCTCGTCGCGACCGACATTCACCGTCGCCGCGACAAACTGGGCGCAGATCGGAAGCTCGCGCCCGCCGCGATCGACGAGTGCCGCGAGGCGCACGCTTGCAGGCCGACCGTAGTCGAACAATTCATTCATGGCTGCGCGAATGGTGCGCCCCGTGTAGAGCACGTCATCGACCACGACGAGATGCCTGCCGTTGACGTCGAACGGGATGTCGGACGGCTGCACTCCGCGGTGGAGCCCGATGCGCTCGTAATCGTCGCGGTAGAAGGACACATCCAGGGTCCCCAGCGGCGGCAGCAGACTCAGCGCTGCGTGCAGTCGCTCTGCCAACCACACGCCCCCGGTATGGATTCCGACCAGCGCAGTCTCACGGGTAATCCCCGCCCGCATCTGTTCGGTCAGGGCTGCGAGAAGGGCTTCCGCGTCAGGCAGCCGCATCAATTTCCGAAAAGAGCGTCGCGAGGATCTCCGCCGCAGCAGTGGCGTCGAGGTGTGCCTTCTGCGCCCCGCCGCGGATGCCGACCTCGTTCAGTGCGGCGCTCGCGGATGCGGAGGATAGCCGCTCGTCCACCAGCAACACCGGGATCCCGAAGCGGCCTTCGAGGCTCCGAGCAAACTTGCGACAGAGGGGGGAGAGGTCGTGCTGGCTGCCATCTGCACGGGATGGCAGCCCCACTGCGAAGAGCACCGGCCGCCATTCGTCCACGAGTCTCTGCGCCTCGCGGTAACGCTCGACCTTGGGCTCTGCGGGGATCACGGTGACTGCGTGCGGGATGCGCACCTCGAGCTCGCCAACCGCCACGCCGATACGCTTCTCACCGAAATCGAAGGCTAGCACGGTGCCCGCGTCTGGCACTACGTCGAGCGGCGTGGGCTCGCTGCCGAGCGCGAGCAGCCGGCCCGGCATCGCGGACGAGGGGTCAGCCGCGCGCACCGTGGATTCTAGGCGTGGCCTGCCGTATCCGACAGGCTGGCAAAATCGACGCCGAGCAACTCCATCGCGGCCGCCAGTCGCTCCTCGGGCGGCAGTTCGAAGATCACGTCCGGCTTCGCGCCGACCGTGAGCCAGGCATTCTGGGCAAGCTCGTGCTCGAGCTGTCCTGGCGCCCACCCGGCGTAGCCGAGGGTCACGAGGATCTGTTCCGGACCCTCGCCGCGGCCGGCAGCTTGAAGGATGTCCTTCGATGTGGTGAGGGCGATGCCGTCCTGCACGGTCAGGGTCGATTGCCATTGACCGACGGGACGATGCAAGACGAATCCACGATCTACCTGCACCGGACCGCCGAAATGCACCGGCAGCCGGATCAGATTCGGCGCTTCGAGGGGGACGTCGATCTGCTCGAACAGGGCACGGAGGCTCATCTCGATCGGGCGATTTACAACCAATCCGAGCGCGCCCTGATCGTTATGCTCGCAGATGTAGGTGAGGGTACGGGCAAAAAACGGATCCGCCATGGCGGGCATAGCGATCAGAAAATGATGTGTGAGGTTGGTCGCTTGCATACTCTATGACCATTGTAGACACCCCCCGGAG
>JBEVOI010000008.1:0-7493 GCA_040507665.1 Burkholderiales bacterium
ACCCTCGACGTGGACGCCATCGTGAACGCGGCGAACGAACACCTGTCTCCGGGAGGCGGCGTGTGCGGCGCCATCCACCGCGCGGCCGGCCCGGAGCTTGCCGCCGCATGCGCAAAGCTCACGGGATGTCCGACCGGCGATGCGCGCATCACCCCCGGTTTCCGCTTGCCCGCGAATTTCGTCATCCATGCAGTCGGTCCAGTGTGGCGTGGCGGCGGCGCGCGCGAGCCGGAATTGCTCGCCTCCGCGTACCGGTCCTCGCTGCGGCTTGCCGACGAGCATGGGATCCGGAGCATCGCGTTTCCGGCGATCAGCACGGGCATCTTCGGCTACCCACTCGACGCGGCGACCGACGTTGCGGTGAAGGCTGTTGGGGAGGCGCTCGCTGCGAGGTCGACGGTCGAGAGCGTCGTCTTCGCGTGCTTCAGTCCCGAGGTTCTCGGGGCTTATCGCCGGGCGGGCATCATCGACTGAAAGCGCAACGTACGCCGGTGTGCGCCGCGACCAATCCGCGCCTGCTCATGGCGCGCCCTGTCAGGGACTGCCCCCGTTCTGCTTCGCGGAGTACTCGTGCGCAGCGACTGCCAACGTCCTGTCGAAGGTCGCGAGCCGCGCCGGGCTGGCCGCGGCCAGCCAATGATAGCCACCGTCTACTCAGTGAGCCGGCAGCGCTGGGCCAAGGCGACCTAAGAATCGGGATTCTGCGGTGTGTAGCAAGCGCTTGAACTCCACGCCTATTAATAGGTAGGCCAACTATCGACAGTCACCGCCCCTGCAAGAGTAGCATTAGGAGTCGTGCACAGCGTCGGTGAGGTCGCGATCAACAAGGGAGAGCTGAAATGGGGAAAGAGCGGCATGTGGCACTGGAGGAACGCATCCGCAAGGCGGGGCCGAAGAAGATCCTGACCTGTGACGGAGGCGGCATTCTCGGGCTGATGAGCGTCGAGATCCTCGCGCGAATGGAGACATTGATCCGCAAGGAACGCGGGGCCAGACCGGACTTCGTGCTCGCGGATTACTTCGATTTCTGTTGCGGCACCAGCACCGGCGCGGTGATCGCTGCATGTATCAGCGCCGGGATGTCGATGGACAGGATCCGCAGCTTCTACCTCGAGAGCGGAGAGCAGATGTTCGAGCCCGCCGCCCTGTTCAAGCGTCTGCAATACCGGTACGACTCGGAACCGCTTGCGATCAAGCTGCAGACCGAGTTGGCGCAAGCGCTGAGCCCTGCCGACAACACGCTCGGTAGCCTGGGACTGCGCAACCTGCTGATGATGGTCATGCGCAATGCGTCGACCGATTCGCCCTGGCCGGTCTCCAACAATCCGTTTGCCAAGTACAACAGCCGATCGCACTCTGGCTGCAATCTGGATATTCCGCTATGGCAACTGGTGCGGGCGAGCACCGCAGCCCCGACCTACTTTCCACCCGAAGTAGTTACCTTGGGCGAGCACACGTTCGTCTTTGTCGACGGGGGCGTGACGACCTACAACAATCCGGCCTTCCTGGCATTCCTGATGGCGACTGCCGCCCCGTACCAAGTCAACTGGGAGGTCGGCGAAGACAAGCTCCTGATCGTGTCGGTGGGCACCGGCACGGCAGCCAACGAGGATCTGTCCCTGCAATCCGGCCAGATGAATCTGCTCTACAACGCGACCCATGTGCCCGGCGCGCTGATGAATGCAGCGACCGCCGGACACGACATGGCCTGCCGTACCTTGGGTAAGTGCCTCAACGGCGACATCATCGACCGCGAATTCGGTGACTGTGTCGTAGCAGTCGACGCTCCGGCGGGGACACCCCTGCCCAAGCTCTTCACGTACATGCGTTACGACCCATCGATCTCGCGCGAAGGGCTCGACAAGCTCGGTCTGAAAACGGTGGATCCGAAGAATGTGCAGAAGCTGGACTCGACCGACTACATCAAGGACATCCAGGCGGTGGGCAAAGCTTACGCCGAACAGCGTGTCGCACCCGCTCATTTCCGCGGGTTCGCATAGCGAGGTGCATCGTACCGCCAGCACGGAATACCCTCTCCGCCGCCTAGTCCGTTTGGCGGATGGCAAACAGGTCCGCACCTACTATAAAGGAAGCTGGGATACCAAACGTGAGCGAGCGCGATGATGTGGAATCGGTCGCGGAAGCTGGCGAAACGCGCAAAGCGGAAGCACCAGCCTGATTACGGCGAGGAGGAGCGATGGATATCAAGGTTGTTCGCAAGGAATACTCGCCGAAGAGCACGATCGGCGAACTGCACGTCGACGACCGATTCGAGTGCTTCACGCTCGAGGATCGCGTCCGGGCCATAAAAGTGCGGGAGACGACGGCAATCCCCCCTGGCAGATATGAGGTGGTAGTCACTTGGTCGAACCGGTTCAAGCGACCGCTTCCGCTCCTGATGAATGTGCCGAACTATGATGGGGTCCGAATCCACACGGGCAACACCGATGAGAACACGGAAGGCTGCCTTCTCGTCGGCAAGACGAAGCGCCCCGATTTCGTCGGCGGGAGCAAGCTTGCGTTCGACGCGCTCTTTCCCAAGATCCAGGCAGCAGCTCAGCGCGAGAAGGTGTTTCTCGAGATCGTCCAGGAGAATGCGCCTCCCGACCTGCTCGCACGCGCCATGGCCCCGATGACTCGCGCGCGCGCCGCACCGGCAGCGCCCCGGACGAAGAAGAAGCCCGTTGGTAGGCAGCCCGTGAAGCGCCCGGTCGCCAAGCGGTCGACCAAGCGCGCGGCAGCGCCGAAGAAGTCCCGCGCACGAAGCAAGTGAAGTCTCTTGCCGCGCTGGGGGTCGTAGACCCCAGGATGGTCAATGCGTCGGAGGGCAGCGTCCTGAGGCCGGCTCGCGCTTCGAAGGTTTCTCGTTTGCGCTTCCGCTTCCTATGCAACTGCGGGCAGCGCGCCCGGCGTGGTTTAGGGCTCTGCCTTTCGCGCGATCCTCCGCCGACATGAGTAGAGTGCTGGGTCTTACAGATAATTGCTCGCACGGCACTACGAGCGAACAAGGTAGAAGTACGCAGACTGGAGGACCGTGATGGCAAAGCGTGCAGTGTGTGTAGGCATCAACGACTACCCCGGCGTGAAAGCCGACCTCAAGGGCTGCGTCAATGACGCCAAGGCATGGTCGGCACTTCTGCTCGAGCACTACGGGTTTTCGTCCCCGGACGTGAAGGTTCTGCTCGACGCGCAGGCCACGAAGGCGAACGTGATGGCCGGGATCAAATGGATGTTCGCGGGTGCGGCGGCGGGTGACACGCTGGTGTTCACCAACTCCTCCCACGGCACCTATCTCGTGGACACGAGCGGCGACGAGGAGTACGACCAGGCACTGTGCCCCTTCGACTGCGACAAACACCTCATCGTGGACGACGAGCTGCGCGAGTTGTTCGGCGGCTTGCCGAAAGGGGTATCGCTCTCTGTGATCGCAGATTGCTGCCACTCAGGCACCGTGACGCGCGCAGCGGCCGCCGCGACGTCCGACGACCGGCGCGCCCGGTTTCTCGACCCGTCGCTGATTGGCCGGGCAGTGCTCAAGGAGCCTGCGCTCGCCGCGCCTTCAGCTCGGAGCAAGTACCCCGAATCCAAGATGAAGGAAACCCTGCTTTCGGGCTGCACCTCGACCGAGTTTTCCTACGATGCGCAAATCGATGGCCAGTATCACGGTGCGATGAGCTGCTTTGCGCTTAAAGCGATTCGAAGCGCGAACTACGCAATCACTTGGGAGAAGCTACACGCGCGCATCGGCTCCGCGCTGGACGCGGCCGAGTATCCGCAGCACCCGCAGCTGGAGGGAGCGGCGACGAACAAGAAGAAGCGGATCTTCACTTGAGTGCTCTCTCGCGGGTGACACCCACGGAGATCTCGTCTATGTTCGGCAAGGCAATCGTGGTCGGGCACTACGAAGGCGACGCGTTGCTCAGCCCCGAAGCGTACCTGGATCGCGTATTCATTGGACGCCTCGCGGTACGTCATCGGTTCGGCCTCTACCCGGGACCGAGAGAGGCTGCAAGCGTGTTCTGGAACCCAACGCGTGCGCGGTTTCCTTCTCGGCTCGTCGTAGGGCTCCGGTCGCGAGCTTTCTTCGCCAGTTGAGTCACCCCTCGGCCCGAGGAGGTTACCGTCTCGGAACACGCCCAAGCGCTGGCGCCGTAACGCGGTGCGCATTAAAGTATGTGCGTTCCGACACACGCGTCCGCACCAATGGCGAACTCGATCCACGTCATCACGCGCTCCAAGCCTCTCGGCCGGCGGGTCTTCGATGATCCACGCATCGGTCGCGTGCACGAACCCCTTAGGGAGCGCCGCCGCACTCGATCTTATGCAAGCCAACCCCACACGGCGCCGCCCTTGGCGCCCTCAGCAGCCCATTTACCGGAGACCGCGATGACCAACCCCTTTCAGCAGCACGGCGCCTTCAGCTGGTGTGAGCTCATGACGACCGACGTCGCGTCGGCGAAGGACTTCTATGGCAAGCTCTTCGGCTGGACGATGGAGGACATGCCGATGGAAGGCTTTACTTACACCGTCCTGAAGGCCGGCGGAGCGCCGGTCGGCGGCATCATGGCCACGCCGAAGGAGGCGGCAGGGACACCGCCGCACTGGGGCACTTACGTGACTGTTGCCGACGTCGACGCCACTGCCAAGCAAGCTGTAGAGCTGGGCGGGAAAGTCTGTGTGGGCCCCCTGGACATTCCAACGGTCGGCCGTTTCTGCCTCATCCAGGATCCGCAGGGTGCGATGCTATACGCAATCACGTACACGGCGCCCGGCAACGCAGCCTGAGCGACACCGTGGCCGGCTGGATCCGGGCCATTCGGGCCGTTCCCTGGGGTGAGGTGATCGCGGCAGCGCCGCTGGTGGTCGGTAGCGCGAAGAAGATCATTTTCACGCGGCGGAGAAAGGAAGAAACGGCCCGTGCCAGTGCGCGCGCGGAACCGGCGGAACTGCTTTCTGATGACGCGGCACTGCGGGCGCTGCAGCTTCGCATCGCAGACCTCGAAAGGGATCTGATCGGTGCGACAGAAATCCTCGAGAACCTCGCGGACCAACATGCCCAGCTCGTGATCGCGGTCGAGGCGCAGCGCACGCGCATTCGGACGCTCACCTGGACCTGCGTAGTGCTCGCCGCTCTGACGGCGGGTCTCGTACTCTGGCTATTCATGCGATAGACGATCGGCCGAGGGACAGAGGAAGAAGCAGGTTCACGTCTTGGCCTCCGCCCATCTAGAGGCTGTCGCCAATCACTTGCGAGATTCCGCCGGCGGCCCGCGCACATCGAGGCCTCGGCCCATTGCAGGCCGAGACGGCTCCCCGACTTACATAGAGTCAGTGCCGCGGTTCGTTTTCTCTCAGATGATGCTTTCGCATCAGGTAAGGCATATTCCTCGGGTCCACCTGGAGCATCGAGGCGGCGTGCTTTCTGATCCAGTTCGTGCGCGTTTCGAGGAGAATCTGCCTTTCAGCGAGGTTCAGTTTCTCCCTCAGTCCCATCCCACCCGACGGCTTGCGGGTACCTTGAGCGCTTTGGGTCTTGCTCAGGTTCATGGGAAGGCTTGAAGGGACAATGACAGCGTCCCTCTCCACGATCACCGCGTGCTCGATGGCATTCTCCAGCTCTCGGACGTTTCCGGGCCAATCATGCTCCATCATCAATGAGAGCGTATCTCGTTCAATGGCGCGAATGAGCGTGGTGACCGAGTTGTAGATAAGATCAGCGAGGATCTCGGCTTCGTTGAGTTCGGCTTTGAGCTCAGTCTGTTTTGACCCGCCAGGATCAAAGCGGTGGAGACTGGAGACCACCACCCGTAAGGCGCGTGCCTCGAAGGTATTGAGGCTGGGTAGAACGCCGGATGCCTGGAGATTCGTCTCCAGCCTGGTCTTGTTCTGGACATCCACGAAGAAGCGAATCACCCGCGGGTCCCGTTTCTGCATCTCTGCCTGGAACGTTATATCCTTAGGTACGAAGAAAGCATCGTAGATAGGTGAATGAAGCTTTTCTTTAACGCCTTGTACCTTTGACATAGCAACCTCCTCTTCTGGATTCGCAGTTACTGGTCTGCAATCAAGTCACAACTCGTGTGGGCGGCGCCTCACATGGGAACGAATTCATAGAGCATCCCGTCCTCTCCAAGGAAATAGTGGCCAAGCTCCGCATACTCAAGTTCGCCGAGACTTTCGGCCATGCCCTTCGACAGAGTCTGTTGAACCGCTCAAGTCGACGCCCGCTACCCGATACAGCGTTCCGTCGTCACCGAGGAAGAACTGTCCCAATCCTTGGAGCGGATCTGCTTGCTCCAGCCCCTGCACCTGATACACATTGCCATCCGCACCCAGAAAGAAGGCTCCCAGACCGGGCGCCCCTGGGTTTACGATCATCAATTCATCCAGTCCCAATTGTTGGCCCGTTCTCATTGCATCCCTCTCTTTCTGCCTGCACTTGCAGTTATGCGACAGCGCCGACATGGGTCACTCTTCAGCCTTCGATACCATGCTGCGTCACACGGTAACTTCCGCCGACGACATAAAGCTGTTTTCCCTCGACATTGCTCACCAGGCGGGGTGGCTCTTCCATGAAGTGGATATAGGTCTGTGGGTGGCCCGGCCGGGCTTTGTCGGAGCGATAAATCAGACCTACCAACTCGCCCAGATCCACGACAACAGGCGGGATCACCCGCGACTGCCGGACAATTACAATCGAAGATGGGCCAAAGCGATTGAATGTCCGGTACAGCCCTATCCCCTGTTGCATGTCCCATCTCATGCTGGCGTCGATCGCCTTCCCGCTTGGGGACGAGCTCGTTACGTCCGTGGCTGAGCGCTTGAAGCGTTCGCAGGTCATTTTCTCGCGGCCTTCATGAGCGCCGGCCGCACTGGCTGCATGGCGGCAGGCCGCACAGACGCGACCGGCTTCAGCGCCACCGGACGCACTGCCTGCGCCGGAGCCAAAGGGCGGCGAGCTGCTGCACCCGGTGCACGCGGCGGCAGGATCTCCCAAAGCCGCAAACTCTGCACCATCCGCATCGTCGTGCGTGGCCGCGCACGGGCAGGTAATCCTTGATCCCAGATCCGGCGCAGCACTGCCTTGAGCCAGGGGTTTCTTACTCAGCAATTGGCGTTGCCGCAGCAGGTCCCACAAGGACTTCACCCGCGCATCCTTGGGCTGCATGGCCTCGCTTCGTACGGCTCGGATGAGTCCTTTCAGCCAGTCCGGTGCCACGACCACAGCGCCAATGCTTCCCAGTTCCAAATCATCAGCCATCATGTTGGGTCTCCTCTCGATAGCGATTACCTTATTTACCAGGGCCCTCGGCGCCCAACCCATCGGGTGGGGCATGGTGGCATCCAGCGCAATCCAGCGACCTTTGTGGAATACCTCCACATAGATATGGGTAAAGAGGTCTTGTTTGAGCGGGTCGGGCCCGCTCAGCACCAACCGAACCGGATGCCCGACGGACTCCAACATCGCGCCGAGCAGGATCGCCATGTCGTCG
>JBEVOI010000197.1:0-2893 GCA_040507665.1 Burkholderiales bacterium
CATGCTCGCGGGGCACCTGGACGCGCTCATTCCCGCCCATGCCTCGGTGCTGGACGTGGGCAGCGGCGACGGGCTGCTCGCGAGCCTGGTGCTCGCGCGGCGGCCAGATCTCGCCTGGAGCGCGATCGACACGCTCGCCCGCCCGGTGAGCCACGTTCCGGTGCAGCTCTTCGACGGGCGGCGCCTGCCCTTCGGCGACAAGCAAATGGACGTCGTGCTCTTCGTGGACGTCTTGCACCATGTCGACGATCCGATGGTGCTCCTGCGCGAGGCCGTACGCGTCGCGCGCTCCGCGCTCGTGATCAAAGACCATCTGCGTGAGGGACTCGCGGCCAACGCCAGGCTGCGCTTCATGGACTGGGTGGGTAACGCGGGGTGGGGGGTGAGCTTGCCATACCAGTACTGGAGCGAGTCGCAATGGCAGAGGGCCCGCGAGGAGCTTGGCCTCCGCATGGAGGAGCAAAGCCGGTCGCTCGGGCTGTACCCGTGGTGGGCCGACTGGCTGTTCGGCGGTTCACTCCACTTCATTGCGCGCCTCGCCGTCCCGAGTGCGGGAGCGCGTGAATCCACGGAGGTGCCCGGTTCCGCCCCGCGCATTGAGCGCTGGGAGGCGAGCCTCTTTTGTCCCGATCCCGTGTGGGAAGAGGCGTACCGGCGTTTCGAGACCCCCGAGGAGGAGACTCGGAAGTTTCGCCGGCGGCTGCTCGCGGTCGGAGCGCGAAGCTGGCCGCGCGATTCCGAGATCGGTGAGCTCTTCTGCGGTCGCGGCAACGGCCTCAAGGCCCTCGCGTCCCTCGGCTTCGACCGCCTCAGCGGCGTCGATCTCTCCGAAGACCTGTTGCGAAGCTACAGGGGGCCCGCGCGCCTCTACCTCGGAGACTGCCGCGACCTGAAGCTCCCCGAGCACTCACTCGACGTCGTGGTGGTGCACGGTGGCCTGCACCACCTGCTCGATCCGATCGGGGATCTGGAGCGGACGCTCGTGGGCGTGCGGCGCGTGCTGCGCCCGCGCGGGCGCCTCGTCATTGTCGAGCCCTGGAGCACGCCCTTCCTCTCGCTCGTGCACGCCGTCAGCCGCCGCAGCGTGGGCCGGAGGCTGTGGCGCAAGCTCGACGCCTTCGCGACCATGGTCGAGCGCGAGCGGGACACCTACTTTCGCTGGCTCTCGAAGCCGGAGCCAATCCTCGCGCTCCTGCGGAGCCACTTCGTCCCGGAGCGGGAAGAGATCTCCCGGGGCAAGCTCACGTTCGTTGGCTCGCCGCGCCCGAAAACGCCGCCGACCTGACGCGCACCGCAAGCCTATCGAACGATGAAGTTCGAGCGACTGATGGTCAGGTCGACACACACTCCGCGCCCACCACTTACTATCTACTCCCTACGACGATGGCTCGCCCTGAAGGTGGACTGACGTGACTCGATGTCTCATTGCCTTGTTCGTCCTGTTGGCCCCGTTCACCAGTAGTTGGTTTCAGTGAGTGAAGTCGTACTGCAACGGATTGTTGGCGTTCGCGCGCTGGCCCTAATGATCGTGAGCGTCACCGTGGGCGCCGGCATCTTCGGGATGCCGGCTCTCGCGGCGCGTGACCTCGGGGCAGCGGCAATCCTTGCCTATATCGTGTGCGCCATCATCATGGGGCTGGTGGCCCTCTGCTTCGCCGAGGCAGGCAGCCGGGTTGCGGGTACCGGGGGTCTTTATGCCTACGCGACAGCGGCGTTCGGACCGCTAGCCGGCGGGATGGTGGGGATGCTCTTGTTCACAGCCAACGGCGCCTTCGCGAATGCCGCCGTGGCGGCCCTCTTTGCAAACACCATGGCGTTGCTGGTTCCCTGGTTTGCAGTGCCCATGGCACGGGCCGGGCTGATCGTCGGGATGTATGGCGCTTTTGCCTGGCTGAATGTTCGCGGAGCTCGCGGCGGGGTGACGGCCGCTCAGGTGACGACAGTCGTCAAGCTGATGCCCCTCGTTCTTCTGGTCGTGGCGGGCGCCTTCTTCATCCATCCCGAGCATCTGCGATGGACGGTGGCGCCGACGTTGACGACGTTGGGCCGCGCGTCGACCGTTTTGATCTTTGCCTTCATTGGGCTCGAAGGCGGGTTGTCGATCAGCGGCGAAGTGTCGAACCCGGCTCGCACCGTCCCGCGTGCCATCCTGTTTGGTGTGGCGAGTGTCGTGGCACTCTACATCGGCGTGCAACTCGTCGCCCAGGGCGTCCTCGGCGAAATGCTTCGGGGCGCTTCAACGGCGCCGCTCGCCGATACGGCGCAAGTCGCCTTTGGGAACATGGGCGGAACACTCGTCCTCGTCGCCACGGTGCTGTCCACGCTCGGCTTCATGGCGGCTGACATCCTGGCGACTCCAAGGGTGCTGCTGGCGCTGGGGACTGACGGCTTCCTTCCCAAGGCGGTTGGGGAGATCGATCCCGTACGGAAGACGCCGATGATCGCCATCGTGTGCTATGTGGGCCTCGCGCTCGTGCTCGCGCTGTCCGGCGGCTTCGCTGTCCTGGCGCTGGTCTCAGCCGCCGGCACTCTGGTGATGTACCTGATCTGCTGTCTGGGCGTGTTGCGGCTCCGGGCGAAGGATGTGTCGGGGCCGGACACGCCGTTCATCGTGCCGGGCGGTCCGGCGATTCCCCTGCTGGCGTCGCTCGGAATCGTCGCCTTGCTCATCTCATTGGAGCGGAAGGAGCTGTTTGCGCTTGGTGGCGTCCTGGTGGTGTGCGCGATTCCGTACTGGTTTCGGAGGTTTAAGCTCCGGTGACGGATTGGCCCTCCTGCACCCACTTCAGCTCGTCGAACCAACCCTGTCGAAAGAGTTCTGTGTGGTTTCGCGACGCACGGGCGGAGGGACGTATACTGCGTCGGCTGAAGCAGACCTGATGCCGGCCGTTCC
>JBEVOI010000039.1:0-2838 GCA_040507665.1 Burkholderiales bacterium
GGCTTGCAGGACATCACGGCGCACGTGGACTTCACGGCGATCGCGGCAGCGGGCATCGATCGCGGCCTCGCGCTGCAGGGCTATACAACCCAAGCCCGCTTCCTCGTGAATTGCGGGGTCACCGGGTTGATGCAATCGGTGCCTCCGGAGGATGTGCAGAACTATCTGCCGATGGTGACTGCGGTGCAGAAGCTGCTCTCGCCGGCGGAGATGGGCGAGCTGTTCAAGGTGATCGCGCTCGGCCGGGAAATCGACCCGCCGCTGTTGGGATTCGCGACGGGGGATCTGTCGCGGTTGCTCTAGGAGGCGATCCCGAACAGCGTGAGCACGCCGAACCCGATGAAGAGCGCGGCTGCGGTGATGCGCACCGCCTTCATCGGGATGCGATGTGCAAGCTTTTCGCCGAGCCAGACGGCGGGCGCGTTGGCGATCATCATGCCGAGCGTCGTGCCGATGACCACCTGCGCAAGGGAATCGAAACGCGCGGCGAGCGCCACGGTGGCGATCTGGGTCTTGTCACCCATCTCGGCGAGAAAAAAGGCGATCAGCGCGGTGACGAAGGCGCCTGCGCGATGGATGCGAGGGTCGTCCTCGAGGGAGTCGGGATGCAGCGTCCATAACCCGAACCCGATGAAGAGCAGGCCGACGACTAGGATGAGCAGGGTCTTCGGGACGAGCGTCGCGATCCAGTTGCCTAGCGATCCTGCGAGCGCGTGATTGGCGAGGGTGGCCACGAGGATGCCTGCGAGGATCGGCCAGGGTTTGCGCAGCCGCGCCGAAAGCACGAAGGAGAGGAGCTGGGTCTTGTCGCCGACTTCGGCGAGCGCAACCAGCACGGTGGAAGTAATGAGGGTCTGCACGGGGTGGCGAGGAGTGAGGCGCGTATGCTATCAGAATCGTTGGGACAGTCCGATCTCGCGGCGCAGGCAGGCGTGAGAGGATGGTCCGCACCTGCATGACGGAGGGGAACCCCGATGCTTGCGATGCTGCTGGATGAGGCGCGACGCCCGCTACGCGCTGCCGATGTGCCCGTTCCCGAGCCCGGCTTCGGTCAGGTACTCGTGCGCGTGCACGCTTGCGGCGTCTGCCGCACCGACCTGCACGTTGTCGACGGCGATCTTGCCCATCCCAAGCTCCCGCTCGTTCCCGGTCACGAGATCGTCGGCACCGTTCACGCGCTCGGCGCTGGTGTAGAGCAGTTCGCGATAGGTCAGCGCGTCGGTGTTCCCTGGCTTGGCTACACCTGCGGTCGCTGCGACTATTGCCGCGCGGGACGCGAGAATCTGTGCGATGCCGCGCGCTTCACCGGCTACGACCTCGACGGAGGCTACGCGGAGTACACCGTCGCCGATGCGCACTACTGCTTTTCGCTCCCTGCTTCCTACTCCGACGCGCAGGCGGCGCCGCTGCTGTGCGCAGGCCTCATCGGCTACCGTTCGCTCGTGATGGCGGGCGACGCCAGGCGTCTGGGCATTTACGGTTTCGGCGCGGCGGCCCATATCATCGCGCAAGTCGCGGCGTGGCAGGGGCGCGAGGTGTTCGCGTTCACGCGTCCAGCCGATGCGGAGAGCCAGCGTTTCGCGCTCGACCTCGGCGCGAAGTGGGCGGGAGACTCGACGCTCGCGCCACCTGAACCGCTCGATGCCGCGCTCATCTTCGCGCCGGTGGGAGCGCTCGTGCCCGCGGCGCTGCGCGCGACGGTGAAGGGAGGAACGGTCGTGTGCGCGGGTATCCACATGAGCGAGATCCCCGCGTTTGCCTACGAGATCCTCTGGGGCGAACGTAGCGTGCGTTCGGTGGCGAACCTCACACGGCGCGATGCGGAGGAGTTCCTCGCGCTCGCACCGAAGGTGCCGGTAAGGACAGAAGTGGAATGCCTGCCGCTTAGCGAGGCGAACGAGGCACTTGGGCGGCTGGCGCAGGGCCGCTTACGGGGCGCCGCCGTTTTGGTGACGGGTGCTTGAAACCTCAGCGTGACGCGAGCTTCGCGTGTGCCTCGCTGATGCGGTCGATCAGGATGCGCACGAACGCCTTGTTGAACTGGTTCTGACAGCCTTGCGAGGCCTGGGATAGAACCGCGGCACGGATCTCCACCACCATGCAGTCGGTCAGCGCGCGGATCGTCGTCGTGCGCTGGGTGACGGTCTCCGAAAAGTAGAGCATTTCCCCGAAGCAGTTGCCCGCGCGCAGAGTATTCAAGTAGGTACCGCCCCGGCTCACCTCGACGTCGCCGCTCCCGATGATGAAGAAGCTGTCGCCGTTGTCGCCTTCCTTGAGCACGAGGCTATCCTTGCTGACGGACCGCCAGGCCGCGATTCGCACCACCTCCCAGAGCTGCACGTCGTCGAAATCCTTGAAGAAGTCGAGCCGCTTCGCCGTGTTGAACTTCTCGGTGTCCGTGATGCTCGTGCTGCCGACCTGGAGCGCCTGGAAGGCGCCGGCGAGTTCCTTGGCGAGCTCGATCCAGCTGTGGTAACGCCCCTCTCGCGTCTTCTCCATGCATCGCATCACGATGCGCTCCAGCGGCTCCGGGATGTCAGGGCGCAGCGATCGCAGCGGTGTCGGTTCGTGATTGATGATCTGGTAGGTCAGACTGGCCGTGTTCGTGCCCATGAAGGGCAGTCGTCCGGTGAGCATCTGGTAGGTCACCACGCCGAGCGAGTAGATGTCGGTGTGGTGGGTGAGCTGCTCTTCGCGGATCTGCTCCGGTGACATGTACGCGGGGGAGCCGACCCCGCTCAGCTGGGTGACGGTGTTCCATTCCTGGAGAGCAGTGCCGAAGTCACTCAGCTTGATGTCGGTGCCCTGGCTCACCAGGATGTTCGCCGGCTTGATGTC
>JBEVOI010000045.1:0-3378 GCA_040507665.1 Burkholderiales bacterium
GTGGCCAGGGGCGGAATCGAACCACCCACACGCGGATTTTCAGTAGCAGTGCCAGCCCTTCTTGCCCGAAGCCAAAGACCCGCCAGAGATTTTCCGCAATAGGCGGGCCGGCTTGCTGGTGACCGACCCTGCTTCGACCCATGTCCCGCCGCTTAGCTCCCGAAGCGTCCAGACTTGCAAGTCGTTCAATGAGTTACTCACGTGTACACCGGACCGCGACCGACCCCTGCTCGCCCCCTTCACACTCTGGACGTCTGAATTCCTGATGCAGAGCAACGATTGGAACTAGTATTTGCGTGCCGTGGAGCAGAACTCCCTCTCACGCAGGGCCTTTCTCGTCGCGCTCGCCGATGCACTCGGTGTCTCCACCGTGGCGCTAAGCTGGCCCGAAGTCGCGAGCGCTGCGCACAACGCCCACGCAGCCGCTCAAGATTCCGACGCTCCGTCAACCAGATTCTTCACGCCCGCCGACGCGGCGGACGTTGAAGCAATCGCCGCCACGATTATTCCTGACGGTACGACGCCCGGCGCGCGCGAGGCCGGCGTCATTCACTTCATAGACCGCGCTCTGTCGACCTTCTTTTCGCGCCTGGGGCCGAACTTCCGAGCGCAGCTCGCAGTCTTTCAGAATAACTGTCGGGAGCGCAATACCGACATTGCGACCTTCGCCGAGCTGCCGCCCGAGCGTCGGATCGAGTTCATGCGCACGGTCGAGCAGACGCCATTCTTCGAGCAGATGCGCCTGTTGAGCCTGCTCGGAATGTTCTCATCGCCTGCATACGGCGGCAATGTCGAAGGCGCCGGATGGAAGCTCCTCGGTTTCGAGGACCGGCACGTGTTCGAGCCGCCCTTCGGCTGGTACGACCGCGACTACCCGGGTTTCGCGATCGAACCAAACGAG
The DNA here is from genome assembly GCA_040507665.1 of Burkholderiales bacterium. Classification (GTDB taxonomy): domain Bacteria; phylum Pseudomonadota; class Gammaproteobacteria; order Burkholderiales; family JAEUMW01; genus JAEUMW01. Next base: position 902 of record JBEVOI010000045.1, read on the forward strand.
TCCGTATGATCGGACGCACGTATCGGGACGGCGAGCTCGTGGACTTCGCGATCGTGGGCTCGGGCGCGGCGGGCGGCACCATCGCGCGCGAGCTCTCGCAGGCCGGGCTCTCGGTCGTGCTGCTCGAGCAGGGGTCGCGACTAACGCCGGCGCAGTTTGAGCACGACGAGCTGAAATACTGGTTCCTATCGGAAATCACGAACGACCCCGTGAAGAGTCCGCAGACCTTCCGCGACGACCCGTCGAGGAAGGCGGAACCCGCCATCCTTCGGCAGTGTCTGTGGTATGCACGCACGGTCGGCGGGACAAGCGTGCATTACACGGCGAATTACTGGCGCTTCCATCCCATCGACTTCAACGAGCGGAGCGCGCTCGGACCCATCTCCGGCACCGGGTTCACCGACTGGCCCCTCGACTACGCCGAGCTCGAGCCCTATTACACGAAGGTCGATTGGGACATAGGCGTGTCGGGCCTCGCGGGCGCGAGCCCGTTTGAGCCGCCCCGCACGAAGCCTTATCCGATGCCGCCGCTTCCTGTGAAATCCTCGGGCGTGCTCTTCGAGCGCGGCGCGCGCAAGCTGGGACTCCATCCCTTCCCCGCGCCGCTGGTCATCAATTCCGTTCACTACGGTGGCCGCCCCGCGTGCGTACATTGTGGCTTCTGTCACGGCTTCGGCTGCGAGGTCTCCGCGAAGGCGTCGACGCTGACGACTACCATTCCGCAGGCCGAGGCAACCGGCCACTGCGAGGTGAGATCCGAGAGCTACGTCGTGCGTATCGAGACGGATTCGCGCGGCCGCGCCAGCGGCGTCGCGTATTTCGACGCGGCGAGTCGCGAGCGCTTCCAGAAGGCGCGCGCGGTTATCGTGTGCGCGAACGGAGCCGAGACGCCGCGGCTTCTCCTCATGTCCGAGAGCGCGCATTTCCCCCATGGCCTCGCAAACTCAAGCGGACTCGTCGGCAAGTACCTGATGTTCAACACTGCGTCGCGGGTAAACGCCGTGTTCGAACACCAGCTGAATGAGTACAAGAGTGTGCAGGTGAGCCGCGTCCTACACGACTTCTACGACTCCGATCCCAAGCGCGGCTTCTACGGCGGCGGGGGGCTTGACGCGCGCATCGGCCCTCAGCCAACTATGTGGGCGTGGCGTCTCGCATTCGACACGCGCAAATGGGGCGACGAGCTCAAGTCCCTGCTCGCGGAGTTTCCGCGTTCCATGGTGGTCTCCTGTCACGGCACGTCACTACCGGTCGAGACGAACAGCGTCACGCTAGATCCAGAGCTGAAGGACGCCTGGGGCATGCCTGCGATCCGCGTTACCTACAAGGATCATCCGCAGGATCTCGCGACCAGCCGATTCCTACAGGATCGCGGCGCGGAGATCATGGAGGCGGCGGGCGCGCTGCGCGTGATGAAGGCGCCGGTGACGGAGCAAAAGTCTTCAATGCACCTCCTCGGCACGTGTCGCATGGGCGACGATCCACGTATATCGGTCGTCGATCGTTATCACCGCAGCCACGACGTGCCAAACCTATTCGTTTGCGACGGCAGCAGCCTCGTGACGTCCGGTCGCGGCCAGCCGACAATGACCATCCAGGCACTCGCGTTCCGCGCGGGCGAGCACATTGCGCGCTTCGCAAAGCGTGGAGAGATCTGAAGCTTCCAGTAAGGCCGCTCGCGCGTACGGACGCCGAAGACGTTTCGGGGAGCATCGGAACCGATTGATTTGGAGTGGTGGCCAGGGGCGGAATCGAACCACCGACACGCGGATTTTCAGGCCCAATGCAATCACCTTGTCCCTAGGCCTCGTTTGACGAGCAGCCCAGCGGTGGCAGTCTGGGTATCGGCTTGTACTTCTTGACACCACGCACGAGCGCGACTCATAAATGCGCCTCGGGCGTCGCGAGAATAGAGCAACACATGTCGGGTTCGCCGCCAGAGTCGAAAGAGTCACCGGCACTTCCGCTAGCGGAATCAACGCCGGCAGAGCCCCAACACTCGCCGACGCCACCAAGTGCACTATGGTCTACCTGGGAGCGCGTCCGGCATCACAAGGTCGTGCAGTGGACCGTCGCGTACCTGGCGGTTGCCTACACCCTGCTGCACGGCGCAGAGATGCTCGCGGGATCCCTCGGATGGCCGCATGTCTGGTTGCGTGTTTTCACGCTTCTGCTGATTATCGGTGTCCCCGTCGTGCTGACCATTGCTTGGTACCACGGAGCGCGCGGTCAGCAGCGGGTAAGCGGCACAGAGGTCATGATCATCGCTCTCCTGCTCGCGGTGGGAGGCGCGGTCCTTTGGCGCGACAATTCGACGGAGCACGACGCGGAAGTATCCGGAGCCAACTCTGCAGTTAAGGAGGGATCGAACGGAGTCGCGACGCAGACAGCCCCGCCGCCTGCCGCTTCGATCGCCGTGCTTCCTTTCGCCGACCTCTCGGCCGAAAAAGATCAGCAATATTTCTCCGACGGGATCG
>JBEVOI010000086.1:0-8001 GCA_040507665.1 Burkholderiales bacterium
TCTCACTCTGCCACGGCAAGGTCGACGGTTTTGAGCATTGTCATAGTCACTTGGTCAGGGTTGGCTGTGACGTAGATCATACCGCTCGGCGCGTTTGTGAGGGAGACGGGCGCGTGGTCGCCCGTGCGCGGCAACAGCTGGTTCGCCTCATCCACCGCGATCCAGTGCGGCCGGCCGGTATTCGCACGCAACTCGTACAAGCACGGCAGCAGGTCGACCAGGAACGCTGACCGGTCCGGCAAGGGCAGACCGACCAGGTTGACCACGACGTTGGCATCGGGCTTGTGTAGCGCCGTCATCACCTCAACGGCGGTCGGCTCGCGATCGGACGCGCCGAGCACAATAGCGCCGGGCAGCCCTTCGTACTTGCCTTCCGAGTCGATGACGCAGAATTGGTAGCCTTCGGCCGCGACCCGCTCGAGCACGTCGATCGCGAGCGTCGACTTGTCGCTTCCCGACGAGCCGGCGATCAGCAAATCGAACCAGGCCGGCGGCATACGCAGCTCGCTACCGTCCGCGCGGTGCCCGACCAGAATCTCCCGGCGCGGGGAGCGCGGCGGCGTTTCGCGGAGGTCATGGTCAATAAGACCACCCACGAGCTCGATCACTGCGTCGCCGTTTTCGTGCGCACTGGTGCGATCGGCTTCCTGCAGGAGTGTCGGCACTGCATTCGCGACGGCTACGCCGAACTCGGCTGTGTGAAGCAGCGCGTGGTCGTTCTCGGCGTCGCCGATGACAGCGACGTTGCGCGCCGAGAGACCGAGATCCCCGAGCGCGGCCAGGAGCCCGCTCGCCTTGTTCAGCGATGCCGGCAGGACCATCACCGCGCCCTTGTTGAAGATCACCTGCAGCTCCAGGCCCAGATCGCGGATCGTCTCCAGGACGATCGTTTCATGCGGGTGCACGGTGGCGACGATCGACCGTCCAACCGACAGCGGCTCCACTCCGCGCCGCTTGAGCTCGCGGACGAACTCCCCCGACGGCGGGTTTCCCAGCGCCCGATGTGCCTTGGTCTTCGGGGTGTAAAGCACCGCGCCGTTCTCCGCGACGACTCGATCGAACACGCCGATCTCCGGGAACTGCGCGAGCAGCTCGTCGAGTTCGCGGCCAGTGACGAGGACGAGCTTGCGTCCACTGGCCACCAGCCTCTCCAGCGCATGCAACGTAGCCGCCGCGACCTGCCCATAACGAGCGAGGGTCCCGTCGTAGTCGGCAGCGAGAGCGGCGTAGCGCATTTGGCTCAACGGTGCGGACGCGCGCGCCTGTGCGCGTCGTACCACCGCATCAACGGTGTGACCGAGACGCCATGAACGATGACGGACATCGCAATAGTGACAAGCACGATCGTGCCGAGTTGCTGAATCTCCGGTGCCGCGACGCCATGGGCACCGGCATAGCCGAGGTAATAGAGGGATCCCACGCCCCGGACGCCGAACCATCCGATCAACGCGCGGTGCGTGAGTGTCGTGTCGGACCGCCAGAGCGTCAAAGCGATGCTTGCCGGTCGAATGATCAGGTGCAAGAGCGCGCCAATGAGCAGCGCTTCCGTTGTAAGGTGGACCATTCCGACAAGGACACCGGTCAAGAATACAACGCTGACTTCAGCGAGCCGTTCAAGCGAGGTATTGAGATCGAGCATGGCATTCGCGAGTGCAGCCGGTGCCGTCGCGGGGTCCGTAGCAGATCCGCCTGTAGATGACGCCCTCCTTGTAGTCGGGACTGCACCACGCGGAGTCGCGATCCGCCGCAGTGCAAGCCCTGCCGCGAACACCGCCAAGAACCCATACGTCGAAAGCAGAACTGCGAGACCATTCGCGAGCGCAATCAGGCCAAGGGCCAGAAACTCATCGAGACCCAGCGCTTCCGCATGCCGCGTCCGGAGGAAAACCACTACGCGTCCGATGGCCGTGCCACATAGCGCCCCCAGGGCGAGCCCTCCGAGAACGGGCCAAAGGACATCGGCCGAAATCCATTTGAGCCACAGCCATGGCTCGTGCCCCAGGGTCGCCAGCGTCAAACCGAGGATGACAAAGGGAAACGCGGTGCCATCATTCAGCCCCGCTTCGCCGGTCAGGCTGAAGCGCAACTTGTCTCGGTCCCTTTCGTGACTGACCTGCACTGCGCTCGCGAGTACCGGATCCGTAGGCGCAACGATACCCCCAAGCAGCATCGCCATGCCCAGCGAAAATCCCCACCCGAGCATCGCAACGCCTGCCACGAGCGCGACTGTCAGGGGAAGAGCGAGGAAGGCGAGCCGGACCGGGAGCGCCCACCGCCCGTCATCGACGGACGTCGCCATCTTCAATCCAGCAGTGAACACAGAGATGAGAACCGCCACCTCCGCGAACTGCTCGATGAGGTGTGCGTCCTCGGCGAGATCGAGGCGGATGACATCCGCACCCAGCGGTCCGACGATCATCCCGAGGGCGAGATAAATCATCGCCGGACTCGCGGGTGAGCGGTCGATCAACGTTGACGACAGCGCTAGGAGCACCAACATGCACCCCGCGAAGATATACCAGATTGCGGGGTCCATGGCTGGCTAATGGATGTGCAGGACCGTGCCGATTCGGAGTGCACCCGCAAGAATCTGCGCAGCACAGCCCCGCGCGGCCGCTCGCGTCAAGACGACAAGCCCCTAAGGGGTTCTTCTCAGATCTTCCACGACGAGGAGCGATGCATTGGCCACCATCTATCGCGGTGCTCTTCTTGAAATGCTAAATGATGCCGAAGAGCATGAGCAGAACCAGTACCCCTAACGGGACTCCCAACAGCCACAATAACAGAATCCGCATGAGCGTCCTCCGTAATCAACAAGAAAGTAGATTCGAATGCCGGCGACGCCACGTCACTTAGGCACAGCGGTGCCCGTGCCAGGGACTTCCTGCCGAGTAGTACCACCGCCCGGGAGAGCAGGGTGCCGCCCTATTTGGCCGGTACGCAGACGTTGCACGCACTGCTCCCGCTCGGCGCCCTGATTTTTCTGACACTGCTGCGGCATGGCGTCGTCACCCGGAGTGGTCTTCGTCGAACTTCCCGGGGGCGGCGCGGCCCGAGTCGGGTAGTCGGCCGCTATGGCGGGAAGGGGCGTCAGTGCGGGCGCGACGAGGGCAGTTTTCGTAAGCTTCAACACGTCAACCTCCAATGATGGGAAGTAGAACTCAATGACGAACGGACCGCTCCGCATCGCGGCCCATCATTTCCGCAATCCCTGTGCCGATCACCCTGTTGCTGGTCAAACCAACGACTTAACATGCAATGGGTGGCAATAATGCGGAAAAGTATTCTCGCCGATCGGTAACAGTGACCGGGCTGATTGCGTCGTATATGCCAGACCGAAGAATCGAACCGACGCATCGACTTCACTTCGGGCAATTCTCGTATACACCTCTCGAGAACATCTGATGCCGCGCGCTCTGGTCCTTTCCGGCACTACTCCCAGTAATAGGGACGAGCGCGATAGTAGGTGTGCACCTCGCGGGCCCAAGCTTTATCGGCGATGGCGGGCCAATGGTCCTTGTCGAATTTCGGTGCTCGCTCGAATCGCTCCTTTGAGACGTCGAGAATAAAGCACTTGCTTTCCGGGTCCAGGGTGAGCGCGCGCCAGGGAATGGCAAGCAACTTGTCGCCGGTGTCGAGGAAGCCGACGGTGGAAAGTACTGCGTAAGCGATCCGGCCGCCAGGCACGTCGAGGATGATGTCATCCAGCGTTCCCAGCTTATCGCCGGCGGTGTTCACGACATCGTCGCCTTTGAGGGTGTCCGTGGCGATTACGCGCGGGCCCAGTTCATTCTGTCTCCCGTCAACCACTGGCTGCGCGTCTTCACTCCGGGCGCTCGGGCGCTCATCGGCCCCCGGTGACTCGCTCGTACCAGCGACGATGTTGTCAGTGCGTGTGTAATCAGACATGAGAAACACTCCGTTATTTGGCTCTAAGAAAAGAGCGGCTAGTGTCCTGAGTCGTTAGTTCGCGGAATAATCACTCGTGCCCTCGCGATACGTCTGGAAAAGTGGCGAAATCGGCGCCAGACAAGGCGCCCAGCACAGCAAGGTTGGACACGTTGCGAGCATGGGCAACGCCGTATGGCGTCGATTCTCGACATCTTTTCTGCAGCGAATTAGCGACTCGGGACACTAGTACCTGTTGGATCCATCGCTGCGTGGTGGACGGGGCGAGCTTAGGTTGCTGCCAGCGGAGCTCGAACCGGTCGAGCGAGCGGCGTCGCGGCCATCGCCGCGATCGCGCGTAGCCTTGTCAGAACCCTTTTCGTTGCCGTGCATGTCCTTCTTGATTTCTTTGCCAGCGGCGTTCGGTGTCACGACGGCTCCTGGAGAGCGGGGGTCGGAGGGGTCAAGGGGCGGCTGCGCGAATGCCACACAGGTCGTCGCGAGCACCGCAGCCAGCGCGGCGGCGAATGCAATGGATTGAAGGGTGGTCATAGTCGTACCTCAAAAGTAGGGGAGAGTTATCGCGAGTTGCATCGCGACATCGCGTGAGCGAACTGGCAACCACCATGCCTACTCGCTTAGGCACATCCGATGCTCCTGCACTTGGCGTTGCCGTAGCCGATAGAGGAGATCCGACGATGATCATTCAGCCAGAGGGCATGGAACTATTAGTCGAGCTCGTGCGGGCGAACAGGGATGTGGAAGCAGCATTTCTTGTGTGTGCGGAGCAACTTGACAGCGAGCCGCTGTGCAGCAGGCTGCTCAAGCAGGCACGGACGTGTGGACGCGCCGCAATGGAATTGACCGAGCTTGTGCGAGTGCATGGCGGCGCGGTACGTGACGACGGGACGTGGAGGACGGACTCTGCGCCCGATTGGGTTGCCCTTCGTACCGCTCTAGTTGACGGTAACAATTCCAACGTCTTGGAAGAATGCCTACGCGCCGAAGATCAGCTCCTCGTGCGATTCCGCGACGTATTCGACCACGACTTGCCGGGCGCAATCCGGGGCGCTGTGCAGGATCACTTTGCGGCCCTGATTCAGGACTGCGGCCGACTTCGCGAGTTGCGTTTGCCCGCGCTTTTACGCGAGCAACCCACGCCCCATTACCATCGTGCGGAGGGAAAGCGCTCGGTAAAAATGTCGCATTCCGTGTAAATGTTTCCCGCGGCAGTTCCGGTGCGGGACGCAGAACCGGTGTCCAGCTGTGCGCAACGTCATCCACTAGACAGCTTGGCGTGGGTCGTCTTGGTGCTGCCAACGACCGATTCCTTTACTACCACGTAGCGCAGTAACGATCACACGATCACCTACGGGTCAGATGCGCCGCGGTTGCAATGCAGCGCATAGTGGGGGAACAGCGGACGTCCCCTGTCGCCTAAGCGCAACAGTCCCCGCACCCGATGGGGTTGAGCGGCCTCGGTGGGCGATAATGGCACTCCAACCGCCTGACGCCAGCCCCTGCGATGCGCTTTGACACCTATCTTCGCCATGACGATTTAACCCGCGAGCTCCACGCGCTCGCCGCAGAGCATCCGAGGCTCCTCCGGATCGAGAGCATCGGTCGCAGCTTCGAGGGCCGTGACATCTGGCTCGCGACCGCGACCCGCTTCGACACCGGGGAGGATCGCGACAAGCCCGCGCTCTGGGTCGACGGCAACATCCACGCGACCGAAGTCGCGGGATCGATGGCCTGCCTCTATCTTCTGTACCACCTCGTCACTGGTTACGGCAAGGACGAGGGCGTGACGCGCTGCCTCGATACGCGCGTTTTCTATGTGTGTCCACGCCTCAATCCGGACGGCGCGGAATGGGCGCTCGCCGACGTCCCGAAGATCATCCGTTCGAGCACCCGGCCCTACCCCTACGACGAGGAACCTGTGGCCGGACTGCGACGGGAGGATATCGATGGCGACGGCCGCGTGCTGACGATGCGTGTGCCCGATGCGAACGGGCCGTGGAAGGTATCCGATGGCGATCGGCGGCTCATGGTGCGCCGCGACCCAACGGAAACAGGCGGCCAATTCTACCGCCTGTTGCCGGAAGGTGTGATCGACGGTTGGGATGGTGTGACGGTGACGCTTGCGCCGCGCAAGGAGCAACTCGACCTCAATCGCAACTTTCCGGCAGGGTGGCGGCAGGAGTGCGAGCAGCACGGTGCCGGCCCCTTCCCCACTTCCGAGCCCGAAGTACGCGCTGCGACGCAGTTTGTCGCTGCACACCCGAATATTACCTGCGCGGTGGCGTTCCACACCTATAGCGGGGTGCTGCTGCGACCGTACTCGCACCAAGCCGACGACACGCTGCTAGCGGAGGATCTATGGACGTACCAGAAGCTGGGCACGAAGGGCACCGAGCTGACCGGCTATCCCAGCATCTCGGTGTTTCACGACTTCCGCTACCATCCGAAGGAGGTGATTACCGGCACGTTCGACGATTGGGCCTACGATCATCTCGGCGTATTCGCCTGGACGGTGGAGATCTGGAGCCCGCAACGGGCGGCTGGTATCACGGACTACAAGTTCATCGACTGGTATCGCGAGCATCCGGTCGAGGACGATCTGAAGCTCCTCTCGTGGAACGACACGACGCTCGGCGGCCGCGGCTTCGTCGACTGGTATCCGTTCCGCCACCCGCAGCTCGGCGAGGTCGAACTCGGCGGCTGGGACGCGCTCTACACCTGGACCAATCCGCCCGACGTACTGCTCGAAAAAGAGCTCGCGCTATTCCCACAGTGGCTCGTCTGGCACCTGCTCGTTTCGCCGAAGCTGGAACTTGTCGACGCAACCGCCACCCGCCTCGGGCCCGACAGCTGGCGCGTGCGGCTCGTGGTGCATAACACCGGTTGGCTGCCGAGCTATGTCACCAAGCGCGCGCTCGCAAACAAGCGCGTGCGCGGCGTCGTCGCGGAGATCGAACTGCCCGCGGGCGCACAGCTCGAGACCGGCAGCGCTAGAGAGGAGCTAGGCCAGCTCGAAGGCCGCGCCTACACGCCGGTGGTACCGAGCAGCTGGGCTGGCTGGAGCGGAGACGTAACCCAGGATCGCGTAAAGGTGGAGTGGGTGGTGCGGGCGCAAGCGGGGGCGACGGTGAGACTCACGGCGAGGCATGAGCGGGCCGGGGTAGTGCGGGTGGAGGTTGCGCTCGAATGAAGCGGCCGACGTCGGATTCGTGTATAGGAAAAGACTGGCGGCAGTCTCGCGTCATGCGTGCGAAGCCCCGCCGAACTGCGGCCCGACCTTGCCAGCAGCGACTTATTGAATCGGTGTCGCTGATCGACCAAGCCTAGGGCCGCTAAATCTCCCGGCCGCCGCGAGCTTGTTCCGGCGCCAGCAGGATTCCAGCGTCCGCGGTCTGCAGGCTGACGAGAGTCTCGGATCCAATTGCCGGTTCCACCAGAGGACTGAGGCGCCGCAGGCGCGCCGCACCAAAGAACGTGGCAAAGGGCACGTCCGAAGCATCGCGCCCGGTTCCGAGTCGGACCAGATCCGATATCGCAGCCAGTTCAGTCGGGTCGAAGAGGTACCATCGATCCCCGAGAAATGCTTCGACCACCGCGTGAAAGTCCTGGGGCGGATCCTCGTACTTGGTATACGCAGTGACGAATCTTGCGGGGATGTTCAGTGCACGGCACAGGACAATAACGAGATGGGCGAAGTCGCGACAGACCCCGGTGCGGTTGGCCAACACGTCGCGCGCACCGTGGGTCGTAGTCGATGATCCCACCTCGTAGTGAACGTTGTCCTTGACCCAGTGGCAGATCGATTGGACCCGCTGGTATCCGGGCGGCAGGTTTCCGAACGTCCGGACGGCAAATCTGTAGACCGCTTCGACTTCGCAATAACGACTTGTCTGGACGTACGATAGGATCGCGCCGGGCAGCTCTGCGAGCGGTGTCTCCGGCGCAGACGCATTGGCGTCGGAAGTCTGGACTTCAACGGTTGCCAGGTACCGGATATTGAACTGTCCGGGCGCGACATTGACCCGGATGAAACGATTGCGTCCGACTTCGTCGCGAAACTCGTCGATAGTCGTCTGGGGCGAGGTCGATACG
>JBEVOI010000091.1:0-6510 GCA_040507665.1 Burkholderiales bacterium
CGCCTGAGCGCCGCGAGCAGGAGAGCCCCATGAAAGAGAAGATCCACCCCAAGTACGCAGAGATCACCGTAACCTGCAGTTGCGGCAACACGTTCCAGACCCGCTCGACCCTGGGGCGGCCCCTGCACGTGGAAGTCTGTTCCGCGTGCCACCCGTTCTACACCGGCAAGCAGAAGATCATGGATACCGCTGGCCGGGTGGAGAAGTTCCGCCAGCGCTACGCCCGCGGGGCTGCGAAGCCCGCCGGCTGAAGAGCGCCTGTCCGGTCGCAAAAAAAGGCAGCGAAACGCTGCCTTTTTTGCTTGGGAACCTCTGAACGAGTTGCCGACCCGGGGCGGGGAGTAAAATCCAGATGGTTGGTGAAGCGCAGAAGTGCGTAAATGCGCCCGCCGCACGGCCAGCCGCGACGGGCAAGCTTCCCGCTCAATTCGGACCGGAGAGGACGCTCACTCAGCCACTTCGCAGAAGGATCATCACGGCGAAGCCCGGGATGGCTTACGCCGGACTCGCCAAGCACCCCGCCCCTGAACACGAATGCGGAAGGCTATCGGCGGCTGCTGAATGCCTCGTACCCAACTTGGGAACCGACGCCCGGAACGAAGATCAAGATCATGCAGTGAGCGTGAGTGCGAACGGAGAAATGGCGATGGACCCGATTACAGACTCGGATGCGCTGAGGGTAATGCGGACCTCGCGCTGGGACGCCGCGGCCGACGGCGAAGCGAGCGGCGAAGCGGTGGAATCATTGGAGCGCGGGCAGGTGTTGTTCTTCCCTGCGCTTCCGTTCCGATTCGCGCCGGAGGAGGAGCCACTGCTTTCGCCCGCCACTTCCGATGGCAAGTCGAAGAACGTGGTGTACGACATCCGCAACGACAGCCTCCACGGCACCGCACTCACGGGCGCAGCCCTCGACTCGCTGCGCGCGATGATGCGGCGCTATTCCGAGAGCGCGACGCGTTTCGTGACGATGATGCTTCCGGATTACACGGACCACCTCGAGGTTGCACGCACGAGCTTCCGGCCGGTGCGGGTGGAGGGACGTCCGACCTCCTACAAGAAGGACGACACGCGGCTGCATGTGGACGCGTTCTCCTCGACCCCGAATCAGGGCCGCCGCATCCTGCGGGTGTTCAGCAACGTGAACCCCGAGGGCGAGCCGCGGCGCTGGGAGGTGGGCGAGCCGTTCGAAGCGTTCGCGCCGAAGTTCGCGAGCCAGGTCACACTGCCCGCCGCTCTCAGCGGCTGGCTGCTGGAAACATTGCGCATCACACGCGGGCGCCGTACGCCCTACGATCACGTCATGCTACAGCTCCACGATCGCGGCAAGGCCGACCTGAGCTACCAGAAGAGCACGAGGAAGACGCCCGTCGCGTTCCCGCCCGATACCACCTGGATCGTGTTTACCGATCGCGTCCTGCACGCGGCGCTCGGCGGGCAACACCTGCTGGAGCAGACTTTCCACCTGCCGGTGGAAGCCATGCGCCACCCGGAGCGCTCTCCGCTGCGGATCCTCGAAGGCCTGTACCAGCGCCCGCTGGTCTAGGATGATCGCACCCGCGCGCCGGGGCCGCCCGACTTGAGCACCGCGCTCCCGCCTGTGGCCGATTCGGCGACCGGCGCCCCGCCGGTGCGGCGCCATTTCTACGTCCGGGTGTCCTCCGCCGCCACCGCGCTGTTGCTGTGCGTCGCGTGGGTCCTGCCCGGGCTCATCGGCCATGAGCCGTGGAAGCCGGACGAAGCGGAATCGATCGGCATCGTCCACAACCTGGTCGCGGGGACCGGCGACTGGGTGGTGCCGAAGCTCGCAGGGGAAAACACGCTCGACGCACCGCCGCTCGTCTACCTCGTCGCGGCGCTCTCCGCGAAGCTCTTTTCGTGGCTGCTGCCGATGCACGATGCGGCGCGGCTCGCGAGCGGCGCCTTCATGGCGCTCACTTTCTGGTTCGTCGCCCTCGCAGCGAAGGAGCTTTACGGCCGCGATTACGCCGCGATTGCAGCCGTTGCGCTGCTCGGCTGCGTCGGGCTCCTCGTGCGCGGGCACCAGCCAATTCCGGATGTGCCACTCCTCACAGGCTTTGCACTCGGCCTTTACGGACTGGCGCTTTCGCCGCGCAAGCCGCTCGCGGGCGGCCTCGCGCTCGGAACGGGCATCGGCGTGGGTTTCCTGGCGCGCGGACTTCTGGCACCGGTTGTACTCGTCGCCATCGCGCTCGCGCTCGCTTTGTTCTGCCGGCTGTGGCGGCGGCCGCGCTTCTTGTCCAGCCTCGCCGTTGCCAGCATCGCCGCGGCCCCGTGGCTGCTGATCTGGCCAATCGCCCTCTATCGCCGTTCGCCCAACCTGCTGCACGACTGGCTGAGCCAGGACGTCGTCGGCGCGATCCTTGTTACCCGCACAGCGCAGCACACCCACGCCTGGCACGAATACCTGGAGCTCCTCCCGTGGTATGCGTGGCCGGTGCTGCCGCTCGCCCTCTGGACGCTGTGGTACGGCCGCCGGGGCGCGCTGAAGCAGCCCGAGGTCCAGTTTCCGCTGGTCGCGTTCGTCGTGATGTTCGCGATCCTCGGCGTGACGGCGAAAGCGAGCGACGTGTATGCGCTCCCGCTGCTGCTGCCCCTCACGCTCCTCGCGGTGGCCTCGCTCGACACGCTCCGGCGCGGTGCGATCAGCGCGCTCGACTGGTTCGGCATCATGACCTTCGGCCTGATCGCCATCCTGCTCTGGCTCGCCTGGATCGCGCTGCTCACCGGCTGGCCCGCCGGCATCGCCCGACAGCTTGCGACGTTTCAACCGGCGTTCGAAGGGCGATTCGCGTGGCTGCCGTTCCTGGTCGCGGCGGCGTGCACATTCCTGTGGGCGGCGCTGGTAGCCCGGTCCATGCCCACCACCCGGCGCGCGCTGGTGAATTGGGGCGGCGGCATCACGCTCATGTGGATTCTCGCCTCCACGCTCTGGCTGCCCTACGTGGACGCGGGCAAGAGCTACAAGGGCGTGGTGAGCGAGTTCGCAAATGCGCTGCCCAAGGGCTACCGCTGCGTCTCGAGCGTTGGCCTCGGCGAGTCGCAGCGCGCGATGCTGGAGTACTACGCGGGCATCGTCACCTTTCGCGAAGAGTTGCCGCAGCCCAAGCGCAACTGTGACGTGATGCTGACCCAGGGAACCGTCACGCAAGAGCCGGCGGTTGGCAGCGAGTGGAAAAAGATCTGGGAGGGAGCACGGTCGGGGGACACCAAGGAGCGGTTCCGGTTGTACAAGCGGGCGGCGCGGAAGGCTTGATGAAACCTTGTCCTCAACTCAAGGCTGCAGATTGAATTTCAGCGGCTTTGCTACACTCGGTCGATCTGCATCGAGCTCCCAAGAGATGCCGCATTCCAACCCCATCGGCATCTTCGACTCCGGCGTCGGCGGCTTGAGCGTCTGGCGCGAGATCGTGCGCCAGCTTCCCCACGAGGACACGATCTACTTCGCGGACCAGGCGCACGTGCCCTATGGACCGCGCCCGCAGGAGCAGATTCGCCACTTCTGCGATGCGATCACGCGCTTCCTGATCGAACGCGGTTGCAAGGCGGTCGTCGTCGCGTGCAACACCGCGTCCGCGGCGGCGCTGAAGCATCTGCGGGAGACCTTCCCGACTCTGCCGTCCGTGGGCATGGAACCAGCAGTCAAGCCCGCGGCGCTCACGACGAAGACCGGCGTCGTCGGCATCATGGCCACGCCTGCGACCTTTCAAGGCAAGCTCTTCAAGGCGACAGCGGGGCGCCACGCGCAAGGCATCACGCTCATCAACCAGGTGTGCAACGGACTCGCGGATCAGGTCGAGATGGGTAAGCTCGACGGCGAGGAGACGGAAGCGATGCTGTGTGGATATGTCCAGCCGATGCTCGACGCAGGCGCTGACACCATCGTGCTCGCCTGTACCCACTATCCGTTCCTGCTCGAACCGATCCGGCGTATCGCGGGTGAGCACGTGAACGTCATCGACCCTGCTCCCGCGATCGCGCGCTACCTGCGCCTCGTTCTGAATCAGCAAAGGCTGCTCGCTCCAGACGGACATAGACCTCGGCACCTCTTCTACACGAGCGATGATCCCATCGCATACAAGCACGCGGTGGAGCGCCTAACGGGCGAGAGCGGCCCCGTGCGCGTAGCGCGGTGGCAGGGGCAGCACGCCGTGGTCGATCACGGGGCGAGAGCGGCGTAGAGAACCGGCAGGGGTCGGATGGCCGCTGCCGTACCGAGATAAATCGGGTCCGCGAGTGCTCCAGGAAGAAGGCCGCTACACACCCGGCGTCAATGGAAGGTTGAGCCGATGAGAATAATGCTGGACACTCAGATTTATGACCACCTTGCGACAACACCCGGGCTGATCCAAAGGGTCAACTCTCTTCAAGAGACGCACGTCCTTTCGATAGTCTCCACCCAGATCCAGGAGGATGAGCTCGCAGGAATGAGGGACGCCGCCAAGGCAGCCGAGGTGGCGAAACTCAACAGAGAGGTCGTTCCTACCGCAGGCGCCGTCTTCGGGGTATCAAAATTCAGCACCGCTACGTTAGGAGACGGGAGCCCCAGTGGTATCTCGATTGACGAGGTCCGGTCCCCTTCCAAGGGCCACACTCCAGACGCTCTTATTGCGACATCGGCGTCCATCCACGCTGATGTCCTCGTTACGGAAGATGCCCGTCTCGCAAACCGACTGGGGACTCTATCGCCAAGATGCAAAATCTGGTCGTTCTCTGCTCTGGAGACATGGATCAATTCCCAGGTTTCGCCGTAGCCTCATCACATCAACGCATCGCCGCCTAACAACTCGATGGGGCCGACCCGGCCAGCCGGCTGTTTGGCTTCGGGGCGATACTAGCCCAAGCTGGCCGTGGGCTCATCTCGACACCGGTTGAGTGTCCTGAGCCGCGGCGAGCGATAATGGCGTTGATGCGCGTTTCCGGGAGACAGGATTGCCCGAGGTAAGCCGCTTTTTCGGGATTATCATCGCGATGTACTACAACGATCATGCGCCACCGCACTTTCATGCGAAGTATGGTGGAGACCAAGCGTCCGTCCGCATAGACAACGGCGAGCTTCTGGAAGGCACACTCGGAACTCGCGCCTTGCGGCTGGTCGAGGAGTGGCGCGCTCTCCACCAAGCCGAATTGCTTGACGACTGGAGGCGCGCTCAGGCCAGGCAACCCTTGAACAGGATCGAACCTCTGGAGTAAGTGATGATTCCCAAGGTTGTTGAGGTAAAGCCCTTGGAGGGCTATAGACTTTGGCTACGTTTCCATGATGGCACGTCGGGGACCGTTGATCTGAGCGCTGAGCTTTGGGGTCCGATGTTCGAGCCGCTGAAAGACAAGGACCTCTTCGCTCAAGCCAGGATAGACCCCGAGCTTGAAACCGTTACATGGCCCAATGGCGCTGACCTTGCGCCAGAGTTCCTGTATCAGCAAGCTGCCCAACCCGTCATTTCAGCGGACGCGCCGCAAGCGGCACGCCCGTGAGCTATGGCGGTAGGCCTAAGGGAGCCCCTGCCGTCTGAAACCTGTAATCCTGAGCGCACCCGACCCCGCTGTCGCCGCCCGTGTTCGTAGCGCAGTTGCCACGCTTCCAGAACGCGGCGCGTTCCTACTTCAGTGGACGCGGATGAACGATCTCACCCATCGGCTCGCGCTGCCTCCCCGAAATCCCGCCCCGCACCCACAATCTTCCAGCCTCTTTCAACCCATGAGAACCATTCCATCCCTCGCCCTCCTCGCGCTCGTTTTCATTTCCTTCGCCCATGCCGCCGACAACATGAAGGCCTTTCCTCCACCTGAACAAGGCATGACCCGCTATGTCATCAACTTGCCGAAACAGGAAGACGAAACCGCGTTCAAGGTGGAGCTCATCATCGGCAAGACCGTCAAGACCGACCCCGTCAACCGCTACTTCTTCGGCGGGACCCTCGAGACCGAGACCATCGCGGGGTGGGGATTCGATCGCTATATCCTTCGCAAGCTCGGCCCCATGGCCGGAACGCTGATGGCCGTCGATCCCAGCGTCCAACCGGTTGAACGCTTCATCACCCTCGGCGGCGAACCACAGCTTCTCCGCTACAACAGCCGCCTCCCGATCGTCGTCTATATCCCAACCGGTGTCGAAGTCCGCTACCGCGTCTGGCGCGCTGAACCGAACGCTGCGCGAGCAGAGCAAGGTTGAGCTTCGCAAGCTATGCCGCGCGCAGAAATCGTGCCGTCTGCGCTACGGCGCGCGTACGTCGATCCCCCGCGTAGCGAATATTTCCCGCAGCGCTTTCGCGAACCGGACCGCGTCCGGTTGGTCGCCGTGCAGGCAGATCGTTCCCACATCGACCGGGATCTCGGCACCCGACAGCGAGCGCACCTTGCCCTGCTCGACCATCAGCAACGCCTGAGCTACCGCGACCGACTCGTCGGTGATGATTGCGCCGGGCAGGCTGCGCGGAGTGAGTGTCCCGTCGGGCTGGTACGACCGGTCGGCGAACACCTCGGCCACGGCAC
>JBEVOI010000136.1:0-3315 GCA_040507665.1 Burkholderiales bacterium
GCGGGCTTCGCGCTCTGGGGATTCGGCATGGGACCCCACGGCCCGGACTACATGGCCGTGGGCGATCCCGGCACGCTGCACGCGATACCGTGGATGCCCGGCTTTGCGCGCATGGCCACCTGGGGACACACGAACCGGAAGCCCTACCCCTACGATTCGCGGCTCGCGCTCAAGCGCGCCCTCGACCCGCTCGCGAAGAAAGGCCTGACGCTCTATACGGGCATCGAGCCGGAATTCATGCTGCTCAAGCGCAACGGAGATGGTCGCGTCGCGCCCTGCGACGACAGCGATACGCTGGAGAAGCCCTGCTATGACTACAAGGGTCTCGCTCGGAGCGCGGCGTTTCTGGAGAAGGTGACGGACGCGTGCCGCGCGGTCGGCATCGATGTCTACCAGATCGATCATGAGGACGGGAACGGCCAGTTCGAAGTCAACTTCACCTACTCGGATGCGCTGACGACCGCCGACCGCTACATCTTCGTGAAGATGGCTGCGTCGGAGATCGCGAACCAGCTCGGCCTGATCGCCACGTTCATGCCCAAGCCGTTCTCCAATCGCACCGGAACCGGCGCGCACTTCCATCTCTCGGTGGGTAACGGGAAGACGAAGAACCTCTTCCTGGACGAGAAGGACAAGCGCGGCATGGGACTCTCGAAGATGGGGTATCACTTCCTGGGCGGCCTGTTGCACCACGCCCGCGCCTTAACCGCCATCTGCGCGCCGACCGTAAACAGCTACAAACGGCTGGTCGTGGGCCGTGCGCTGTCGGGTGCTACCTGGGCGCCCGCGTACATCACGTACGGGGACAACAACCGGACCTGCATGGTGCGCATTCCTTACGGCCGCATCGAGATTCGTCTGCCCGACGGCTCGTGCAATCCGTATCTCGCCAGCGCTGCGATCCTCGCGGCGGGCATCGATGGTGTCGACAACGGGATAGAGCCGGGAGAACCGAATAATACGAATCTCTACGAGTGGAGCCTGGCCCAGCTTGGCGAGGCCGGCATCGGCGTGCTGCCGCAGAACCTGGACCAGGCGCTGGACGCGCTGGAAGCCGATCCGGTGGTGCGCGAAGGCATCGGGCAGGAACTCGCCGAGGAATTTCTGCGGCTGAAGCGGATGGAATGGGTGGAGTACCAGCGCCACGTGTCGCAATGGGAAGTAGACCGGTATCTGGAGTTTTTCTGACGTGCCAAGCACGACGCAGAGGACATGGAGATAGAGAGGGCTGGGAGAGATGCGATCTCGGTGCCCGCCTTTGGGAGCAATAGGGGTGTGCTATGTGCGGAATCGTAGGATTGCTGGTCAAGAAACCGGAATTGCGCGAACAGCTTGGCGAGCTGATGGTGCCGATGCTGATCGGCATGACCGAGCGGGGCCCGGACTCGGCGGGACTCGCGGTGTTCACCGAGCCCCTCCCGGAGCGGCAGCGAAAGCTCAGCCTGTATTCGGGGCTGACCGAGGAAGGGACCGATTTCGACTGGCTGGGGTTCGCAGATGATCTGCAGAGCCATCTCGGCGTCGAGGTGACGATCGAAGCCAAGGGCAACCACGCGATCCTCATCGTCGGCACGCCCGAGGCAACCAAGCGCTGGATCAAGGAACACCATCCGAAGCTCCATATACTTTCTACCGGGCGCTTCATTGATCTGTACAAGGACACGGGGACCCCCTCCGAGGTAGCCGGCCGCTACGGCTTCCGCTCCCTGACAGGCACGCACCTGGTCGGCCATACACGGATGGCGACCGAGTCGGCGGTGACGCCCGACCGCGCCCACCCGTTCACCGCGGGGGAGGACTTTTGCCTCGTGCACAACGGATCGCTGTCCAACCCGAACTCTATCCGCCGGCGTCTCGAACCGCTCGGCATCCAGTTCGAGACCGACAACGACACCGAAGCGGCGTGCCGCTTTCTCGAGTGGCGCATGCGCGAGGGTGACGATCTTGAGAGCGCGCTGCAGAAGGGATTCGATGAGCTGGACGGCTTCTATACGTTTCTCATGGGCACGAGGGACGAGCTCGCCCTAATCCGCGACGCGTTCGCGTGCAAACCGGCGGTGGTGGCCGAAACGGACGACTACGTTGCGATCGCCTCCGAGTTCCGGTCGCTCGCGAAGCTGCCGGACGTGAAGCACGCGAAGATCTTCGAGCCCAAGCCCGAGGAGATGTACGTATGGAGAGTCTAGTGAGGGAACGCGCCGCCGCGACCGGTGCTCCGCCCGTTACCGGGCGCATGACCTTCGACCTGGAGCAGCAAAGGGTGCGCGACCTGAACCAGTTTTTGCATCGCGGGCTTGGTGCCAACGGTGTGCGCCATGTCACAGTGCTCAACCCGGACGGCGCCCACAGCATCGCGGTCGGTGTCGATGCGCCGATCGACGTGGACATCGAGGGTCACGCAGGCTACTACGCGGGCGGCATGAACAAGCAGGCGCGCATCACCGTCCAGGGCAACGCTGGACCCGGTGTCGCGGAGAACATGATGTCCGGCTGCGTGCACGTGAAAGGCTTTGCGTCGGTGTCGGCGGGCGCATCCGGCCATGGCGGTCTGCTCGTGATCGAAGGCGACGCCTCGCTTCGCTGCGGAATCTCGATGAAGGGTATCGATATCGTGGTAGGCGGCTCGGTGGGCGACTACTCGGCCTTCATGGCCCAGGCGGGGCGTATGGTGATCTGCGGCGACGCTGGTGACGGGCTCGGCGACTCCTTGTATGAGGCGGTGCTCTATGTGCGCGGTTCCGTGAGGTCGTTGGGAGCGGACGCTCACGAGGAGCCGATGACCGACGAAGACTACGCGGCCGTAGAGTCGCTGCTCAGGCAGGCTGGCTTCGAACACGACCCGAAGGCGTTCAAGCGTATCGCCTCGATGCGCAGCCTGTACCACTGGAACGCGGACGCGAATCAGGAGTATTGATGAGCAGCGAACACCACGGCACCACAGAGAGCACAGAGGTCACAGAGAAAGACATCGAGAGAAGAGAGAAGGATCTCTCGTTTTGTCTCCGTGGTCTCTGTGTGCTCTGTGGTGCAAGCTTTAGGGGTAACCAATGAGCAGGCCGATGGAAATCGAGAGACACATCCAACGCGAAGAAAGCTGGGGCTACGATCGTAAGACGATCGACTACATCCGCAACGCAGCCGCCCACGGACTGTACGAGATCCGCGGACTGGGCGCGAAGCGGCGCGTACCGCATTTCGACGATCTCGTGTTTCTCGGCGCGTCGCTCTCACGCTATCCGCTGGAGGGGTACCGCGAGCGCTGCGAAACGAAGACCGTGCTTGGCACGCGCTACGCAAGCAAGCCGATCGAGCTCG
>JBEVOI010000169.1:0-16220 GCA_040507665.1 Burkholderiales bacterium
GCTATTCCCAGGATCTGGCCATGAAGGTCGTCGACGCGCTCAAGAAGCAGCTCAACATGCCCAATCTGCAGGTGAAGCTGAATCCGGTGACTTCCCAGACCCGCATCCCGCTGGTGCAGAACGGCACGGTGGACCTCGAGTGCGGCTCCACAACCAACAACACCGAGCGCCAGAAGCAGGTCGCGTTCTCCAACTCCATCTTCGTCATCGGCACCCGACTTCTCACGAAGAAGAACTCGGGCATCAAGGACTTTCCAGATCTCGCCGGCAAGACCGTCGTGACCACCGCGGGCACCACCTCCGAGCGGCTCATCCGCAAGATGAACGAAGAGAAGAAAATGGGGATGAACATCATCAGCGCCAAGGACCACGCTGAATCGTTCCTGATCCTGGAATCGGGTCGCGCCGTTGCGTTCATGATGGACGATGCGCTGCTCTACGGTGAGCGTGCCAAGTCGAAGAACCCTGGCGAACTGGTGGTGGTCGGCACGCCGCAATCGTTCGAAGCCTACGGCTGCATGATGCGCAGGGACGATCCGCAGTTCAAGAAAGCGGTGGACGACGCGCTCGCGGCTGTGATGAAGAGCGGTGAGGTGGATAAGATCTATGCGAAGTGGTTCCTGAGCCCCATCCCACCGCGCGGCGTCAATCTCGATTTCCCGTTGAGCCCAGAGCTCACGGCCTTGTTCAAGAACCCGAACGACAAGGCCTTCGAATAGGACTCGGGCGAGCGAAATCGAAAAGGGGGACCAGCACGCGGTCCCCCTTCTTACCTCGGCTCCGAAAACCGAAAACATCGATAGAGAGGGCCTGAGATGAACTACACCTGGAACTGGGGCGTCTTCCTGCAGAAGACCCCTGACGGCTCTGCGACCTATGTCGACTGGCTGATCTCCGGGCTCGGCTGGACGGTCTCGGTGGCGCTGTCGGCGTGGGTGCTGGCGCTCGCGCTCGGCGCCGTGCTCGGCGTGATGCGCACGGTGCCGAACAAATGGCTCTCCGGCATCGCCACTGCCTACGTCGAAATCTTCCGCAACATCCCGCTGCTCGTGCAGTTGTTCATCTGGTATTTCGTCGTGCCCGAGATCCTGCCGTTCGGCCTCGGCGACAAGCTCAAGCAGATGGACCCGACGCTGAATGCCTTCATCACCTCGTTCCTCTGCCTCGGCTGGTTCACCGCCGCGCGCGTGTGCGAGCAGGTGCGCGCCGGTATCAACTCGCTGCCGAAAGGGCAAAAAAACGCCGGTCTCGCCACGGGCCTCACCCTCTGGCAGACCTACAAGTTCGTGCTGCTGCCGATGGCGTTCCGCCTCGTCATCCCGCCTCTGGGCAGCGAGTTCATGAACATCTTCAAGAACTCGTCCGTCGCGCTCACGATCGGCCTGCTGGAGCTCACCGCGCAGAGCCGGCAAATAGCCGAATACACGGCGAACGTCTTCGAGGCCTTCATCGCCGCCACCGTCATCTACATCGGCATCACGCTAACGGCGGTGACGATCATGCGCTGGCTGGAGCAGCACTTCCGCGTTCCGGGGTACATCTCGGGGGGGGGCGGAAAATGAGCTACGAATTCGATTGGAGCTCGATCCCGGGGGCGATCCCGTTCCTGCTCAAGGGAATGGGTCTCTCGTTGACTTTGCTCGCGCTGGCGATGTTGGGCGGCATCGTCTTCGGGACCATCCTCGCGCTGATGCGGCTGTCACCCATCAAGCCGCTCGCGTGGTTCGCCGGCGCGTACGTCAACCTGTTCCGCTCCATTCCGCTGATCCTGGTCATCTTCTGGTTCTACTTCCTGGTGCCCTTCATCATCGCCGCGATCAGCGGCCAGGCGGCCACGGTGGGACCGTTCTACTCAGCTCTGATCGCGTTCATGATCTTCGAGGCGGCCTACTACTGCGAGATCATCCGCGCCGGCATCCAGAGCATTCCGCGCGGGCAGGTGTTCGCTGCCTACGCAGTCGGTATGACCTACGGCCAAGCCATGCGCTACGTGATCCTGCCGCAGGCGTTCCGGAACATGATTCCCCTGTTGCTCACCCAAAGCATCATCCTGTTCCAGGATACTTCGCTCGTGTACGTGGTGAGCCTCCCGGACTTCCTCGGCGTCGCGGGCAAGGTGGGGCAGCGCGACGGGCGGCTGGTGGAGATGTACCTGTTCGCCGCGTTCGTTTATTTCGTGATGTGCTATGGGGCATCCTATGTGGTGAAGCGACTCCAGAAGAGGTACGCCGTATGAGCATGATCGAGATCAAGAACGTTTCGAAGTTCTACGGTGAGTTCCAGGTGCTGAAGGATTGCACGACCAACATCGAAAAGGGCGAGGTGGTGGTGGTGTGCGGACCGTCCGGGTCCGGTAAGAGCACGCTCATCAAGACCGTAAACGGGCTCGAACCGTTCCAGAAAGGCGAGATCCTGCTGAACGGGATCGCCGTCGGCGACAAGAAGACCAACCTGGCCCAACTGCGTTCGAAAGTCGGCATGGTGTTCCAGCACTTCGAGCTGTTCCCGCACATGAGCATCACCGACAATCTGACCCTGGCCCAGATCAAGGTGCTCGGGCGCTCGAAGGAGGAGGCGACGGCGAAGGGATTGAAGCTGCTCGAGCGGGTCGGCCTCATGGCGCAAGCGAACAAATACCCGGGGCAGCTATCGGGAGGTCAGCAGCAGCGGGTCGCGATCGCGCGCGCGCTTGCGATGGATCCGATCGCCATGCTGTTTGACGAGCCGACGTCAGCGCTCGATCCGGAAATGATCAACGAAGTGCTGGACGTGATGAGCGAGCTCGCGAAGGAAGGCATGACCATGATGGTCGTCACCCACGAGATGGGGTTCGCGCGCAAGGTGGCGAGCCGGGTCATCTTCATGGACCAGGGAGCCATCGTCGAGGACCGCTCGAAGGACGACTTCTTCACCCATGCGGTGGGGGAGCGGGCCCGGCAGTTCCTCGCGAAGATCCTCCACCACTGAGCGCGTACGCGCTCAGCTACGCTTCGCTGCCTTCGGCCGCGGCATGTCTCCGGGCGCATGCGCCCGGAGAAACTCGAGGATCTGCGGCCACAAGGTCCGGTGCGCGGAGCGTCCCACCAGCACGCCCACGTGCTGCAGCCCCACCCCCACGTCGCCCTCGTACCAGAGCACGCGCTTGTCGGCGCTCGCTGCCGCCTCCACGAAAGGCAGGACGGCCGCCGGCGGAACGACCCGGCAGCGCTTGTCGGCCACCGCAAGCAGCGGGGCCGTCAGGTTGGCGGGCAGCGCGCGGTTCCCGTTGAGACTCAGTGCGCCCTGCATGAACCGATCCTCCAGGCAGAGCCATTCCGCCACTTCGCGAAACAGGGGGCGCGCCATTGGCGCCTCGTCCAGCGCCCAGCGCTCCACCAGCAGGTGGACCCGCAACGCTTGCGGGTCGGCCATGCTCTGGTACCAGTCCATGATCCGCTCCCACCCGAAGGTATCGGGCGAGGCGAGAAGACTCGCAGTGGACAGCAGCGATCCGGGAACGCTGCCCGGTCCCGGTGCGAGTGCGCCCTGGCCACGCGTGCCCGCTACCGCTTCCCCGAAGATGCCAACACCGCGGCCGAAGCACAGCGGCGAAGCGAGCAGCGCCAGCGCTGAAGCGCGCTCAGGGTGCAGTGTCGCGAAAATAGCTGCAAACGTGCCGCCGAGGGAATGACCCGCGATGGCGACGCGGTCGCGGCCGGTCAGACCGCTCACGGCGTCGGCGCATGCGAGAAGGAGCCTGTCCGCGTAATCCGCGAGCCCGAACGCCCCCGCTTCTCCATCGGGATTCTGCCAATCGACGAGGAACACGTCGAGGCCGGCTTCGAGACTGTGCCGTACCACGCTCGACTCCGGCGTGAGGTCCCAGATGTAGCTGCGCTTGATCGGCGCGGGCACGAGCATGAGTGGCGGACCGACGCCGTTCTCCCCGTACCGTCGAAGCTCAACGCCAGGTAGTGCCAGCACCGTGGTGTACGGTTTCGAAGCCGGTGTGAAGCCGAGCGAAGCGAGGGCCGAACCCTGCATCTGGCGTGATTGGTCCATCTGCTGGAATATCTCGAGCGGGTCTGAATCGGGGGCCGCATTAGGGCGGGGCGTCTGCATGGGATCCTCCCGTCAGGGGTGGAGCGCGCGTTCGCACAATCGCTTCGCGCAATCGTGCCGGAGATCGGCGAGTCTAGCGGACCGTGACTTACGAATTGCTGACATTGCGCAATTTTCGTGGACCATTGCTACACGGAGTCGATCGGGTTGGAAAACTTCGATCAGGGCCGTAGAGTCGATCCTCGAACTGCACCGAAGGAAAACTCCATGGCGCGAACGCTCTCCGAGTCAGGAAGCGTTAACTAGACGACAGGACCAGACAGGACCATGAGCGAATCATTCGTCTTCGAACCGGGGTACCCGGCCTGCGACGGATCACGCGCCGCGATGCGCGCGCTCTGGCTTTCCGCGGAACCCGAATGCATTGCGCGGCTTCTTCGCGGAGCCGACCTCGGCGAAGCCGCGTCGCGTCGGGTGCAGGAGCAGGCGCGACGCCTCGTCGCGCGGGTGCGAGAACGACGGTCTCCCGGGAGCCTGGACGCCTTCCTCGAGGAATACGACCTGTCCACCGGGGAGGGGGTGGTGCTGATGTGCCTCGCCGAAGCGCTGCTGCGCATCCCCGATGCCGGCACCGCGGACCGACTGATACGCGGGCTGCTCTCCCGCGGCGAATGGGAGCAGCACCTGGGGAAGAGCCCCTCTTTTCTCGTCAATGCATCGACGTGGAGTCTCGTGCTTACCGGACGCCTCGCACGGGCTTTGCCAACGGAAGAAGCGGCGAGCGTGCTCGAGCGCCTCGCCGCCGGAGCCGGCGAGACCGTGCTGCGGCTGGCGCTGCGCAGGGCCATGGAGATTCTGGCGCGCGCTTTCGTGATGGGCGAGACCATCGAGGCGGCCCTTGCCCGCGCCGGCAACGCTCCCGAATGGCGCTACTCGTTCGATATGCTGGGCGAGGCAGCGATGACACGCGCAGACGCGGACCGCTACCTCGAGTCGTATGTCGCGACCATCCGCTCCGTCGGGCAACAGGCGGGGGCTGAGCAGCCGCTGGCGCTGCCGGGCGTGTCCGTGAAGCTTTCGGCGCTGCATCCCCGCTACGAATTCGCGCAGCGGGCGCGGGTCCTGCAGGAGCTGGGCCCGAAGCTCTCGGCGCTCGCCCACGAGGCCCACAGGGCGGGCGTGATGCTTACGGTGGATGCCGAGGAGGCCGACCGGCTCGAGCTTTCCCTCGACCTCTTCGAACTCGCGTTTGCTGACGCCGCCCTTGCAGACTGGGACGGCCTCGGCCTCGCTGTGCAGGCGTATCAGAAGCGCGCTCCGGCCGTGATCGATTGGCTCGCGGTCCTCGCACGCAGGCACCGGCGCAGGATCCCGCTCCGCCTTGTGAAGGGTGCCTACTGGGACAGCGAGGTGAAGCGCGCGCAAGTGCAGGGCCTGGAAGGCTACCCCGTCTACACGCGGAAGGCCCACACCGATGTCGCCTTCCTGGCCTGCGGACGTTTGCTGCTCGCCCACCCGGATTGCTTTCACGCCCAATTCGCGACCCACAACGCGCATACCGTTGCGTACCTTCTCCAGTGCGCACGGGACGCCCAGGCGTCCGTCGAGTTCCAGCGGCTGCACGGCATGGGTGCCGGGCTCTACGAGGAGCTCGTGGAAAAAGGGGAAGCCGCGTGTCGCGTGTACGCACCGGTCGGCGGCTTCGCGACGCTGCTGCCTTACCTCGTCCGCCGGCTGCTGGAGAATGGCGCCAACACGTCGTTCGTGAACCGCATCGCGCACGCAGGCGTGCCAGTGGACGAGATCGTCGCCGACCCATCAGCGCGGCTCAAGCAACGCCCGATCACGCCGCACCCGCGCATCCCGCTGCCCCGGGATCTCTATGGCGTCGCGCGCCGAAACGCCGCGGGCATGAACCTCGGCGATCCCGACGTACTGTCAGCCTTGAAAGCGGAGATGGAAGCTGCGTGCAAAGAACCATACCACGCGGCACCCATCGTGGGCGGGCAGCGGCTCCCGGGGATCGAGAGAGAGGTTCGCCAGCCGGCGGACCGGCGGCGGTTGCTGGGGACGGCCACCGAAGCTGGCGCGGAAGCGGTGGAGCAAGCGCTCAGTCTCGCGTCTCAGGCCTGCCTAGCTTGGGACGTCGCAGGCGCCGAACCGCGCGCCGGTGCGCTGGAACGCGCAGCGGATCTCTTCGAGCAGCATTGTGCGGAGCTCATGACATTGCTGATACGGGAGGCGGGGAAGACGCTGCCCGACGCGCTTTCGGAGGTGCGGGAAGCCGTGGACTTCTGCCGCTACTACGCTAGCGAAGCGCGGCGTCTGCTCGATGCGCCGCAAAGGCTGCCGGGACCGAGCGGTGAGGACAACCGGCTCGTCCTGCGCGGGCGCGGAGTATTCGCCTGCATCAGCCCGTGGAATTTTCCGCTCGCCATCTTCGTCGGCCAAGTGGCCGCAGCCCTCGCAGCGGGGAACAGCGTCGTGGCGAAGCCTGCCGAGCAGACCCCGCTGACCGCCATGCGGGCAGCGGAACTGCTGCACGAAGCGGGCATTCCGGTCGACGTGTTGCATTTGCTGCCGGGTTCCGGCGAAACCGTCGGCGCACAGCTTGTCGGCGATCCGCGCATTGCAGGCGTCGCGTTTACGGGATCCACGGAGACTGCACGACGCATCCAGCAAACGCTTGCCGCGCGCGCCGGACCCATGGTGCCTCTCATCGCCGAGACGGGCGGGATGAACGCCATGATCGCGGACAGCTCCGCGCTCCCGGAACAGCTGGTGGCGGACGTGATCACGTCGGCGTTCAACAGCGCCGGGCAGCGCTGCTCGGCGCTTCGGCTTCTGTTCCTCCAGGAAGAGCTCGCGCCGCGGGTGCTGGAGATTCTGGAGGGCGCGATCGCGGAGTTGGTGATCGGCGATCCAGGACTGCTCGTGACCGACGTGGGTCCGGTGATCGACGATGCCGCGGATGCCGGGCTCGAGGAGTATGCCCAAGGTCTCGCCCGTCAAGCGACGCTGATCGCAACATTGTCCCTTCCGGCAGAGGCCCAGCACGGTTGCTATTGCGCGCCGCGCGCCTTCGAGATTGGCATCGACTGCATTCCCGAGCGCGAAGTGTTCGGACCGATCCTGCATGTCATCCGCTGGAAGGCGGGCGACCTCGATCGCGTGATCGACGCGATCAATGCTACCGGATACGGCCTCACGCTCGGCGTGCACAGCCGCTTGGAGGAGACCGCGGAGCGCGTGCAGATGCGCGTACGCGCGGGCAACCTGTACGTCAACCGCAATATCATCGGCGCCGTTGTTGGTGTCCAGCCCTTTGGTGGAGAAGGCCTCTCGGGCACCGGTCCGAAGGCGGGCGGACCCCATTATCTGCCGCGTTTCTCCCTGGAACGAACCGTTTCCGTCAATACGGCCGCTGTGGGGGGTAACGCCAGCCTGCTCGCGTTGGACGACGAGGCCTGAGCACATAGTGCCGGCGCTCTGTTCGCGCCGCTCGCTTGCGGCTTACCGCAACGGTCGCGATTGTCGGAATAGGCCTTTTGTCCTATTTGAGCCGTCTACCCATTCGCGCAGGATCACCCCATGCCTTGGGCGGGTTTGGCGGCGCCTGGCGCGCTTCGGGAGGGAGCCGAAACCACACGAGGGAGAGCACCATCCGCATCCCGCCTTCTAACGTTTTCGCATGAGGAGAACCGACATGTTCTATCCCGACCTGGGTCATCGTTGCGATGTTGATTTCGGCGACCATGTGCGCGCGGTGGGCTGGCTGGCCAAGGGCCACCCCTATTCGACGGGCCGCGTTCCCGCCGAATTTCTCACCACGCTGCACGACCACGTTTGCATGGCGTGGCAACCCGTCGGGATGCCGGGCATACACCTGTGCGAGTTCTGCCCGCAGCCGCTTCCCAATGGGCGCTTCGTGGGCGGGAACAGCAACGTGTGGATTCCGTCCGCAGACGGGGTTTTCGTTGCACCGGCGTTGATCCTCCATTACATCGAGGCCCACGCCTACCAGCCGCCCGACGAGTTTATCGCTGCGGTGCTTGCAGCACCGGATCAGGGGTCCACCCCATTTCACGACCTGATGGAGCGGTTCCCGTCGTGGTGGCAGCGCGATCTGTCGCTGCAGCTCGCGGCATCCTTCTGAGCGAGCGAGCATCGGGGGCTACGCCCTTGGTCGCCTTTTCTCTCCTGCCACGTTCGACGGGGGCGACCCACATCGCTTGAGCCCGCATTCGCGCGGGCCTCCGCAATGGCGCATGCAGGTGCTCGCTCGCCGGTCCTAGCCCGTCCGTCCTAGTTCGTCGCTGCGCATCCGGACTCGATGGATGTGCCCGAATCGCCCGCGGGGCGGTCGCTTTCGGTCCGCGTCACCCGCGCCTAGCACAACAGTGCTAGCTCGACCGTCCAATTTTCTCATTTCCATTGCGCGACCAGAATTCGCATCAAGGATGAAGTGCAGATGGCGCCCTAAAGCGCCCTGCCTCACCGAGGCACTTCGGTCAATCAGGCAATTGAGAAGGAGGTCGGGAAATGTCCGCTCGTTACGACAATCGTGAAACCCAAGTCTTTCCATTCATCCCCGGCATGGCGAAGGAGGTGATCTTCTGGTGCGCCGTCTTCATCGCGGTGGTAACCGGCGCCGTCCTGATCGGCCAGATGGGGCCGAGTTGGCCGGTTCCCGTGCCGTCGGCGCAATCGGCTCCCGTTTCCGTGGCGGCCGGAGGTTCCTCCGTTGAGGAGCGCACCGCAACGCCTGCTTCTGACACGTCTATCCTCGACGCGTCCGAGCCGTCCGAGCAGCCCCCGACCTTCTGAACCTGCAACACCGTCCGCTGAGGAGAACGATGATGCTCGACTTCCTCTATTCCCTCGGACAGGCGCTGTGCCTGCTGGGGCTCGTGTATGGTGCATTGCTCGTGACGGGCAATTCGAAGACCTTCACGGCACGCCGCGAGGAGCGCAACGCGCATCGTCGGCAGAAGGACCGCTCCAAGCGCGACGCGGAAGGCCAGGATCCGCACAGCATTGAGTTGGGGTACTGGCCCTGATCCGTGCCGCGCTCGATTGCCAGCCGCCAGCAGACCTATCCGTGTGATGTGCCGCGGACAAAGTCCTCGATCAGTGCGGCAACGGCCTGCGGAGCGTCGTGGTGAAGCATGTGTCCTGCCCCGGCCACGACCTCGCGGCGCAGGTCGGGAAATGCCATCATGCGCGCCGCGAAGCCCGCGTCGTCCTCCTTCAACCAGGAGCGAATCGGCGACGCGCTGCCCTCGATCCACAGCGTAGGCGCCTGCACGCGACGCCAGCACGCGACCGCTTCCTCGAGACGATACAGCACCGGGCTCTTCATCTTATGCCGCGGGTCCGCCCTCAGGACGATCCTGCCGTTTCCCGCATCGCGAGCCCAGTGCTGCGCGAGAAACGTCGCCATCGCGTCGGTGAGATGCGGGTTGTTCTTCTTGAGCCGCCAGGCGACCCGCTCGAAGGAAGGGTAGACGGACAGCCGCGGCGGGTCGCGCTGCTCGTCGAGCCAGAGGGCATAGCGTTCAGCAGCCTCGACCGGGGCTGCCCGCCGAACGCCGAACCCTTCGAGCGAGACGACACGTCGCACCCGTTCTGGGCGCACTCCGGCGTAGATGCACGCCACGTTTCCACCGAGGCTATGGCCGATGAGATTCACCGTCTCGCCGGGGGCGTAGCAATCGAGTAGTTGTTCGAGGTCCGCGAGGTAGTCGGCGAAGAGGTAGCCGCCGCTGCTCCACGCACTTTCCCCGAACCCGCGCCAGTCCGGCGCGAGCACGCACCAGTCGCTCTGCAGCGAATCGACGAGGAACTGGAACGACGCGGACACGTCCATCCAGCCATGCAGCAGGAAGAGCTTCGGAGAGTGCGAAGCGCCCCAGCGCCGCAAGTGGCAGCGCAGGCCGCGCAGGTCAAGGAACTGGGAGGTATCTGCCTTCACCTTGCCGTCCCGCCGTGTTTGCCCTGTCCGGTCATCGAGTTTTCCCTTACGCTTCGGGGTTGCCCACATCCGAAAAACCTTCCATGCTCTTGCTCCAGCGCCTGCTCGCCATCTTGCTGCTTTGCATCGCAACCGGCGCCCTTCGTGCCGAGCAGAAACCCGCGGCCGGTGCCGTCGAACGGTTCGAGCGGGGGCTGCTCTGGCGGATCGATAAGCCCGGGATCACACCGAGTTATGTCTTCGGCACCATCCACATCGACGACCCGCGCGTGCTCAAGCTTCCGCCCGCGGTCACCCGCGCCTTCGGGGAGTCGAAGAACTTCACCATGGAGATGCTGACGGACGAGACTGCTAACCGCAAGTTCATGCGGGCGACCCGCCTCGCCAGCGGCCAGGACCTCGCGGGTGTGCTCGGCCCGGAGCTATACGGAAAGGTCACGGAGAAAATGCAGAAACGGGATTTCCCCGACGCGGTCACCCGCAGGCTGAAGCCGTGGAGCGTGATGCTTACGCTGCTGATGCCGCGCGAGCGGGCGGTGGTGATCCTCGACTACGCCCTCTACCGAGTGGCGCTGGAGCAGAGGAAGCCCGTCTACCAGCTGGAGACCGTTGACGAGCAGATCGAGACCTTCGATGGCATGCCGATGGATGTGCAGGTCGGCTTGCTGGACAGCGTGGTCAGGCACGAGGACGAGATTTCCACCATGACCGGGGAGCTCATCCAGGCCTACCTGGACCGGGACCTGAAGCGCATGTGGGACATCAACACCCGCTTCACCGGGTTCGACCCACGCACCGAGAAGCTGAACGAAGTGTTCCTGCAGCGGGTGCTCTTTTCGCGCAACGAGCGGATGACCGCAACGATCTTGCCGCGCCTACAGAACGGGGGCGCATTTGTCGCCGTCGGCGCACTGCACCTCTACGGTGATCGCGGCATCCTGGCCCGGCTGAAACAGCAGGGCTTCCGCATCACGCGGGTTAACTGAAGGGAAATCAGCGTAGGGCGTTGCGCGCGGCGAGGGCTTGATCGACGCGGGCCTGCGCTTCCTTCACCTTGTCGGCGAGCTGCTGCTGGCGCGCGAAATACGCTTCGGACGGGCGCACGAAGCTGTTGTTGGCGTTGCCGATCATCTCGCCTGGAATCGGTGCTACCCCCGCTTTGGCATTGGCTTGCGCTTGCGAGAGCGCTGCCTGGGCGTCGCGGATTTCCTCCTCGGCCGTACTCCACTTCGCGTCACGACTGGCGGGGGCTCGATCGGATCGATTCGCATCGGGCGGTGCCTGCGGAGTAGCGGAAGTCGCTCCCTCGACCGGGGGCGGCAACGTCAACTGGATCTGCTCGATATTCGCGGCACCCTTTGCAGGCGCGTTGCCGTAGATGATGCGCCCATCGGGCATGACAGACTTGTATATGGTCTGAGCGGCCGCGCCGCTGGCGGCCAGGGCGAGAAGCACGATCAGGGTGGTGCGCAGGATCATCTCGGGTCTCCATACTGGCGTAATTGGCCAGGACCGCCGCCCGGCCTCATGGGAGCGACCGGCAGCGCCCGCTCCGGGTTCCGTCCATTCGACGAGCGGTCACTCGAGCGCACCGCGTTCCCGGTAGGCCTTTTCGAGCCGTTCCTTCGCCACCTTGACCTCGTCGTCGAGGCGCTTGACACGGTCGAAGTAGGCCTCGGACAACCGGGATCCACCGTCCGCCGTGGCCACGCGCTCCCCAGGCAGGGGCTCCTTGCCGGCGGCGAGCGACTTTTCGGCTGCCGCGATGGCGTCCTTCGCCGCAAAGATTTCGGCCTCCGCCTTGTCGCGTGCCGTCTTGCGCGCCGCCAATCGCTTCTCGAGCTGATCCACCTGCTCCTTCTCGCGCTGGCGCTGCGCCTCGGTCGCCGTCGGATCCACCTCGATGATGGGTGCCGCGGGCGGGAGCTTTTCCACCTTGGCCGCGCCCTTTTCGGGTTTGCCGCTATAGACGACGTGCCCGTCCGGCAGGGTCGATTTATAGATGGACTGGGCAGCCGATGGATGCACCACAGCCCCCGCCAGGAGTGCGAACAGGGCGGCAACGAGGGGTCGTTTGCTGGGCGGGCTGAGTCTTCTCATGAGCGTCAGAGGACGTTCTCGGCGGAATGCAGCGTGAAAATTTCTTGGAGTGATTGCCTTGTGGCTGCAGGCACGGTAGCGCAGGCGGCCGGGCTGCTCGCAAGTTCCACGCCGGACGCGCCGCTCAGGATGGGTCGCCGCGTAAGCGGACGGCGCCCGCGACCCGGGTGATAAAATTCAAACCTCTTCCCGATTGCGCCCATCCATGCCCCAGCCAGAATTCGTGCATTTGCGCGTTCACAGCGAGTATTCGATCCAGGACGGTATCGTCCGCATCGACGCCGCCGTGAAGCGGGCTGCCGCGGACGGCATGCCCGCACTGGCGTTGACCGACCTCGCCAATACCTTCGGCTTGGTGAAGTTCTACCAGGCGGCGCGCAGCGCGGGCGTGAAGGCAATCCTCGGCTGTGACTTCTGGCTCGCCAACGAAGTCGACCGCGACAAGCCCCATCGGTTGCTGCTCCTCGTCCAGAATGCTGCCGGCTACCTGCGCCTTTGCGACCTGTTGTCGCGGGCCTACCGGACGAACCAGCATCGCGGTCGCGCCGAGGTGGACAAGCGCTGGTTCTCCGATCTTGGCACGGAAGGGCTCCTTGCCCTTTCTGGCGCCCATCTGGGGAATGTCGGCCAAGCTTTGCTTGCGGGGAACGCGCCTGCGTCGGAGGCCCTCGCCCGGCAGTGGGCAGACCTCTTTCCGGGACGCTTCTATCTGGAGGTGCAGCGCTACGGCGCGCCCGAGGCGGAACCACACTTGCGGCTGGCGATACGACTCGCCGCAAAGCTCCGTCTTCCAGTGGTCGCCACGCATCCCGTGCAGTTTCTCGAGCCGGACGAATTCAAGGCGCATGAGGCGCGGGTATGCATTTCCGAGGGCTACATCCTCGCCGATCAGCGCCGCCCCAAGCGATTCACGCCGGAGCAATACTTCAAGACCCAGGCCGAGATGCGAAAGCTGTTCGCCGACCTGCCCGAGGCGCTCGCCAACTCGGTGGAGATCGCGCGCCGTTGCAACCTGAGCCTCGTACTCGGCAAGAGCCGCCTGCCGGAGTACCCCACCCCAGGTGGCATGAGCCTGGAAGACTACCTGCGCAGCCAAGCCGCGGGAGGGCTGGCGGCGCGTTTGGTCGCGCTTTTCCCGGAGGCCAGCGAGCGTGAAGCGCAGCGCCTACGCTACGAGGAGCGCCTCGGGTTCGAGCTTGCGACCATCATCCAGATGGGGTTCGCGGGCTACTTCCTGATCGTCGCCGACTTCATCAACTGGGCCAAGGGGAACGGGGTGCCGGTCGGTCCGGGACGCGGCTCCGGCGCGGGCTCCCTGGTTGCGTATTGCCTGGGCATCACCGACCTCGATCCGCTCGAGTATGGCCTCCTCTTCGAGCGCTTCCTGAATCCGGAACGGGTATCGATGCCGGACTTCGATATCGACTTCTGCCAGGAAGGCCGCGACCGTGTCATCGAATACGTGCGCAACAAGTACGGCGCCGACAACGTGTCGCAGATCGCGACCTTCGGCACCATGGCCGCCCGCGCGGTCGTGCGCGATGTCGGCCGCGTGCTCGACCTCGGCTACAACTTCTGCGACCAGATCGCGAAGCTGATTCCGATGCAGCCGGGCAAGCAGATCACGCTCGCCATGGCGCGCGAGATGGAGCCGATGCTCAGGGAGCGCGAGCAGAACGAGGAGGAGGTGCACGAGCTGCTCGAGCTCGGCGAGCGCCTCGAGGGCCTGACCCGGAATGTCGGCATGCACGCAGGCGGCGTGCTCATCGCGCCCGGCAAGCTCACCGATTTCTGCCCGCTCTACGCGGCGCAGGGTGCGGACAGTGTGGTGTCTCAGTTCGACAAAGACGACGTGGAAGCGGTCGGGCTGGTCAAGTTCGACTTTCTCGGCCTCACCACGCTCACGATCCTCGACTGGACCGAAAAGCTGATCCGCGAGGCTGGCGAGCCGGATTTCTCGCTGCAGCGCATTCCTCTCGACGACCGTGCCACCTTCGGGCTGCTTTCGGCCGGCAATACCACTGCCGTGTTCCAGCTGGAATCCCGGGGCATGCGCGACATGATCAAGCGTGCACGGCCCGACCGCTTCGAGGACATCATCGCCCTGGTTGCGCTCTACCGGCCGGGACCCATGGACCTGATCCCGGACTTCACCGACCGCAAGCACGGGCGCCAGAGGGTGGAGTACCTCGACCCGCGCCTGCAGCAGATCCTCGGACCGACTTACGGAATCATGGTGTACCAGGAGCAGGTGATGCAGATCGCCCAGGTGATCGGCGGGTACACACTTGGCAGCGCCGACCTGCTGCGGCGGGCGATGGGCAAGAAGAAGCCGGAGGAAATGGCGCTGCACCGAGACATCTTCGTCTCCGGCGCCCAACGGAACGGCCTTTCGAAACACAAGGCGTCGCAGCTCTTCGACCTGATGGAGAAGTTCGCGGGCTACGGATTCAACAAGTCCCACGCTGCGGCTTATGCCCTGCTTGCGTACCAGACCGCGTTCCTCAAGGCGCACTATCCTGCGGCGTTCGCGTCCGCCAACCTGTCGGCGGTGATGGACGATACCGACAAGGTGCAGCTCTTCCACGAAGATGCCGTTGCGAACAGGCTCGCCATTCTGCCCCCCGACGTGAACGCTTCCGACTACCGCTTCCGCCCGATCGATGCGAAGACGGTGCGCTACGGCCTTGGCGCGATCAAGGGCACCGGCCAATCCGCGATCGCGAGCATCGTCGGGGCGCGAACGAGCGGTGGGTCTTTCCGGGATCTGTTCGATTTTTGCGCGCGCGTGGACAAGCGACTCGTGAACCGGCGCGTGATCGAATCGCTGGTCCGCGGTGGCGCGTTCGACGGGATCACCGACCACCGCGCGAGCCTGCTTGCCACCGTAGGCATCGCCATGGAAACGGCGGAGCAGGCCGAGCGCACCGCGCATCAGGTGAGCCTCTTCGAAGCAGCCGACGCGGGCAATGAAGCCGTGCACAAGCATCGGGACGTGGCGCGATGGACCGACGTGGAACGGCTCCAGAACGAAAAGGCCGCGCTCGGGTTTTATCTTTCGGGCCACCCATTCGACAGCTATGCGCGCGAAGTGCGTTCCTTCGTGCCGACCGCCCTCGGCGACGTGCAACCCAGCACCGAGCCGCGACGCGTTGCCGGCATCATCCTCGGCGTGCGCGTGCAGCAGTCACGCCGTGGGCGCATGGGCATCGTTGCGCTCGACGATGGCACCGGTCGCATCGAGATCACGCTTTTCAGCGAGCTGTTCGAGGCGAGCCGCAGTCTGCTCAAGGTCGACGACCTGCTGGTCGCAGAAGGCAGGGTCGTCCACGATGATTTCACCGGCGGCTTCCGGCTCCCCGCGGACCAGATCTGGGACCTGGCGACCGCACGCGACAAGTTCGCGCGGTGCATGCGCATCACCTGCAATGGAGGCTCTGACGG
The DNA here is from genome assembly GCA_040507665.1 of Burkholderiales bacterium. Lineage (GTDB taxonomy): Bacteria > Pseudomonadota > Gammaproteobacteria > Burkholderiales > JAEUMW01 > JAEUMW01. The sequence continues at coordinate 15,560 of JBEVOI010000169.1, forward strand.
GCAGCGCCTGAAGGAAGTGCTAGGGCCGTACCGCAATGGAAAGTGCCCGGTGTCCGTCGTCTACATCAACGGATCAGCGCGCTGCGAAATCGAGCTCGGAGACGCGTGGCGGGTGAGCCTGAAGGACGGGCTTATCGAAGGTTTGGGAGCGTGGCTCAAGCCGGAGAATGTGCAGGTGGTGTATTGAACGAGTTGCGGAGGCGAATCGGCAGTGACCGACGACATCATTTCCTACATCAGTATGTGCCAGCGCGAGGGCGCAAGTCTTCAGCAAGGAATGAATTTCGGCCTTGGGGGCCATCACTCGGTAATTCTGATGTCTGTTCGTCCCAATTCTCCATATAGGGATCGTGTGGAGGATGGGGGAACGACGCTGATCTACGAGGGACATGATTTTCCCAAGAATGCGGCGTGCCCGAATCCAAAGCTACGTGATCAGCCCGACAAGTATGCATCCGGGCGCCTCACCCAAAATGGCAAGTTTCTTGAAGCAGCTCAAGCCTTTAAAAACGGTGAGCGACCACCTCACCGAGTGCGGGTGTACGAGAAAATCCGGCCCGGAATCTGGGCTTATAACGGTGTGTTTCACCTCACCGACGCGTGGTCCGAACGAGACGAAAACCGCAAAGTTTTCAAGTTCCGGTTGATTGGCGTGGAGGGG
>JBEVOI010000217.1:0-3899 GCA_040507665.1 Burkholderiales bacterium
CCACCGTGCTCTTCACCACGGATCCGGTACTCAACCGCGGCGTGCTTCACCAGTCGGCGCGCAAGCTCGGTAGTCACGAGCTCGCGGTGGCACGGAGCATCGTGCACGTAAACGAGCTGCCGCGGCTCGGTACAGGGAAAACCGATTACATCGCCCTGCAAAGGCTGATCGCCAGCGGCGTGAAACAATGCCTGACGGAGCGCTGCGATCCCGCTACCGTGGTTTCGCTGCGCCTGTCACCTCCCCGCTCCTGAGGCCGGGCTTCCTGGTTCGCGATAACCGTCTTACTCCGTGGCGGCACCGAGATCGCCATTCCTTGCGGATTTCCCCACGTTCCCTGAGCGCATCGGCCCCTCGCCCGCCTTGCCCTGTTTCCCGCTTGATTCCGGTTGCGAGAAGTGACGTGCGTGCTACGCTCGCTACTGGCGGGCTAAAGGTCGCGCTCGTGCTGGCGACCGGCACCCCCACAAGCGAAAAAACACCACCAATCGTGCAACGGAGGATAACCATGGCTCGCTCCAAGCGACGTCCGCATCCGCCCGAATTCGGCGGCGTCTTCGATGACATTCTCGCCGCTCGGCTCTCCCGACGCTCGATCCTGAAGGGCTCGTTCGGCCTGGCGGCGATGTCCCTGTTCGGTGGCTGTCAATCGACGCAAGAAACAGCGGGAATCAGTTCGGGGCCGAAACTCGGATTTAACTCTGTTCCGGTCTCCAAGGCGGACGCGGTCGTCCTCGCGCCGGAGTACACATGGCAGGTTGTGAATGCCTGGGGCGATCCGATCATGTCCGGCGCGCCGGACTTCAAATCAGATGCCAGCCAATCCGCCGCAGTGCAAGCGATGCAGGCCGGCATGTTCCACGACGGCATGCACTATTTCCCTTTGCCAAAGAGCTCCAATTCTTCCTCGCGCGGGCTGATCGCAATCAACTACGAATACACCGATGACAACCTCTTGACCACGGATGGCATGACGACGTGGACCGCCGAAAAGGTGCGGAAGTCCAAGAATGCCCATGGACTCGGCGTCTTCGAGGTCCAGTTCGACGGCAAGGTCTGGCGCACGGTGAAGGACTCGAAGTATGGCCGGCGGATCACCGCCGACACACCGTTTGCGATCCGCGGTCCGGCGGTTGGCCATCCTTTGATGCGTACCTCCGCCGATCCCGATGGTCGGATGGTACTCGGAACGTTCCAGAACTGCGCCAATGGATACACCCCCTGGGGCACCTACCTCTCGTGCGAGGAAAACTTTACAGCATACTTCGTCAACGATTCCGGAAAGATCCCGCGCCTGCAGGATCGCTATGGCATTCCCCCGACCAAGGACAGCTGGGGCTTCCGCTGGCACGAGTTCGACGAGCGCTTCGATGCGGTCAAGCATCCCAACGAATCGAACCGGTTCGGCTGGGTGGTAGAGTTCGATCCCTACGATCCGAGCAGCGTGCCGGTAAAGCACACGGCGATGGGCCGCGCGGCCCACGAGGGCGCGATGCTCTCAGAAGCGTCGGATGGACGGGTCGTCTACTACATGGGCGACGACGACTACCGCTCGAAATTCGAACACGTCTACAAGTTCGTCAGCGCGAAGCCATGGGTGAGGGGCGTCGGATACGAGGCCAATTCCCGCATTCTCGACGAGGGCACGCTGTACGCGGCGAAATTCAACGCGGACGGGACCGGCGAATGGCTCGAGCTCGCTTTCGGCAAGAATGGGCTTACGCAAGAGAACGGCTTCGGATCGCAGGCCGAGGTCGTCATCGATGCGCGCACTGCAGGGGACGTTGCCGGGGCAACCTATATGGAGCGGCCGGAGTGGATCGCGGTCAACCCGAAGAACCGCGAGGTGTACGTCAGCCTCTCCAACAACACCGCCCGTGGAAAGGGAAAGCCTATTGGGCGCAAAGACGCCGTCGGGGCGGATGCGGCCAATCCGCGCGCGCCCAATGTAATGGGGCACATCGTCCGCTGGCGCGAGGCGGGGGGCGATCCGACCGCAACCCGATTCGAGTGGGACGTATTCCTGCAGGCGGGAGATCCACAGAGCAGCGATCCCCTGAAGCAAGGCAACGTGAAGGGTGCACTCGCCTTTGCGCAACCCGACGGGCTCTACTGTGATCGGCGTGGTGTACTCTGGATCCAGACCGACTCGTCAGCGCAACTCATGGCGAGCAAGGACTGGACGAATATCGGGAACAACCAAATGCTCGCGGCCGACCCCGAAACCGGTGAGGTGCGGCGCTTTCTCACGGGCCCGGTCGGATGCGAGATCACGGGCACGATCATCACCCCTGACATGCGCACGATGTTCATCAATGTCCAGCATCCGGGCGAGGCGCCGCTGCCCCATCCCGGCCGCAACGACCCGAAAAATCCGAAAGGCATCAGTTCCTGGCCGGACGGCGACAAGGGCGGGCGTCCACGCTCCGCGACCATCGCTATTCGACGCCGCGACGGCGGCATCATCGGCACCTGACAGGCGAGGTCACGTTGGGCAGGCGGGGCGGCTTCGGCCGCTCCGGCCGCGACAGGGATCACCGCTTGTAAGAAATGCGGTAAATCGCGCCGGCCTGGTCGTCGGAAACGAGTAGCGCGCCGTCGGGCATCACGAGCACATCGACCGGGCGACCCCAGTTCTTTTCGTTCTGCAGCCAGCCTTCCGCGAAGACCTCCTGCTTCACCAGCTTTCCGTCCTTCACGTCCACTGCGACGATGCGATATCCGCTTTTCTTCGAGCGGTTCCACGACCCGTGTTCCGCGATGAAGATGCGGTCCTTGTACTCCGGGGGGAACATGCTGCCCGAATAGAAGCGCATCCCGAGCGGGGCGACGTGAGGTCCCAGCTTTGCCACGGGCGGCGTAAACGCGCTGCACTGGCGTTTGCCACCATACTCGGGGTCGGGCAGGTCGCCCTCGTGGCAGTATGGAAAACCGAAGTTCATTCCTGCGCGTGGCGCTTGGTTGAGCTCGCACGAGGGCTTATCGTCGCCGAGCCAGTCGCGGCCATTGTCCGTGAACCAGAGCGTCTGGTCCCGGGGATCCCAGTCGAATCCCACCGAGTTCCGCACGCCCGCGGCGTAGACCTCGAGGCCGGTCCCGTCAGGCTTCATGCGCAGGATGTTCGCGTAGCGCTTCGGATCCGGCTCGCAGATGTTGCACGGCGCGCCCCCGGGCACGTACCACCACCCGTCCGGGCCGCAGGCGATAAACTTCCAGCCGTGATGTGTGTCCCGCGGCAAGGCGTCGTTGACTACCACCGGCTTGGGCGGATTCGCGAGGGTCGTCTCGATGTTGTCGAAGCGCAAGATGCGGCTGATCTCCGCGACATAGAGATTCCCGTCACGAAACGCGACACCGTTGGGCGTCTTGAGGTCGGAGGCGATGGTTGCGACCTTGTCCGCCCTGCCGTCCCTGTCCTGGTCCATGACCGCGTACACATTCCCGGACTTCATGCTGCCAACGTAGACGGTCCCGTTCGAGCCCAGGGTCATCGAACGCGCGCCGGGCACTTTGTCCGTGAAGACGGTGATCTCGAACCCCGGCGGCAGCTTGATCTGATCAAGGGGCAATACGTCCGCTTTGGCGAAGGAGATGGGGGGTGCGGCGACCGCGGGCAGAGCAGCGACAACGATGGCTTTGACGACAGTATGCATGAGGAGAATCGGGAACCGTGGTAAGTTAGGTGCCTCTGAGCCGCATGCAACCACTGCCGGGCGCGCGGATTGGGGGCGTCGACGCGATGGGTCCATAGGCGCGGGTTTCACATCTCGTCAGGCTGATTGCGGTACCGCACCTAAACATCGCCAGCGGGATGGACCTCCGCAGGGCCGAGGAGTTCGCCCGGCCGCGTGCGACGCTTTTCTCGTTAGCGAAGCTGTACGACCCTTTGTGACCGCGAT
>JBEVOI010000218.1:0-5071 GCA_040507665.1 Burkholderiales bacterium
CAAGGCGTGGTCCGGCCGTAACCAGGATCAGTTTTCGTGCGCTGCCTCCTTCCTCGGCCCGCCGCTCCTTGAATGTTTTGGCGTTCTCCTCGATTAGCGCGATTTGAGCCTGTGCCGGCTCGGGGAGAAAAGGGGTGAGGCGCTGCAAGCGGGCGATCTCGTCGTCTACGAGGTGTTTCAGGGCGTCGCTGGGCGCCCCGTGGTAAGCGAACAATGCGCTCTTCAAGGCGCTTGCGGCAGTGATAGCCTCGCTGCCGCCTGCATTCAGAGGCGCGAGACACTTGAGCGAGGCGTTGAGGGCTTCGACCGCTGCAGCGCTCGCCTCATCGAAACCGCGGACCAGTTCCGCCTTCTCCGCGAGCGCCAGCTTCACACTTTCGAAGCGCCGTACGAGGGCATCGTCGCCGATTTGCCGCAAGTGGGTTTCGAGCGCGAGCTGGACGCGTTGCATGTCCGCTGCCGAACGAATGAACAACGCCCCGGCGTAGGGTGCCTCGACCTGGCGGCGGAGCACCTCGGTATCCCATCTATTGTCGATGTCCTTCAGGCGCCGGAGCATGCTTGCAATCTCGGTTTGTCGGCCCGGATCGGCGCCCTGAGTCTGAACGTAAAGGAAGGCGAGCGCGCCGACGAGTAGCGCCGCGACGAAGGCCACTGCGCCGCCCCGCATGATGTGCATTTTGATTTTTCCCCGGTTCGTGACCCGCGCGATCGGCCGGCCTTGACCCGACGCAGAGGCCCTATCTTCTGGAGCTACAGGGGTCGGAAATCCGGTGGCGGGCGGCGCACTAACGGGGCCTTCGACGCAAGGTCCGTGCCGAACGGTGGAGCGTTCAGCATCTGGATCCAAGCTATTGATGAATTTAAGCTTATGGCCTTGCTTGCCGATGCTGAGCCAGGCCTCGAGAACAGAGGCGTCAAGAAGCCGTCATTCGCCGATGATCTTTACAAGGACTCGCTTGCGGCGACGTCCGTCGAACTCCCCGTAGAAGATCTGCTCCCAAGGTCCGAAGTCGAGCTGGCCTCCGGTGATGGCCACGACAACTTCGCGGCCCATGACCTGCCGTTTCATATGGGCGTCGGCGTTGTCCTCGCCGGTGTCATTGTGCCGATACGAACCGACCGGCTCGTGCGGCGCGAGACGCTCCAGCCATTCGCCATAGTCGCGGTGCAGTCCCGGCTCGTCGTCGTTGATGAATACTGACGCGGTGATGTGCATCGCATTCACGAGCGCCAGCCCCTCGCGCACTTGACTCAGCCGCAGGCACTCGCGGACCTCCGGCGTTATATTCACGAACCCGACCCGGGTCGGGATGTTGAACCAGAGCTCCTTGCGATAACTCTTCATGACCGTTCTCCAGTTCCATGGTCACTCGCCCAGGTAGGCGGCTTGCACCCGAGGGTTGGCGAGCAGGCAGTCGCAACGATCGCAAAGCGTGATACACCCGCTCTCCATGACATAGCCCCGACTACTCACCCGCAGGGCGAGTCGCGCGTTCTGCTCGACAATGAGGAGCGTTACGCCGTCCCGCGCAATGGAGCGGATCACCTCGAAGATCTTTTGCACCATGATCGGCGCGAGGCCCATGCTGGGTTCGTCGAGCAAGAGCAGACGCGGGCGCCCCATGAGGGCGCGGCCGATGGCAAGCATCTGTTGCTCGCCTCCGGACAGGGTGCCTGCCAGCTGCGTGCGGCGCTCGGCAAGGCGAGGGAAGAGCGCGTACACCCGCTCCAGATCCGCGGCGATCTCCCCGTCGGAACGGCAGTAAGCCCCGATGTCGAGGTTCTCCTGAACCTTGAGGCGACCGAAGATTCCGCGGCCTTCAGGCACCAGTGCGATTCCTTTCCGGACCCGCTCGTGGGCCGGATCGTGCGTGATGGGCTTGCCCCCGTAGTGCACGTGACCTGCGTTGATGTGGGCGAGGCCGGTGAGGGCTTTCAGGGTGGTGGTCTTGCCCGCGCCATTGGCACCAATGAGGGCTACGACCTCTCCCTCGTTCACGTCCAGGTCTATGCCCTTCACGGCGTTGATGCCGCCATAGGCGACCTTGAGGTTGCGTACCTCGAGGAGCGCTCTCAGCACACCAGGCCCGTTCATATAATCTCGACACCGAGGTAGGCCTCGATCACCGCTGGGTCTCTCTGAACGGCTGCCGGCACCCCCTCCGCGATCATCCTGCCGTAGTCGAGCACCGCGACCCGGTCGCACAAACCCATCACCAGCTTCACGTCGTGCTCGATGAGCAGGATCGTTACGCCGTCGCTGCGGATGCGCTCGATCAGCACGCGCAGCTCGGCGGTCTCGGTCGCGTTCATCCCTGCCGCGGGCTCGTCCAGGGCCAGAAGCAGTGGCTCGGTGGCGAGTGCCCTGGCGATCTCCAGCCGGCGCTGATCACCGTAGGACAGGTTCTTCGCGAGTGCGAGCGCGTGGTGGCCGATCCCTACGTAGTCGAGCAGCTCCTTCGCCCGCCGCGTGATTCCCGCCTCCTCGGCACGCGTGGTGGCATTGCGCGTGACCGCGCCCCAGACACCGGCGCGAGTTCGAACGTGGCGCCCGACCATCGCGTTCTCGATCGCCGTCATGTTGGCGAATAGTCTGATGTTCTGGAAAGTGCGCGCGATGCCGGCGGCGGCGACCGCGTAAGGCTCGCGTCCGCCGATCGACGCACCGTCGAATAGAATTTCACCGCCGTCCGGGGAATACAGGCCGGTCAGCACGTTGAAGAACGTGGTTTTGCCGGCGCCGTTAGGGCCGATCAAACCGAATATGGAATTGCGCGCAATCGAGATCGACACGTCAGAGAGGGCTTGGAGGCCACCGAAGCGCTTGCCGACGCCATGGGCTTCAAGCAGGGAGCTCATTCGGCGAACTCGCGCTTACGCACGCGCGAGGGCCAGAGGCCCGCCGGCCGGAAGAGCATCATGAGCACAAGCGCCAGCCCAAAGAGCAGCATGCGCAGGTCCGATGGATCCACCAGGACGCGCCCCAGCGATGCCTGCTGGAGCGGGCCCACGTAACGGAGCGCTTCCGGGAGCGCCGTGAGCAGCAGGGCACCCAGCACTACGCCGGGCACGTGCCCCATGCCGCCCAACACCACCATGCACAAGATCATGATCGAGTCGAGCAGGGCAAAGCTTTCCGGGCTCACGAATCCCTGGAAGGCAGCGAAGAGCCCGCCCGAGACGCCGCCGAAGCTCGCGCCCATGGCGAAGGCGAGCAGCTTGATGTTGCGAGTGTTGATACCCATCGACTTGGCTGCGATCTCGTCTTCGCGGATCGCGATCCACGCGCGTCCGATGCGCGAATCCTCCAGGCGCAGCGAGATGAAGATGGAAAGCAGCGCGCAGCCGAGAAAGACGTAGTAGTAGCTGTGAACCGGCGCGAAGGTGAGGTCCGCGATCGTGTGCTGCTTGCTCAGCGAGAAGTCGCCGATCCGGATCGGATCGATCAGCGTGATCCCCATCGGCCCGTTGGTGATGTTGATCGGCCGGTTCAGGTTGTTCAGGAAGATGCGGATGATCTCGCCGAAGCCCAGAGTGACGATGGCGAGATAGTCTCCGCGCAGGCGCAGCGTCGGCGCGCCCAGCAGCACGCCGAACAGGCACGCGATACCCGCGCCCAGGGGCAGGAGCACGAAGAAAGGAAAGTGGACGCCGAGCTGGGGCGAAGCAAGCAGCGCATACGCATAGGCGCCGACTGCGAAGAAGGCCACGTAGCCGAGATCGAGCAGGCCCGCGAACCCCACGACGATGTTGAGGCCGAGCGCCAGCATGACGAAGAGCAGCGCGATGTCGATGATGCGCACCCAGGTGCGCCCGAGCAGCGCCTCGACCGCGAACGGCAGAATCAGGAGCGCGGCGGCAACTGCCACGTAAATGAGCAGCCTGGCAATGGGCGGGGTGTTCGCCATCATTCGCATGCCGTTTTGGGTGGCTAGGCGCGCTCGGCCGAGCCCTGCCCCATGAGGCCCGCTGGGCGGAAGATCAGCACCAGCACCAGCACGAGGAAGGCGAATACGTCGCGATAATTGCTGCCGAATACGCCGCCAGTCAGATCACCGATGTACCCCGAAGCGAGGCTCTCGATGATTCCAAGCAGCAAGCCGCCGAGCATGGCGCCGGTGACATTTCCGATCCCGCCGAGCACGGCGGCGGTGAACGCCTTGAGCCCGAGGACGAACCCCATCTGGTAATGCCCGATGCCGTAGTAGAGCAGCACCATCATCCCGGCCACCGCGGCGAGCCCCGAGCCCACGACAAAAGTGATGGCGATGATGAGGTTTATGTTGATGCCCATCAGCCCGGCGACCTCGGGGTTCTGCTCGGTGGCGCGCATGGCGGTGCCGACCCGCGTCCGCGTGACGAACCAGTAGAGTCCTCCCATCACCGCGCATGCGAGGGCAAAGATTCCGGCCTGGAGGTCGGTGAGGTGTGCTCCGCCGATGGTGAGTTGCGACGTCTTGATGAGCGGTGGCATGGCGAGGTACTGCTTGTGCCAGATGAGCGCCGCCGTGTACTGGATCAGGATCGAGATACCAATGGCGGTGATCAATGGCGCCAGCCGGGGCGCACGCCGCAACGGGCGGTAAGCGATGCGCTCGATCGATACGCCAAGCGCGATGCAGATGATCATTGATGCGCAAAGCGCCAGCAGCAGGATGACCGGCACCGGCATGCCGCTCCCCGCAAGCGGGTGAAAGATCGAGAGCGCCACCAGCGCCCCGATCATCACGATGTCCCCGTGCGCGAAGTTGATGAGCCCGAGGATGCCGTAGACCATGGTGTAGCCCAGCGCCACCAGCGCGTAGATGCTGCCGAGCACCAGCCCGTTGATGATCTGCTGGAGGAAAATGTCCAAGGGTGGGCTCGCGGGGCCTCAATGCACGCGCGGCACCCGAGGGTGCCGCACGTAGGGGGAATTTGGGGCAGTTATTTGTAACCGGCGTCAGTGGAGCCGGCGGGCTTCTTGTCCACCTCCGCCGGGGCCGCGGCTGCCTGGGTTGGCGCGCCGCCCGGGATCACCGTCTCGAGCGGATCCCACTTGCCGCCCTTCACCACATATACGGTGAGG
>JBEVOI010000291.1:0-20528 GCA_040507665.1 Burkholderiales bacterium
GAAAACGCGTAGAAATCGCAGTCCAGCTCCTGCACGTTGACCTTCGAATGCGCAACGGCCTGGGCCCCGTCTACCAGCACCGGCACGCCGTGGGCGTGGGCAGCGCGAATGATTTCCCTTACCGGATTGATGGTCCCGAGGGCGTTCGATACATGCACCACACCGACGAGCTTCGTTCGAGGCCCCAACAGCTTCAGGTAATCGTCGAAAAGAAGCTCGCCCTCGTCGTTGATCGGCACGACCTTGATGATCGCACCGGTCTGCCCGCAAACCATCTGCCACGGCACAATGTTGGCGTGATGCTCCATTGCGGACAGGATGATTTCGTCGCCAAGCTGAAGCCGCGGACGTGCGTAGCTCTGGGCGACGAGGTTAATGGCCTCAGTCGTGCCGCGCGTGAAGATGACCTCGTCGGCGTGCCGCGCGTTCAGAAAGTGTTGCACCTTCACCCGAGCATCCTCATGGGCGTCCGTCGCCTTCTGCGACAGGGCATGCACGCCGCGGTGGATGTTCGAGTTGTAGTGACGGTAGTAGTCTGCTTCGGTGCTGATCACGACCTCGGGTTTTTGGGTGGTGGCGCCGTTATCCAGATAGACCAGCTGCTTGCCATGCACCCGCTCTTTGAGGATCGGGAAGTCCGCGCGCCAGTGAGCCGGATTCTTCGGCGAAACCGGACACTCGGCGCACTCGGTGACGACCGTGATCTTCCTTGCGTCGACGACGTTGTTCATACGAGCTCCTTGATGCGATCGCCTTCGGGCAGAGTGGAAATGATGTGTCGCTCGAGCCGCTGTCTGAGAGGCGCGAGCCGGATGCGCCCGACGATGTCGTGGGCAAACGCATAGATCAGGAGCGCCTTCGCCACCTCGTGCTCCATGCCCCGTGAGCGCAGGTAGAAGATCATGTTGTCGTCAAGCTGACCCACGGTCGCACCGTGGGCGCACTTCACGTCATCGGCAAGGATCTCGAGCTGTGGCTTCGTGTCTACCTCGGCTTCCTTCGACAGCAGCAGGTTATGGTTCGACTGCTGGGCATCGGTCTGCTGGGCATCCACGTGCACGATGACCTTCCCGTTGAAAATGCCGCGCGCTGACCCGTCGAGGATGCCCCGGTAGTACTCCCGGCTGGTGCCGCGCGGCTTCGCATGGTCGACGCGGGTGTGATGGTCGACCAGCTGCTTGCCGCCAACCATGTAGAGCCCGTTGAGCGTGCACTCGGCTCCCTCGGCGTCGAGCCGGCTCGTAATGTCATTGCGTGCGATGGCCCCGCCGAGCGCGATCGAGTGGGATGCGAAGCGACTATCGCGACCCTGCGTCGAGTGGATCCGGCCCACGTGAATCGCCTTTGTGCTCTCTTGCTGCAGCTTGTAGTGCTCGACGCTGCTGTTCGCCGCTCCGACGATGGTCGTCACCGCATTCGTGAGATAGGCGGCGCCTTCGGGCCCGGCATAGTGCTCGACTACCGTCACCTGCGCGCCCTCCTCAGCGACAATGAGATTGCGATAATGAATGCTCGTCTCCGGTTGACTGGCAATGTAGAGCAAATGGATCGGCAGCTCGACCGCGACATTTCGTGGCAACACGATCATCAAGCCATCAGTCATGAACGCGGTGTTGAGCGCCGCGAACGCGTTGTCCGGTTCGGCGCCGAGAAGGGTCTGAAGGCGCTGCGGGTCCTGCGCAACGACCTCGGCCAGGCTCTCGATGCGCACGCCGGCAGGGAGCGAGCCGATGGACGAGAAGGTCGGGTCGAAGCGACCATCCACGAACACCAGCAAATGACACGGCAGCTCCGCGAACGTAAGTCGCGCCACTTGGTCGCCAGTCACCTCGCCAGCGGAAGATGCCGGCTTGAAGTACCGGCGCTCTATGGCGCCGGGATTCGTGTACTTCCAGTCCTCGTCCCGTGCCGTGGGAAGGCCGCGCGACGCAAACCAATCGAGAGCGTTTAGCCGGATGCGGCCGAGCCACGGCACACCCCGGCCCGGCAGACCCGCCGCCACGCCACGGTGGTCAGCGATGATCCGATCGATGGCTTCGCTGGACATGGCCGCTCACACTCCTGCGCGCGCCGCCGCAGTGGCCTTGGCTTCGCCCTCGATCCAACCGTAGCCGCGACTTTCGAGCTCGTGAGCGAGCTCACGACCGCCGGATTTCACGATGCGCCCCTGGGAGAGCACGTGCACGAAGTCGGGCACGATATAGTCCAGCAATCGCTGATAATGCGTCACCATCACGATAGAGCGGTCCGGCCCGCGTAAGCTGTTGACGCCGTTCGCCACGACCTTGAGTGCGTCGATGTCGAGACCGGAATCGGTTTCGTCGAGGATCGCGAGTCTCGGCTCGAGGATCACCATCTGGAGAATCTCGTTGCGCTTCTTCTCGCCGCCGGAGAAACCCTCGTTCACGGAGCGATAGAGCATCTCCTCCTTCATCTCCATGAGCCTCATCTTGTCGCGGACAAGCTGGAGGAAGTCCATCGCATCCAGCTCGGTCAACCCCTTGTGCTTACGGGCGGCGTTGAGCGCGGCCTTGAGCAGATAGACGTTCGACACGCCGGGGATCTCGACCGGGTACTGGAACGCGAGAAACACGCCGTCTCTCGCGCGCTCTTCGGGCGTGAGCTCGAGCAGATTGCCACCTTGGTAGAGTACCTCGCCGCCGGTAACCACATATCCTTCACGACCCGCGAGCACGTTCGCGAGCGTGCTCTTGCCCGAGCCATTCGGCCCCATGATCGCGTGCACTTCGCCTGTCTTCACCGAGAGGTCGATGCCATTGAGGATCTGCTTCCCGTCGACCTGCGCGTGAAGATTTCTGATTTCGAGCATGGTTAGATTCCCATTTCAAAAGCCATTGGACACACAGAGGGCACAAAGTACAGCACAGAGAAATTCGGATTGCCGTTTCTCGGTGTTCTCCAGTTCTTTCTCAGGGACCCCTGTGTTCATGCTGTTGCCTTAGCCGACACTGCCTTCCAAGGACACGCCCAGCAGCTTCTGAGCTTCTACCGCGAACTCCATTGGCAGCTCCTTGAACACTTCCTTGCAGAAGCCGTTCACGATCATCGAGACCGCGTCCTCGGCCGAGATGCCGCGCTGCATGCAATAGAAGAGCTGGTCCTCGGACACACGGGAAGTAGAAGCTTCGTGCTCCACCTTCGCCGTGGGATTGCCGACCTCGATGTAGGGAAACGTGTGTGCTCCGCACTTGTCTCCGAGCAGCAGCGAGTCGCACTGCGTATAGTTGCGCGCATTTTCCGCGCCCTTGCCGATCCTGACCAGCCCGCGGTAGGCGTTTTGCCCCTTGCCGGCGGAGATGCCCTTGGAGACGATCGTCGAGGTCGTGTTCTTCCCGATGTGGATCATCTTGGTGCCGGTGTCGGCCTGTTGGAAGTGGTTGGTGAGCGCGACCGAGTAGAACTCGCCCACCGAGTTGTCTCCGCGCAGGATACAGGACGGGTACTTCCACGTGATCGCGGAGCCGGTCTCGACCTGGGTCCACGAGATGTGCGAGTTCGCGCCGCGACAGTCGCCGCGCTTGGTGACAAAATTGTAGATGCCGCCCTTGCCTTCCTTGTCGCCGGGATACCAGTTCTGCACGGTCGAGTACTTGATCCTGGCGTTGTCGAGGGCAACCAGTTCCACCACCGCCGCGTGCAGCTGGTTCTCGTCGCGCATAGGCGCCGTACAGCCTTCGAGGTAGGAAACGTAGCTACCCTCCTCTGCGATGATGAGCGTCCGCTCGAACTGGCCCGTGTTCTTCGCATTGATGCGGAAATACGTGGACAACTCCATCGGACAGCGCACGCCCTTCGGGATGTAGCAGAAAGACCCATCGGAGAATACGGCGGAGTTCAGGGTCGCAAAGAAATTGTCCGTGTACGGCACGACAGAGCCCAGATACTGTTGCACCAGCTGTGGGTGCTCCTGCACCGCTTCCGAGAATGAACAGAAGATGATGCCCATTGAGCCGAGCTTGTCCTTGAACGTCGTCGCGACCGACACGCTGTCGAACACCGCGTCTACTGCGACGCCCGCGAGAATCTCGCGCTCCTTGAGCGGTATGCCGAGTTTCTCGTAGGTCTCGAGCAACTCGGGGTCGACTTCGTCCAAGCTCTTTGGCCCGGTGGTCGTCTTCGGCGCGGAGTAGTAGATGATCTCCTGGTAGTCGATCGGCGGGTAATGTACAGACGGCCACTTCGGCTCCGTCATCGTGAGCCAGTGGCGATAAGCTTTCAGACGCCATTCGAGCATGAATTCGGGCTCGTTCTTCTTCGCCGAAATCAGACGAACAACGTCTTCGCTCAGCCCTTTGGGAATGACGTCCGCTTCGACATCAGTGACGAAGCCATGCTTGTATTCCTGGGTGATGAGCTCGTCGAGCTTCTGGGTTGCTGTCGCCATTCTGCTACCTCTTGCTGGATTCCTTAGGCACAAGCTCAGGCAAGGGCCTGGCCGTTCCGCACGCTGCTCGCGGTAATTCGAATCGGGTGCGCAACCGGCCGCGTCATCTCGGCGAGCGAGACCTGCCTGAGCGCCTCCACGAGGGCCTGATTGATCTTCTGCCAGTTGCCGCGGATCGAGCAGTTCGTCTCCTGCACGCACATCCCCGGCATCGTGCTGCACTCCGTCAGCCCAAGCGGACCGCCCTCCATTGCGCTGATGATCTCCGCCATCGTGATGTCTTCCGCGCTTCGCGCAAGGATATAGCCGCCCTTCGCGCCGCGGCTCGACACCACTAGGCCATAGCGCGCCAGCGTCTTCAGGACTTTGCTCACGGTGGGTGCGGAAACGCCAATCTTTTCGGAGATCTCATGGGCGCTGTGCACCCGCTCGGACTCGCGCGCCATGAAGGTCATCACCACGGTGCCGTAGTCAGTGAGCTTGCTCAGTCGAAGCATTGGAGATCCAGAATCGTCAACTATCCAGTAATTCGGACGAGTTTAGTACTATTTGGTTCCAACTCTCAACTGACTTTCTTATGGCGTTGAAGAGGCAAGCCCCAAGTGACTGATAGCCAACCACAACGCGGATTGCCTCCGATCAAAAAGCTTTCTGCGCTGCACAGCGGCCCGCGGTATCCTCTCCAACGGTCTTATCCCCTGCGACCGCTCCGGCGCATCCTCTATTTGTCCTGCAAATTGAATGGTTAACAACCTACATCCTAAATCCGATTCCTTCCTTGCCTTGGGGCCGCATGGCTTCCACCGTATCCATTACCTCAACTGGGGACGCCCACACCATCTGCATGTCGTGGTCTGCGCCCACGGCCTGACGCGCAACGCCCGCGACTTTGACTACCTCGCACGTGCGCTCGCCGCGGAGTGCCGCGTGGTGTGCCCTGACATGCCGGGGCGTGGCGAGAGTGACTGGTTGGAGCACAAAGCGGATTACGGCTATCCGCTTTACGTCAACGACTGCGCCACGCTCATGGCCCGGGTTTCGGCAGACGTAGCGCTGACCGGCTGGCTCGGCCGCCTCATGCGGAAGCTGTCCGGCGGACCAAGGGAGAAGGTTATCGACTGGGTAGGCACCTCGATGGGGGGCATCATCGGAATGATGCTCGCCGCCCAGCCCCATAGCCCGATCCGGCGACTGGTCGTGAACGACGTGGGCGCGATCATCCCTCGGTCGGCATTGCAACGCATTGCCGACTATGTGGGCAAGGATCCCCGCTTCCCGACACCCGAGGAACTCGAGCGCTATCTGCGCGTGATCGCGGCCCCGTTCGGCCCCCTTACCGATGAGCAATGGCGCCATCTGACGCTGCACGGGTCCAAGCGGCATGAAGACGGCAGTTGGGGGCTTGCCTACGACCCCGGTATCGCGCTGCCACTGCGGACGGGTTGGGCTAAGGATGTCGATCTCTGGAGCATCTGGGATGCTATCCGCTGCCCCACTCTAATCGTACGGGGAAGCGAGTCGGACCTGCTCCGGCACGACACAGCCGAGGCAATGCTAGCTCGCGGCCCGAAGGCGCGGTTGGTGGAGTTTCCGGGGATCGGGCATGCGCCCACGTTCATGAGTGATGACCAGATCGGGACGGTGCGGGACTTCCTGCTGGCACCCTGAGGCGATTCGGTGAAGGCCCATCTCGCACGGCGCTTCTGCTCTGGCGTCTCCCTCCTTTGGGCATTGGCCGCAACAGCGGCATCCCCTTCGGCCGCTGTTCCGCCTGCCGAAGCCACGCTAGAGCAAGCGCTCCGCACAATTGTCCTCAGTGGCAGCGAGCCAGACCCGGGGGGGCCCCAATTCGGGGCCTACCAAGAATTGCTGACTCGCTTCTACGAGGCGCGGGCATACACGCCGGCATGGCTGGAGGACGGACATCCCACGAGGCAAGCCGAAGAAGCGGTGCTCCTCCTCGAGCGCGCGGCCGAGAAGGGATTGTCCAGCGCAGACTACGATGCGCCGCTGCTTGCTGCGAAGCTGACTAACCTCCGCGCAGAGCAGCGCGCCACTCCGAGCGAGCTAGCGCTCTTCGACGCCGCGCTCACGCTTGCGCTGCTTCGCTACACGACGAACCTGGCCCACGGACGGGTCAATCCGCGCAGCCTCTATCTGGACCTCGACAGCAACAAGCGGAATATCGATGTCGTTGCTCTCTTGCAGCGGGGAATCGAGCGCAACCAGGTGGCAGCGGAGACCGAGGCGGCGGAGCCGCAGCTGCCCATGTACGCGGCGCTCAAGAAGTCCCTCGCCCAGTACCGTCGGCTGGCCGCGGACCAGACCCTTCCCGTGGTGCCGACAGCGAAGAGCAAGGTGGAGCCCGGCGCTACCTTTGCGGGAATACCCCAACTCCAGCGCCGCCTGGTTGCCTTTGGAGACCTGGACGCCGCGGCGCCCGAGCGCGACGACGGAGATAAATTCGACGACGAGCTCGTGAATGCCGTCAAGCGCTTCCAGGAACGTCACGGCCTCACCGCGGACGGCGTGCTCGGGTCCGCCACCGTCCAGGAAGTGAACCGCCCCCTGTCCGAACGCGTGCGGCAAATCGAGATGGGAATCGAGCGCATTCGCTGGCTCCCGCCGGCGCCCGCAGAGCGTTTCATCGTCATCAACATCCCACGGTTCAAGCTGCTCTCGTTCGACGGAGCTATCGGCACCGACCGGCCGCTAATGGAAATGGACGTAATCGTGGGCAGCGCCGGCAGGACGCCGACGCCAGTGTTTGCAGATCAGGTGGACTACGTCGATTTCAGCCCGTACTGGAACGTACCACGCAGCATCACGCTGAAAGAGTTGCTGCCGAAGCTCAAGCGGGATCCGGGTTATCTGGCGCGCCAGGGGATGGAAATCGTGGGCGCCGGCGTCACCACGTCGGTCGATGCCTCGACGCTAGCGGAGCTGGAACGCGGTACGGTGCGGCTGCGCCAGCGGCCGGGCGCGAAGAATGCCCTGGGTGGGGTGAAGTTCGTGTTCCCGAACCGCTACGATGTCTATCTTCACAGCACCCCCGCTCATGAACTCTTCAGCCGCACTCGACGGGATTTCAGCCACGGCTGCATACGGGTCGAAGACCCGGTGGCGGTTGCGGAGTTTGTCTTGTTCGATCGGCCGGACTGGGACGCAGAGCGCATCCGCAGGTCGATGAGCCTGCCCGAGCCCGTGCGGGTGACGCTCGAGCGGCCGATTCCGATCCTGATCTTCTACACCACTGCCGTGGTGGACCCGCAAGGGAGGACGCATTTCCTCCCGGACATCTACGGCCACGATAAGAAGCTCGCCGAAGCGCTCAACAAGGCTCCGACCGCACTGCCTTAGTCCGCACGCGCCTACCAGGTACGCACGCGGCCGGTATCGACGTGAACGAAGTTGGGGCCGGGATAGAAGCCGACGCCACCCGCCCGCAAGCTGAGTGCGGCGTCGCGCAGGTCAGGGAGTTGCACGTCTGGGAGGCGAATGTCGATGGCGCGACCATCGAGGTGCAGGCTCCCCTTGGCAACGCCGCCGCTTTTCTCCCGGAGCATTGCATTGGTGCGCGGCGAGCGGTAAGCGGAAATCACCTGGAAGGGCGCCTGGCTGCGGGTGATGACCGCGAGGCGGGATAGGATGTCCAGCAGTTGTGGATCGATTTCGTGCTCGTCGCCGGTGCGGAAATCCCTGAGAAAGCGATTGAGGGACTGCAGGGCGGACGGCACGTACTGACCCTCTACGCGGTACACCAACGAAAGCGCTTCGCCTGTGTGGGTGTGTTCGAAGGTGAGGCGTTCGACGCTCCCGTAGCCGGCATACGCATGACCAACCCGTGGAAGACCCAAGGCCGGGACAACGAGCGCCGCTCCCATCACGGTCCGCAGGAAGCGGCGCCGCGGCAGCGCATTCGTTGTAGGTGAAGTGTTGTCCATCGATTCTCCTGCGTCCTGCTGTGTATCGCGTCACGCACAGCGCGAGTCATTCATCAACGCCACCGCGAAAAGCAACTTCCATGCGGTGGTCGGGCTCGGGGAAGTCCTGTTCTTTCGCCCTCCTCAATGCCGTTGGGGGAGAAGCCGCCCGGTCCTGGCTGGACGAAGTATGCCGGACTGATCCCGCGCCGAAAACCCCCGCCGCTGGAATGTGCGACCCGTGACGTTAAGCCGCCGCCGCGAGCCCTCGGTCGCAAGGTCCGCTACCATTAGCTGCTCGTAGAAGCCTTTGTCGTCCCGCGCCATGCGCGAGAGCAGCAGGATGGACCATACGACGCGTCCTGCTGGCCGAAAACGCGGCGGGCGGCGGAGCCACGAGCGTTTCTAGCGTGGGTGCTATACTCGGAGCCTTTTTGACCCTCTCAACTTGGAGGTTTCTAAAGGAAAAATGCTGGAAATCAAGCACGTAAGGTTCTCCGGGAAACTGGTTTTCGTGGGCTTCGGCAGCGTTGGGCAGGGAGTGCTTCCCCTCATCCTTCGACATATCGATCTGAAGCCGGAGCAGATCAGCATCGTGACGGCCGACGAGCGCGGACGGGAAGAGGCCGCAAGCTACGGCATCGCCTTTCAGATTTCGCCGCTGACCCGGGGCAATTTCCGGGAGATTCTCGTGCCGCGGGTTTCCAAGGGCGATTTCCTGCTCAACCTTTCCGTGGATGTGTCGTCGGTTGCGCTGATGGAGTTGTGTTGCGAGCTTGGCGTGATGTATCTCGATGGCTGTATCGAGCCGTGGGCCGGCGGGTACACCGACACGTCCCTGTCGCCGTCTCTTCGCTCCAATTACGCCATGCGCGAAGCGGCGCTGGAGCTGCGCCGGAAACATTTGTCAGGCCCGACGATCATGCCGACGCACGGTGCAAATCCCGGCTGGGTGTCGAGCTTCGTCAAGCAGGCATTGCTCGACGTGGCGCGCGATACCGGTCACGCGGTGAAACCGCCCGGTACCCGCGAAGCCTGGGCTCAGCTCGCCATGGAACTCGGCGTGAAGGTCATCCACATTGCGGAGCGGGATACCCAAACCACCAGTGTGCCCAAGCGCATCGACGAGTTCGTGAACACGTGGTCCGTGGAAGGCTTCGCTGGGGAAGGCACCCAGCCCGCCGAGCTCGGTTGGGGCAGCCACGAGCGCCACTTCCCCGAGGACGGCCAGCGCCACGAGTTCGGGTGCGACGCCGCTATCTATCTTCAGCGGCCCGGGGCGTCCGTGCGCGTGCGGTCCTGGACGCCGCAGGAGGGCCCATATCACGGTTTCCTGATCACTCACGGGGAATCCATTTCCATCGCGGACTACCTCACGGTTCGCGAGGGCGACCGGATATTGCATCGTCCGACGGTGCACTACGCCTACCACCCCTGCGACGCGGCGGTGCTGTCGGTGCACGAGCTTGCGGGCAAGAACTGGCACATGCAGACGAACACGCGTGTGCTGATGGACGATATCTCCGGCGGAATCGACGAGCTCGGTGTGCTGCTGATGGGGCACGCGAAGGGCGCCTACTGGCTGGGTTCCCGGGTAAACGTCCACGACGCACGCAAGCTGGCTCCCTACAACAACGCGACCAGCCTGCAAGTGTCCGCAGGCGTGTTGGCCTCGATGGTGTGGGCGATGGAGAACCCGTGGAACCACGTCACGGAGCCCGACGATATTCCGTACGATCGGGTTATCGAACTGGCGCGGCCGTACCTCGGGGAGATCGTCGGCGCCTACAGCGACTGGACGCCATTGCAAGAACGCGGAGTCCTGTTTCCGGAGGATGTGGATATAACTGATCCCTGGCAGTTCAAGAACTTCCGGGTGACGTGACGCGACGGGCATTTGCCCGCCTCGTGGAACCCCGACCCGACCTTCCCTGCGCTGCAATCAACCCCGTCGAGCACCAGCCAGTGGATAGAACACGCGTTCGACGTCACGCGCCGGATCGTCCGCGGCGATCGGTTGGCGGCGCGGCACCTCGCGGACGACGGCTTAGACGAGGGCACGGGACACGGTTCCTCCAGGAGGCAGGGGCGGCTCAGACGATCCCGCCGCCGAGTCTCGCGGCGGCCGCACGGAGCGTAGCCTGCAGCTGCCGGTAGCCGCTCCCGCGGAACACGGCCACCGGATCGATCGCACCCCCGGCCGTCATCCGGGCCATCGCGAGAATGGGTGTCACGTCGGTCCGGAACGCCTGCTTCAGCGTGGCGAGCGCCATCAGCGCATCGTTGCGTTCCTGGCAGTCGGCCAGGGTAGCCCGGTCCACCAGGCACGCCTGAATGTATGCGCGCTGCACTTCCACGGCGCTCGTCATGAGAGACTCGATCGGATCTGTCACGTTGTGAGACTGGTCGAGCATGTAGCTTGGTGCGAACCGCGACACGCCATCCTGCTCTGCATCCACCAGTTCGTTGAAGACCAGGAAGAGCTGAAACGGTTTGACGGCTCCGGCATCGAGGTCGTCGTCGCCGTACTGGCTGTCGTTGAAATGGAAGCCGCCGAGCTTTCCGAACTGGAGCAACCGGGCCACGATCATCTCGATGTTGACGTTTGGCGCATGGTGCCCGAAGTCAACGAGGCAGAGCGCCCGCTCCCCCAATTCCCGGGCACAGTAGTAACTGACGCCCCAGTCGTTGAGCACCGTCGAGTAGAACGCCGGTTCGTAGAGCTTGTGCTCGATGAACAGCCGCCAACCTTCCGGCAAGCTCGCATAGATGGCGCGCAGGCTGTCGAGGTATCGCTCCAGCGCCCGCCGCGTGTGCACCTGGCCCGGGAAGTTGCCGCCGTCGCCGATCCACACCGAGTGCGCCTGGGCCCCAAGCTGCAGACCGACTTCCATGCAGTGGCGGTTGTGCTCGACGGCTTGGGCGCGAACGCCTGCGTCGGTGTGCGTCAGGCTGCCGAACTTGTAGGACCGTACCTGGCCGGGCTGGTCCTGGAATGTATTGGAATTGGTGGTGTCCAGCGTCAGTCCACGTTCCTCCGCGTAAGCGCGGAGTGCGGAAGGATTTTCGGGCTCGTCCCAGGGGATGTGGAGCGAGATGTCCGGCGTGCAGCGCACGAGGCGGTTGATGACCGCGCAATCATCCAGCTTCTCGAACACATCCCGCGGCTCGCCGGGGCCGGGGAATCGGGCGAAACGCGTCCCGCCGGTCGCCACACCCCACGAAGGCAGGGACACGGTAAACGCCGTCGCTCGCGCCAAGGCCTCGGCAATCCGAATTCCGCGCCGTGCGAGCTGGCGTTCCAGGTGATCGTAGTCTTCCCGCAGCGCTTCTTCGCGTACGCGCCGGTCTTCGCCCAGCGCGGTTTCCCAGTCGATCGTCATGACAACCCCCATCCCCGCCGGGTATACGGTATTCTGCCGTCCCATCTTTTGGCCGGCAAGCAGACTTCCTAACGTGACCATAGTTGACGACTTCACTGCTTCTCACGCGGAGCCAGTCGACGAGTTCGAACGCGAGCGGGTTCCGGAACGCGCGCTCCTGGGGTTCCGCAGCTTTGTCGGCCAGTATGCGGGCGAACACACGGCGGGCACCGAACTCATGATCGGACCACTCTTCGTCGCCTCGGGGGTAAGCGCCGTCGACGTGGTGGGCGGGCTTTTCGTCGGCAATATGCTGGCCGTGCTGAGCTGGCTTTGCCTGACTGCGCCGATCGCCGTGCGAGCGCGAATGACTCTGTATTATCAGCTTGAGAAGATCTGCGGACGCCGGCTGGTCAAGGTCTTCAACCTCGCCAACGGCGTCATGTTCTGCTTCCTCGCCGGCGCCATGGTTACCGTCAATGCGACGGCTGCGGGTGTCTGGTTCGACATTGCGATGCCAGGCCTCAACGACCTTTATCCCACCAGCTTCGGATGGGCGGCGACGGTGCTCGTCATGGGCGTGCTGATGACCGTGGTGGCCGCCTACGGTTACCAGGTCGTCGCCAAAATCGCCAACATCGCGGCACCCTGGATGGTGCTCGTGTTCATCGCCTTCGGCATCATCGGTGCCGGCCAGCTGGGTATCACGTCCGTCGGGGAGTTCTGGCCGAAAGCGCAGGAGCTCATCTGGAAAGGCGGCGCGCCGCTTCCGGGCCAGGTGAAGTTCACC
Organism: Burkholderiales bacterium; assembly: GCA_040507665.1. Taxonomy (GTDB): domain Bacteria; phylum Pseudomonadota; class Gammaproteobacteria; order Burkholderiales; family JAEUMW01; genus JAEUMW01. The sequence continues at coordinate 12,481 of JBEVOI010000291.1, forward strand.
TTCTGGCACGTGATGTTCTTCGCCTGGTTCTGCAACATGGCCATGCACATCGGCATGGCGGATCTCAGCGTGTTGCGCTACGCACGTAAGTCCTGGTACGCCGTTTCCACGGCTGCGGGCATGTACCTCGGGCATTTCATCGCCTGGCTCTCGGCTTCGATTCTCTACGCGCAACAGATCAACGCGAACCCCGCCAACACCAGCGTCTTGCCGGGTCCGCTGGCGTACGACGCAGCGGGTGTCGCCGGCGTCGTGTGCGTCATCGTGGCCGGCTGGACCACGGCGAACCCCACCATCTACCGCGCTGGACTCGCCTTTCAGGCAATCTCTCCGTCGTGGTCGCGCTACCGAGTCACGCTGGTAACCGGGGCGCTTGCAACGGTCGCGGGGATGTTCCCGGCCTTTGCCATGAAGCTGCTCGACTTCGTTGCGATTTACGGTCTCGTCCTGATGCCCATGGGAGCCGTCATCTTCGTGGACTTCTGGCTCGCGGGCCGGTTCGGGTTCAGACAGGATTACGCCGCGGCGGCGGGCGTGCCCGTCAACTGGGCCGCAGGCCTGGCATGGTTGGTCACGCTGGGCCTGTGCTTCATGGTGGTTGACATGGGCGGCCTCCAGGTCTATTTCGTCGGCCTGCCAGGGTGGTTCGTGGCTGCCGGGCTTTACGTTGTCTTCAGCAGGCTGATGCAACGCAAGGAGAGACGGGTATGAAAACCGTCGCGCGTTTGGTCTCCCTACTGTCGCTCGTCGGCACGATCGCACCGCCCGTGTTGTTCTTCACGGGCTCGATGTCCCTCGCTTCGATGCAATCGTGGATGCTCGGCGCCACGATCGCGTGGTTCCTGGCCACGCCCTTGTGGATGGATCGGTAGGCCACGCCGGAACGGCCTGCGAACGCTGCGACCGAGCAGTGCCGATGCCTGCGAACCGCGCCAACTGCCTGCCTCAACCTAAGCCAGGGCGACGCGCCGATCTCCCGCTTCTCAAGGGTCACCGTTTATGACACACCTCCAGGATCTCTGGACAACCGAGGGCGCCGCAGCCGCTGGCGACGACGATCTCGGCCTTCTGCGTTATCGCTCGAACCTCCTGGGCGCCGACCAGCGCATCACGAATTACGGCGGCGGAAACACCAGCGGGAAGTTCGAAGTCCCCGACGCGATCTCGGGCAAGCCGGTACGCGTGCTCGCCGTCAAGGGGTCTGGCGGCGATCTCGGCACGATCGGGAACGCCGGCTTCGCGCTGCTGGACTTGAGCCGACTCGAGGGTCTGCGCGCCGTCTACAGGGGCGAGGCGCACGAGGACGAGATGGTGGCGCACTACCCGCGGTTCAGCGTCGAGAACCACGGCGTTCCACCGTCCATCGACACGCCGCTACACGCATTTCTGCCCTTCAATCACGTCGACCACTTGCACCCGGACTGGGCCATCGCCCTTGCCGCGAGCGCGAACGGCCGGGTGAAGCTCGAGGAGTTCAACGACCGCTTTGGACGGAAACTCGTCTGGGTGCCATGGCAGCGGCCGGGGTTCGAACTGGCGCTGATGCTCCGCCGGGCCGTCGACGAGCACCCCGGCTGCGACGGCATCGTGCTCGCAAGTCACGGTCTGCTTACGTGGGGCCCCACGTCGCGCGAGTGCTATCTCAACACTCTCGCCGTGATCGACGATCTGGGCACCTTCGTGCTCGAGCACGAACAGCGCGTGCCGAGATTCGGAGGACCACGGCACAGCGCCCGGGTCGACCGCCAAGAGCTAGCCGCCGCGGTGCTTCCGTATCTGCGCGGACAGATCTCCACCCATCGTCCAGTGATTGGGGTGTTCGACGATACCGATGCGTCCCTCGACTTCGTGAACGGGCGCGATGCCGAAGCCCTCGCCGAAGTCGGCACCAGTTGTCCCGACCACTTCGTCCGCACGCGGATCAAACCGCTTTACGTGGGGTGGAATCCCGGGAACGAAACGCTCGAGACGCTGCAGGACGCGATTGCCCGGGGCGCGGCCACCTACCGCCGTGACTACGCCGCTTACTACGAAGCCTTCGCCGAACCGTCATCGCCGCGCCTGCGTGATCCGAACCCGTCCGTGGTCCTCGTACCTGGCGTCGGAATGTTCACGTTCGGCGCGACCCGGCGGGAGGCGCGGTACACAGGGGAGTTCTACCGCAACGCCATCAACGTCATGGCGGGCGCGACGGCGCTCGGCGGCGGCTCAACGGCGCCAGGGCCGCTGTCCCAGCCGAGGAGCCCGGACCGGGCCGCCGGGTTCACGGCGGTGAATAATTATGTCGCGCTTCCCGGTCGCGAAGCTTTCAACATCGAGTACTGGGCGCTCGAGGAAGCCAAGCTCCAGCGCCTGCGACGCCCCAAGGAATTCAGCCGCCGCGTCTGCGTCGTGGTCGGCGGTGGCAGCGGCATCGGCCGCGCCGCCGCATTGAAGGCGGCTGCCTGCGGCGCTCACGTAGTCGTCGCGGATCTGAACGGAGTGGCAGCTGCGGAGGTGGCCGACGCTGCCGGAAAGGCTGCGGACCCCGACGCGGCGAGCGCCTGCACCGTCGACATCACGAGCCGCGACAGCGTTCGCGCGATGGTGAGACACGCCGTGCAGCGGTTCGGCGGCATCGACATGCTCCTCAATACCGCCGCGGCGTTCCCGATACCCGATCTCCAGGGGAACATCGACGACGCAGAGTGGGCACGGACGCTGGCGTTGAACGTCACGGCAAACTACATCCTGGTCGACGAAGTGGCGGCGGTCTTCTCCGCTCAGCAGACGCTCGCGACGGTCGTGCTGACCAGTTCGGCCAACGCGGTCGTCGCCAAACGCGGGAGTGAGGCGTACGACGTCAGCAAGGCGGCGGTCAGCCACCTCGTGCGCGAGATGGCCGTCCGGCTGGCGCCAACGGTCCGGGTCAACGCAATCGCACCGGCGACCGTGGTCGGCGGATCGACGATGTTCCCCAGGGACCGCGTCCAGTCGTCGCTCACGAAGTACGGCATCGCGTGGAACGACGACGAGTCCACCGAGGCGCTGCGTGACCGGCTGGCGCACTTCTACGCCAGCCGGACGCTCCTCAAGCAGCCCATCACGCCTGAACTCAATGCCGAGGCGATCCTGTGGCTCGCGTCCGAACGCAGCGGCCGGACGACGGGCCACGTCCTCCCGGTAGACGGAGGATTGCCCGAGGCATTCCTGCGTTGAAGGCCACCCCCGACCCCCTGCACGTCGCGATCGATCTCGGGGCGGGCAGCGGCCGGGCACTGGTCGGTGGCCCCGCGAGCGATTGCCTGCGCTGGAGGGAAGTCCACCGGTTCAGCTATGCCCCGCGCGAACAGGCGGGGCACCTGCGTTGGGACGTAGAACGCCTTCTAGGCGGCATCCGGATCGGGCTCGAGCGCGCGCAAGCCGGTGCTCGCGAATGGGGACGGCCGCTCGCGTCGGTCGGCGTCGACTCTTGGGGCGTGGACTACGTCCTGCTGGATCGCGGGGGCCGGCTCGTCGAAGAACCCATCTGCTACCGGGATGCCCGGACCCGCGACGCCCTGGACCAGATCTCCTCACGGGCGAGTCGCGACGAGATTTACGCCCGGACCGGCATCCAGTTCCAACCGTTCAACACGCTCTGCCAGTTGTGGGCTCACGTTCGTGACGGATTTCCCGCCGCTGCCGAGAAACTGCTGCTAATCCCGGACTACTGTCACTACGTCCTGTGCGGTGCGCTGTTGTGCGAGCGCACGAACGCGTCGACCACCCAGCTGCTCGCTGCCGGCACCTCCCGATGGGACGATGAGTTGATCGCGCGCCTGGGTCTCCCCCGGCATGTCCTCCCGCCGATCGTGGAGGCCGGTGCACGACTCGGGACGCTGTCGCGGGAGTTGGTCTCGCAGCTCGATGCGGACCCGCTGGCGGTCGTAGCACCGTGCACCCACGACACGGCGAGCGCCGTGGCGGGAACGCCCCTCGAGCGCGGCTGGGCATTCATCTCGTCCGGCACCTGGTCGCTCGTTGGGGTGGAGCGCGACGCGCCGCTGCTCTCACCCGCCGCCGCCCGCGCGGGCCTCACGAACGAGGCCGGAATCGGTGGCACGACGCGGCTCCTAACCAACGTCATGGGCCTTTGGCTGCTCGAATCCTGCCGGCGCGAGTGGGAGGCGGAAGGAAGAGGCGCGGATCTGCCCGCGCTATTGGCAGCCGTCGAGCGGATACCTGCGTTGGCGGGCGTGGTCTACCCCGACGATCGCCGCTTCTTCGCGCCTGAAAGCATGGTCGGCGCCCTGCGCGAGATGCTGTGCGCCACCCTGCAGCGAGACACCGACGACCCGGCACAACTCGCGAAGGTCATCCTCGACTCGCTGGCGCTGCGCTACGCCTCGGTCGTGGCCAAGATCGAGCGTCTGACGGGCACCCGCATTCCGGGGATTCACATCGTCGGCGGCGGCGCCATGAACACGTACCTCAACCAGGCCACGGCCGACGCGGCGGGGCGTCCAGTGATCGCCGGGCCGGTCGAGGCAACTGCGGCTGGCAACCTGCTCGTGCAGGCGTTAGCAACCGGGACACTTTCGTCGCTGGAGGAAGGCCGACGCCGCATTGCCGCCGGCTCACCGCTCAGGCGGTTCGAACCTCGCGTTACCGGTCGTTTCGACGCGGCAGCGCGAGTGTTCGCCCACCTCGAAGCGTCCCTCTAGCTGATCAGGTCTCAGGCTCCTGGGACGACACATCGGGCGATCGGAGCCTTCACAACCTCTTCTCGAACTTGTGGGTACCGGGTTGGACAGTGACCCCTGCTTCGCCGGGCAGAATCACGGTTGCCGTAGTGTTGGGCGGCACGGTGACTTCAAGCGTGAACTTGCCTCCCTCGTTTCGCCAGCTGCTCTCGATGCGACCATACAGCGAATCATAGTGGCCCTTGGCCCAGGCGAGATCGAGCGGGGCGGGACGGATAACAAAGTGTTTGAAGCCGGGATTTTTCGGGTCGGGTTGGATACCGAGGATCCCGTGGATGAACCACGCACCCACATAGAGGTAGGAACTGTGCAGCCGCGAGCGCATGGGGTGACCTTCCCAATCTTCCCAGAACGTCGTGCCGCCTTGTTTGAGCATATAGCCCCAGCTCGGGTAATCGTCTTTGGCGACCATCGCGTAGAGCAGATCGTCGCGGTGCGCTTCCATCAGCGTCTTGAACAGGAATGCGCCGCCGGTGATGCCGGCGTGGATGTGACCTTTGCGCACGCTCAGGATCTCGTCCTCGAGCCGTTTCCAGACAGCAGGGCGCAACTCGGAGGGTGGAACGTCCGCTAGCAGCGCAATGGCGAGGTAGGCCTGAGAGCCGTTGACGTAACTGTTGTCGGCGACGTTGAAGAACTTGGCGTGAACCGTACGGCGGATCTCGTCGGCGCGCCGGTTCCAGGCGGCAGCCTGATCGGACTTGCCAAGGACGGTGGCGATCTGAGCCGCGACGCGTAGATCGTAGAGCCAATAACAGTTGTTGAAGAACAGCGTCTCGCGCGTGTCGCCGTTGATGCCATCGGGGCCGGGCCAGAACCAGTCATCGAGGATCTCCCACTCTTCGGCCCAGCGCCGGAGGTGGCGCTTGGCGGCAATCTGGTGCTTGTGGAGCCGGCTGTTGAAAGAAACCCCTTCGCGCGCATCGCTGGTAACCGCCGGAGCGCCGGGCCACAGCCAGTCGCCGAGGAAATCCCACCGCCCCCCCCAGCGTCTAAGGACGTTGCCTTTCGATTTCGTTTCGAGGAACGCGAGCCAGCGTTCGATGGTTGGAAGGTTCTGCTCGAGAATCCGTTTGTCCCCGTACCGCTGATACATCTCCCAGGGCAAGTGGACGGAATAACCGCTCCAGGCCGGCCCCCCACCGCCCCAGTAGGTCGGTGCGGTATGGGGCAGATTCCCGTCCTCGGTGCCCGTCGGAGCGACGGCTTTGACCTGGACGTCGCGCCAGTCTTCAGACCATTTCGTGTAGAACGCCCCGAGCTTGTAGTTGCTGAGGCCGGTCGCGGTCGTGGCTTGCGCGTCGCCACCGTAGCCCATGCGTTCGCGCTGCGGGCAATCGACGGCGTAGCCGCCGAGAGTGAGATTTTCGAAAGTCCACAGCGTGGTGTCGTAGATGTTGTTCAGCAGCTGGCTCGAAGAAGTGAAGGCGGTAGCGCGCTCGTAGTCGTTGCGCACGAGCCAGCCGCGCACCTCGGGTGTCTGTTGCGCGCCGGTAATGGTGATCCAGCGAGCGGAGCTGTAGTTGAAGCGGTTGCGGAAGGTGCCTTTGCCGTTCGAGCCAATGATGTAAGCGCTGTGGAGGCCGTGCGTCATCGGTTTGTCGGCCTGCTCGGAGAACTGGAACTCGATGCGGTCACCCGGTTTGCCTTGCACTCCTATCTCGGTGAACCCGGCGAAGTTGCGGCCCATGTCCACGCGATAGACGCCTGGTGTCGACTCGGTGACCGCGGTCGGTTTCAGCTCGGTAAGCATCCGGTTCGGCTCGACCTCGTCGGCGGAGATTACGACCGACGGCGCGAATACCTTGACCGGTCGCCAGGCAGAATCATCGAGTCTGGCGTCGGCCCAACCCGGCAATTCCTTGTTGGCGTCGTAGAGCTCGCCGCCAAAGTTCATGTAGTCCCAGGCGCCCAGCAGCATGCTGGGGCTGGGGTGGGTTTTCCAGGACTCGTCGGTGACGATACGGCGGTCGTCGAGATCGAACTGGCCGATGACTAGCGGCGCACGCGGTTTGTCGGCTGTCTCGAACTTCGGGAAAATCGACCACGATGTGCCGAGCCAGAGGCCGATGACGTTCTTGCCGGGGCGGAGGTGCTCGCCGATGTCGTAGGTGACGTAACGGGCGCGCTTGGTATTGTCGGTCACGCTCGGCGCCAGCACTGCGTCGCCGACCTTGCGGCCGTTCACATGCAGTTCGTGAAAGCCGATCGAGGCAACAAATGCGGTGGCGCGCTGCGGTTTGGCATCGAGTTTGAATGTCTTGCGAAACCACGGATCGACGAGCGTATTCTCGCCGTCTTTCCGCGGCTTGAACGAGTCGCCGGTGCCGATCCATTTCGCGGTCCACTGCGCCGGCCCCATCGTCCACGACGACGGCTTGCTCCATATGCCACCGGGCCACGCGCGGACTTTCCAAGTGACACGCTGGCCTGGCTTTAGCGCGGGGCCGTCGTATTCGACATTGATACTTTGGTCGGAAGCGACCTTGCCGCTGTCCCAGAGTCCCTCCACGACGATCTGGTAGGCGGTCTGCTTCTGGTCGCGCTCAGTGGAAACCAATTGCCAACTCAGCCGCGGCTTGGCCACGTCAATGCCGAGCGGGCCCTTCAAGTACTCGCACCGGAGATTCGTTACGTTCACGTCGGCCACTGCAACGCTGGCCAGTAACAGCAAGGCAATCCCGGACACTCTGAATGTGCGCATGGTTGTCTTCTTCAATCTCCTTCCTCAACTTTAGGCATTCGCGAGGCGGGTGAAGGCGCCGCCCCGGCGCAGCGAGAATAAATCCGCCAAACCACAGGAGACTCTTGACATGACATGCGAATCGTGAGCATCGCTCTCGATCCGCTGCCCGACCTTGTCCGCCTGTGCCTGTCCGAATGGATCAGCGACGGCTTCGACCGGAAGTGCCAAAAAACGCGCCTTTCCCGAACAGCGCTGCGACCCCCGAATGCAGTTGTAGTTCAGTTGGCATCGCCTGCCGTTCCGTTTTCATCCCAATGCGACCAATTTGCAGGTATCCGCAGGCATGTTGGCTTCTTATGGTGGGAGCGATGGAGAATCCTTGGTGTCACCTGATCGAGCGACATTCCATACGACCGTGTGATCGAATTGGCGCGCCCGTATCTGGGCGAGATCGTCGGCGCCTACAACGCTTGGACCCCACTTCTTGAGCGCGGGGTGCTATTGCCAGCGGACGTGGATACGCCCGATCCGTGGCAGTTCACGAAACTTTCGGGTCACGTAGCGCGACGCGTCGCGCCTTCGCCCAACCCAGAAAAGGCTCCGCTTCGGCGGGGCCTTTGCTTTCTGTCGCCCGCGAG
>JBEVOI010000293.1:0-7195 GCA_040507665.1 Burkholderiales bacterium
TTCTCGATTCGCGTCTGTTCGGCATCGAGAAAAGACTTGAACTGATCGCCCGGCAGGAACATGTCGGTCCAGTCGTTGCGCTTCAGCGCATCCTGCCAGGAAGGCGTCTTGACGGCTTTTTCGACGACGCTGATGAGTTCTTTCTTCTGCGCGTCGCTGATGCCCGGTGCACCGAAGATCGCGCGCCAGTTGATCAGCTCCACATCGACGCCCTGTTCCTTCAGGGTCGGAACATCGATCCCCGGAACGCGCTTGTCCGAGGAGATGGCGAGCGCTCGCAGTTTTCCCGATTTGATCTGGCCGGCGAATTCGCCGTAGCCGCTGATCCCGGCTGCAACATGGCCGCCGATGATCGCGGCCTGCGCATCGCCGCCGCCCGCGTAGGCGATGTAGTTGACCTTCGCGGGTTCGACGCCGACCGCCTGCGCGATCAACCCCGCGAGGATGTGGTCCGAGCCCCCCGCGGAGCCTCCGCCCCACGATACGCTGCCGGGGTTCGCCTTGAACTGCGCGATCAGATCCTTCATGGACTGGAGCTTCGAAGCAGCCGGCACCACCACGACCAGCGCCTCGCCGGTGAGCCGCGCGACCGGCGTCACCTGCGCCAGACTGACCGGAGACTTGTTGCTGATGATGGCGCCGACCATCACCATGCCGCCGATCATCAGCGCGTCAGGCTTGCCCTTGCTCGAGCTGACGAACTGAGCAAGCCCGATGGTGCCGCCGGCACCGCCCTTGTTCTCAACCGTCACCCGCTTGACGATCCCGCCGCTTTGCAGCGCGGCCTGCAGCGCGCGTCCGGTCTGATCCCACCCGCCACCTGGCGCCGCGGGGACCACTATCTTGAGGGTGTCCAGCGCCAGCGCCGGACCCGCGGCCAGGACGCCGAGCGCCATTGCCAGAGCCACGACGGAGCGGCGGATCGAAAGGGAAGTGAGGGCTGCAACTGTCATGCGATCCTCCGCAAGGGAGACTGCTGTTACCAACGAAGCGCGAATGTCGCGCCGCCAAACGATTCAGTGCAACGAGATCACTTGGTTGTGGTCTGCCGCCAGCGCGTGAGAAAGTCGCGACGCTTCGCGTCGTTGAGATACTCGAGCAGGCCTGGACCGATCGCGATCGGCTTCAGGCTGTCGCCGAGCGACCTCGTCAACGCGGCTGCCGTAGTGTCGCCTTCCACGTCGCTGCGTATCGCGTGCATCCTGGCCCGTTTCGCTAGCACTGTCTGGCCACGCTTGGAAAGGACATAGTCCAGCCATAGCTTCGCGGCGTTCGGATTCTTGGCCTTCTTGTTGATGAACATGACCCGCGACACGACCAGGGTATGGTCCTTGGGAAAGACATATCCGATCGCCGGGTCTTTCTTGGCCATGGCGTAGGCATAGGAGCCGATCATGTTGTAAGCGATCACGTCTTCACCGCTTGCGACCCGCTTGATCATGGCCTCGGTGTTGAGCAGAAAGTGCGAACGGAGATGTCCGAGCGCGCCGGCCAGTTCCCAGAATCCTGGCCATACAATTGAATCCTGCGTCGCCAACAGGTACCCCACCGCCGATTTCTCGATTTCGTAGGTGGTCAGCTTGCCCTTGAAGCGATCTTGGCTGGTGGTGAGCAGGCGCAGCAGATCGCCGTGGGTGTACGGTACTTCGTTCGCGGCAAGCAGGCGCTTGTTGTAGACGAACACGATGGGTTCGAACGTCGTGCCGAACGCCTGGTTCTTCCACACCGCCCATTGCGGAAGATTGCCCGCTTCCGGCGAGTCGTAAGTCAGCGCGTAGCCCTTGTTGACCAGACTGAACTGCAGATCCATCGCCGAGCTCCAGACGATGTCGGCCACATCGTCATCGCCGCGCGGGCCCATGAGCGTCTCGGTGAGGAATCGGTGATGAAGCTCGGTGCTGTTCAGGTCCTCGAAGTCGACATCGATCTTCGGATACAGCTTCTGGAAATCCTCGATCAGGTCCTTTGCCGCGCTCTTGTCGGTGGTGGAGTAAATGACGAGGTCTCCCTCATCTTCCGCCGCCTTGATGGTCGCCGCATATTCGGGTGGATAGCCTGACGGCACCTTGCCCTTGAATGGAAGGCGCGGCGAGTCTTCCGCCGCGGTCGCCACGAGTGAAAGACACCACAGCACCACGCACATCACGCCCGTGACGCGTTTCACGTATGCCTGCATTCTCATTCTCGTTGAACCCTCCGCCACCGCCTCCTCCCTTCGTCGCCCTCCCAGCCGCGCAATCGAGGCGGCAAAGAGCCCGCCCCGATCACGCTTGGATCGGCACCAGCAGCACGGGAAGGTGGGTTTTTGCCGTTACCTCCTGGGCCACCGAGCCAACCAGCAGCCTCTTGAGCACACTTTTACCGGACGTTCCGAGCAGGATCAAGTCCGCACTTACCGCCTGCGCTTCCTCGAGTATGAGCTGCGCTGCGTCGTCGCCGGCGCGCACGCGGATATGGGAGATGGCGTCGCAGATGACGCCCACGCCATATTCCGAACGGCGCGATTCCATCTTCTTCTCGATCTCCTCCCGCACGCGCTCGATGTGCTCGGACTGGTATTTCTCCAACAGGTCCTGCGGCACGCTCCCTTCGGGTTCGATGGCAGCTTTCTCGAGCTCGTCGTCGATGACCTTGACGACGTGCAGCTTCGCACGCAACTGCTTTGTCAAACGGATGGCGAAGTCGAGCACCTCTTCGCTTCCCGTGCCCAGATCCGTCGCGCAGAGGATGGTGCCAATCTTCTCGCTCACGAGAGTCTCCTCACCGGTGGCACGCGCCTGCCCCGCTCACGGGGCGTGACCCACCAGCGGCACGACGCCGAAAACGACCGCCGCGGCCAGCATCACCAGCGACGCCGTGATCGACCACAGCAGGGTGTAGCGCTGATGATCGCCGAACTCCACCTCCGCGAGCCCGACGAGAAGGTACGTCGATGCCACCAGCGGGCTCAGCAGGTGCACCGGCTGCCCGGTGATCGAAGCCCGCGCTAGCTCGGCCGGACTGATGCCGTAGATCGCCGCCGCCTTGGCCAGGATCGGCACGATGCCGAAATAGAACGCGTCGTTGGAAATGAAGAACGTGAAGGGGATGCTCAGCAGACCGGTGATGACCGCGAGATACGGTCCCATCCAGTCCGGGATCACGGCAATTACGCTGGCGGCGATCGCATCCACCATCTTCGTACCGGACAGGATGCCGACGAAGATGCCTGCGGCGAAGATCAGCGAAACGACGGGCAGCACGTTCTCGGCGTGTGCGGCAATGCGTTCTTTCTGCTCGGAGAGCTTGGGGTAGTTGATCATGACCGCGATCGCGAAGAAGATCATGAACATCACCGGCAGCGGCAGCACCCCCAGCATCAGCATCGCCATCAAGGCGATGGTCAGCGCGAAATTGACCCACAGCAGCTTCGGTCGCGCGAGCTCCGGTTTGGTAGCGCTGATCTCCTCGCCGCCGAGCGCGGCTTCCGAAGCCTTCAGGTCGATCACACCGAGCCGCCTGCGCTCCTTCATGCCGAGCAGGTAGGACACGAAGAGCACCCAGATGACGGCCACGATCATCGCTGGAATCATCGGTACGAACACATCGCGCGGGTCCACGCCGAGCGCGCTCGCGGCACGCGCCGTGGGGCCGCCCCACGGCAGGATGTTGAACACGCCGCCAGCCAGCATGATGACGCACGCGAGCACCAGCCGGCTCATGCCGAGGCGCTTGTAGAGCGGCAGCATCGCCGTCACGGTGAGGATGTAGCAGGTCGCGCCGTCGCCGTCGAGCGAGATGATCATCGCGAGCACGGTGGTGCCCACCACGATCTTCATCGGGTCGCCGTGCACGAGCTGGGTGATCTTGCGCACGACCGGATCAAACAGGCCGGCGTCGATCATGATGCTGAAGTAGAGGATCGCGAAGGTCAGCATCACGCCGGTGGGTGCCAGATTCTTGACTCCCGTCAGCATCATCGGCCCGAGCTCCTTGCCGAACCCCCCGATCAGGCCGAACACGATGGGCACCAGCATCAACGCAACCAACGCCGACAGGCGCTTGGTCATGATCAGCGCCATGAACACGATAACCATCGTATAGGCCAGCGCTGTCAGCATCTCACTCTCCTCCCGAGCTGTGTCGTTATTATCGGCCGGACCACGCGCGTCAAGAGCTGCGCAACACGGATCGACCGCAAGCGCGACCCATGCGGGAACGTGGGGCAGCGCGGGCAACTTACTCCAGATCAGTTCCCCGCGCCAGCCATCGCCATCAAACTCCCGAGGCCGCCCGCCTTTACGAAGCGAGCGAGCGGCCTTCAGGTCAGGGTGCGCTTACGCCACGAAGCGGCAGGCCGACTGTGGGGTGCGGGTGTCCATGTTCTTGCCGCGGTTCAGGTGGTCGTCGATCTCGGCTGCGCAGCCGATCATGCGCCCGTACAGGAACACGGTGAACGCCGCGGTCTCGAGCTGCTCGCCGCTGAAGCTGCCGGCCTGATAGCGGCCCCACAGCATCTTCAGGAGCAGTGCCGCGATCACCGCATCGACGTTGACGCAGAACACGTTGCGCGTGACGTTCTCGTCGTACAGCGCCTGCACCAGCGTGCTGTAGTAGTCGTGGAACACGTTGTACTCGCCGCGCTTGTCGAACAGACCGCGCACGAACACCTCGCGTGCGTCGAAGTTGACCGGCTTGCCCTTGAAGACCGGGTGGTTGATGCACGGCAGCGCCTGCGTTTGTTCGGCGCCGAGCTCCTTGCGCTTGATGCGCTCCTCGCCGTACTCCTGCGCGAACTTTGTGGCCATGGCCTTGAGGTCCAGTCCATGTTTCGGATTGCTGGGGTCGTTGAGATCCACCCCCTTGAAGCGCTCGATCAAGAAGGCCACGCCCTCGAAGCCGTTGCCCCCATGCGCGTAGCCGGAGTGGGTGAGAAAGCCCACCATGGCCTTATTAAGCTGCGCGCGATGCGGTGACTCCGGACCGTCGGCGGAAGTGGCCCCCTTGGCCCCTTGCGAGGAGATCGCCCCGGGGCCGTTGGTGAGCAGCAGCCCGACCAGGGTCTGGAAGGCGAACAGGTCCGCCGGCTTGGGTTCCTGGCCGATCAAGGCCACGCACGCCACTTCGGTGAGCGAGCGTTTGCCCAGGATGTCGGCGGTGGGAATGCCGCAGAAGCTGCCCGCCTGGTGCTCTTTCGCGTCCACGGAAGCGCCGATGAGGGTGCCGAAGAGGCGCATCCACCACGGCAGGCTCTCGGCAGTGGTGCGCGAGACACGCTTGCGCATGAGCGGGCCCCAGGCCAGGGTGGTGGTGATGGCCGCAAGCACCGCATCGGCGGTGGGGTTGCCGAGCGTTTCGAGATAGCGCACGAACACCGACTTCGCGCCGCGCGCTTTCAAGCCCGCGAGCATGGCCGCAGCCTTGGGATCGGGCTTGGCGCCGGTGAGCAGCGCGCGCGTGGCGGCGTCGGGGGCGAAGGCCTTGACGTCGAAGAGATCATCGAGCGCGCTCTTCACGCCGGCGGCAACACCCAGATCGATCAGCGCACGCGCGGCGTTGCGCGCGCCTTCCACGCGCTTCGGACCGACGATGCTCAAGGCCGCAGCGACCACGCTGTTGGGCGCATTGCCCGCCTCACGCGCCGCTTGCGCCGCCACCAGCGTCGCATCCCCGTGAAGATTGAGCTCGGCGCCGATGGCCACACTCACGAGCTTCTTGTCGTTCTCGCCCCCCGGTTCGTGTAAGAGCGCAAGCGCCACGTTCGCTTCCATCGGATACTGCGCGGCCTCCAGCATCGAGACCCCGTGCAGGCTCGTGACCTGGGTCTTCGGGTCCATCTGCGAAGCGCCCGAGGTGTCCTTCATGGTCTGGCGCGGGATCATCGCGCCGACTTGCGTGTTCAGTTGCGCGATCTGCTGGTTGTACGGCGGCGTCGCCTCCACCACCGGCAGGTCCAGTTCCTTGGGGAGCTTCAGTCCCATGTTCGAGCCGAACCAGGGTTTGAGCTCGAGCGTGCCCTCGGGGGCGAAGTCCGGTTTCGCACCGTTCTCTTTCATTACCGCCGTAAGCGCGGCGGGGATGTGGGCGATGTTGGTCACCACGGCGCCCTTGGCCGAGAACACCGGCTTCTCGGGGGTGAAGATGCCGTCCACGCCGCACTTCTCCATGAACCAGCGCTCTTTGCTCGCGGCATCGTCCGCGCCGCCCGCCATCGCGCCGGCGTGCCCGACCGCGCGCGTGAGCTTCGCCTTCCAGCGCCCGACCACGCACGCCACCACCGGCTTGGTGAACTGGGCGTCCAATTCGTAATAGCCCCCCGGCTCGGCGTAGAGCACCGCGGCCTTGCTGCGCGCATCGTTGGCCAGCGCGAACGCGAACTCGGGGGCGGCGAAATGGATGTAGACGTCCTTGCCGCTGGAGATCAGCGTGGTGGTGCCCCACCCCCCCATGCGGAGATAGGTTGCGATGGTGGTGGTGAAATTGCCGGAGTTGGAGAAGATCGCAATCGAGCCTTTGCGCAGGGCCTCCGCAGGAGCGTCGCCGCCCAGTGCGCCGCCGATGCGAACCTGGTTCCATGCATCGGCCACGCCCAGGCAGTTGGCGCCGAAGATGTCGATGCCGTTCGCCTGGCCGATGGCGCGGATTTCGCGCGCATCGTGCACGGCGATCTTCTCGGTCACGATGAACACCTTCTTCAGGTCCGGGTTGACCCGGATCAGCTCGGCCACGCCGTCGCGCGCCCCCGACGGCGGCAGGTAGATCACCCCGCAGTTGAAGCGATGACCGGCTTCCATCCCTTCGAGCACGCTGTTGTACACCGGCACGTTGCCGAGCGGGGTCTCCAGCACCTGGCCGCGGCGTCCGGGCGAGGTGCCGAACACGACGTTGCCGCCCGAATATGTGTGACCGGTCGGGGTCACCTCGCTCGACTCTCCGCCCAGGATGTTCAGCACGCACACGCGATCCTCGCGCGTGGCCACCTGCGCGAGCGAGCTGATCCCCACGTAATACTTGAAGTCGCCTACGCCCTTCTGGTGCATCTTGACCTCCTCGAATTCTTCGCAAACCCTTCTTTCGCGCTCGCCCCTCGGGGAACTCGAGCGCGCCCTTGCCAACCGTGCTCGGCGCCCCTCAGGCCGCCTTGGGGGTGGCGGTAATGCCGAGCTGCGCAGCCACCTGCTCGCGCCCGCCCGCCTTCATCCACGCGTTCGCCGCC
>JBEVOI010000302.1:0-3985 GCA_040507665.1 Burkholderiales bacterium
ATCCAATCGGAGGAGGCTCGTATGGCGAAGATCGGCATCGTCCACACCACCGAATACACCTACCGCAACCCGGTAGGCCTGCTACGGCATAAGCTGATGGTCCGGCCGGACGAGAGCCACGACCTTCGCCTGCACAGCGCGATGCTGAAGGTCGAACCGGAGCCGAATGCGATCTACTGGAAGCATGACGTCTTCAACAATTCCATCTGCTACCTGGAATGGCCGGAAGCACTCAGGACCGAGCGGCTCAGCATCGTGTCGACGCTCGACATGACGCATCACCCCGATGGTCAACCGCTTCCGGTCTACAGCCTCGACGCAACCGCCGAGCAGTTTCCATGTTCCTATGCCGCTCACGAGATTCCCGATCTGGCGCGCCTCGCCGAACGCCAGATGCCGGACCCCGAGCGAAAGGTCGACGCCTGGGCCCGCCGTATCGTGTCGGAAGTGGAAGGCAAGCAGACGCTACGCGTACTGGAAGCGATGACGCACGCCATCAAGCAGGAGTTCAATTATCGCGCCCGTTACGAGGAGGGCACGCAGACGGCCGCCCAGACACTGGCGTTAGGGTCCGGCACCTGCCGCGACTTTGCGGTGCTGATGATGGAAGCGCTGCGCAGCTTTGGCCTCGCCACGCGGTTTGTCACCGGCTATTTGTACGACGATTCCTCGGGCACGACCGTGGGTGGCGGCAGTACGCACGCCTGGTGCAGCGTCTATCTGCCCGGTGCAGGCTGGATCGAGTACGATCCGACCAATGGTTTGATTGCCGGCGCCAACCTGATCCGCGTGGGCGTGACCAGGGAGGCGGAACAGGCGATCCCGATATCGGGCGGCTTCGCCGGCAATGCGGATGATCCGACCGGACTGCATGTGGATGTATCGGTCCACGCCGTACCGATACTCTAAGCGCGAACCTCGATGGACCGTTCCCCGTTCGTTGGCGAGCAGCAGATCATCAAGGTCCCTTTCGGCCGCTCGCCCCGAAAGCGCAGCATCGCGGCAATGGCAGCCAAACAGGCGAATTTTCGAAGGCGCGACTTCTGATCGCGCATCGAATTTGCGCAGCGCGGCAACAAGTTTGCACTGCCATCAGGTCGACAATTGTGCTCTCTTTGGCTGCGCGACCTCTCGCTGATCATTTCAGCCCCAGCGCCATGGTCGGCTCGAGAGGGAGCGCTGCCCCGGCGTTGATCCCCACGATTCGCGCCGGTCGCCTTGTTCATGCGTTCCCCTGGAGTGGCAGCCATGGTGCAGAACCTGGTAACCGGATTGGTCGTGGTGGCTTTGATTATCATGGGCGTGCTTGCCTACGCCCAGAAACATGAGGGGTGCTTGCACGGGCGCTCGCTCCAAACCTTCAAGCCCTGCGGATCAGTTGACGTTGACCTGCAGTGCTGGCCGCGACGCTGCGGCCAGCCTCGCGCGATTTGGTGCTCATGATTCCGGGCAAGTCCCGGTTCGCCTATCTCCGTCAGTACGGGCCGAGCCGTTCTTCAACCGAACGTGGGTTCCTGGCAAACTGGGCGACTGATCAGGCGACGCATTGGGCTCGCTTCCATTGGTGGTCTGTCGAAGTCTGCTCTTGGCAGTACCTTTGGGACATGCCCGCCTATCCTGAGAATGTCCGTTCACCGGGGTAGACCGGAAGTCGCCGTGATCCGGTCAAACCGACGCGAATGGTAGAGTAGGGATGTGGTGCGGCGGCGTTAGGTCGAGCATGCGTGTTGCCGCCCCTTTCGTCCGGCGGTGCCTTAGTGGCTCGTCCATAGCTCCGTTTCCACATCCCTCTCATCGAACCGGACATGCAGATCTCCCGCATCCGGCTCTCGGACAAGATTTCACGCCTTCACCCACGACGGGCCCCGGCCAAGCTGGGTCAGACGTACGAGCCCGAAGTGCCCGTAGAGATGCGAGAGTGGATAAGTCCCGCCTCGGCGTCGCCTGACCTTGTGTTTTGACCGCAGCCACCGACGCAACCGCACCGCCGTATAGTTGTCGAGCGCGCGATACGCTTTACTGGTAGTGCCGACATTGAAGTAATTGGCCCACCCACGTAGCGCGCGGTTCACTTCGTCCACGAGCTTTGCGGTCTCTTGCCAGTTTCGCGCTCGGTCGGTCAGCGCATGGATCTTTTCGACCATGCGTTTGACGCTCTTCTTTGACGGACGCAGGGCCAAGCGGGCTTGCCCCGTCCTTTGAGAGTACATTCGCCCGAACGTGAAGCCCAAGAAGTCGAACTCCCCTTCCGGGACCTTGCAGATGCGTGTCTTCTCCTCGTTCACCGTCAGCTTCAGCTTTCCCATGATCTCGCGCAGGTGATGCAGCGCCGTTTCGGCGTTGCCTCTCCGGCACAGGATCACGAGGTCGTCGGCGTAAGTAACGAGCCGTGCACCAAGGCTTTGCTCAAGGCCGAGCTTCTTCCACCCCAACACGAACCGGCGCATGTAAAGGTTCGCCAGCAGTGGTGAGAGCGGTGAGCCCTGCGGAATGCCGCGCCGCTGATCCCGGGCTTCCGTCGTGCGTATTTTCCGTCCTCGTTGGTCGGTTTCCTCCACGGGGCAGTCCAGCCACATCTTGATCAGATGCAGCACGCGCCGATCAGAGATACGGCGCGCCACCGACTTTAGAAGATCGGCGTGTGGAATGCTCCCGAAGTAGTCCGCAAGGTCGGCGTCAACGACGTCAGGATGACCACGGAACACCAGCTTTTCCACCTCCACGGCTGCCTGCTGAGCATTTCGCCCAGCGCGGTAAGCGTAGATTTCCGGTGGAAGATCGGCTTCAAAGATCGGCTCCAGCACCAGCATCGTTGCTGTCATGCAGACCCGATCCCGCACGGTCGAGATGCCCAGCGGCCTGAGTTGGCCGTTGGCTTTCGGTATGAACACTCGTCTGATCGGCTCCGGGCGGTAAGTCTCCTCCCTGAGCGCAAGCGCCAGTTCAGCCAACCATCGCTCAACCCCGTACGCGTCGATGTCCGCGAAGTCCTGGCCGTCTACCCCCGGCGCGCCCTTGTTGGAGCAACACTGAGCATAGGCGTGCGCCAGAATGTCCTCTCGGCTGATCTTGTCGTACAGGGCGTAGAAGCGATAGTCGGCTTGCGCCTTCGCTTTTGCGTGTAACGCCATCTGCAGTTTCTGAACACGTTTCGGAGTTGCTAGGTTTCCCAATCTCCGGTCCCTCGCCACTTGCTGCGTTTGTCTTGAACTGAGGCCCCTTCCCTCCACCAGCGTTACCCGGCTTCATCAGTACTACCAGCCTCTCCGCCACCCCAAGGCGCCCGGCCTGTCCCTCACGGGCGTCCGGTTGATCATCCCTGATCACGCAATGGGGCTTCCCGTGTTGCGTACGCTTTCCTTGTGTACATGCTGCCGCCACTACCCCGGTGCAGCGGCTGGGCGTGGTCTTCGCTCATCTCACCCAGCCGTGTCAGCCTTCCCCGGAAGGGTCGCCGGGTCGGCCTGCACGTCGTCCTTTTCGAGGCTTGCTCGGCGTTCACTCGCGTTGCGGCCTGCACACTCGCGCGGTCACCGTATTTCGTGACCCGCTATCCGAAGGCTTCAGACATTTCGTCTCCTCCATGCCTGCTCCGGTTGCTTCCGGGCTGGAGCGGTCGCCGGGTGGGACTTGCACCCACGGGAAAAGCGCCGCCTTGTCACGGCGCACACCCGAAGCGGACATCGGGCGAAGCACCGTGCTGCGCATGCCCATTTCTCGCTCGCGGCACCCTACCACTGAAGTCGCCAGAGCCGATGCCAAGCTCGAAAAACTGCAGCAACTTTCAAGAAGACCACTGAAGGAGCAGACTTCATTCCAAAAACAAAAACGTGCTCTGTGTGATGTGAACAACTTTGCGTCTTCCACCGTGATTAAACAAGGTTTTAATGGCGACGGGGCGGTTGTCTCTTATCTAGAAAACAAAGGAGATAACCATGAAACTTGTGACCCTGGCACTAGCCTCTGCGTTCGCGCTCTCAAGTAC
>JBEVOI010000068.1:0-2995 GCA_040507665.1 Burkholderiales bacterium
TCCGTCATGCGGGCATTTCCCGTGCGCTGGCCTTCGCTTGTCGGCGGGTGTGGATCAGGGAGAACACCGCCGGCACGAAGAAGAGCGTGGAGACCGTGGCGAGCAGGAGCCCGCCGATCACGGCGCGGCCGAGTGGCGCGTTCTGTTCACCGCCTTCGCCGAGGCCGAGCGCGAGCGGCACCATGCCGATGATCATCGCAAGCGCCGTCATCAGCACCGGGCGCAATCGCGTGAAACCTGCGTCGACAGCAGCCTGTAACGGCGACGCGCCCGCCGCCAGCCGCTCCCGCGCGAAGCTGATAATCAGGATGCTGTTCGCGGTGGCCACGCCCATGCACATGATGGCGCCAGTAAGGGCGGGAACACTGAAGCGCGTGTGCGTGATGAAGAGCATCCACACGATGCCAGCGAGCGCAGCAGGCAGCGCGGTGATGATGATGAAGGGATCGGTCCACGACTGGAAATTCACGACGAGCAGCAGATAGACGAGCACGATCGCGAGCACGAGCCCACCGAGCAGACCGGCATACGACGACTGCAGCGTCTCCGCCTGCCCGCGCACGACCACGCGCGAGCCCCGCGGGAGCTGCGGCTTCATCTCCTCAATCACCCGCTCGACTTCGTCGGTCACGCTGCCGAGATCGCGGTCCTGCACGGCGCCGAAAATGTCGACCGTGTTCTGCACGTTGTAGTGCGACACCACACCCATTCCGAAGCCGCGCGTGATGCGCGCGAGGCCGCCGAGAATCTGCGTGGTACCGTCGTCGCTCACGCCGATTGGCAGGTTCTGCAGATCCTGCAGGGAAGCCACGCGGTACTCGGGCGCCTGCGTAATCACCTGGTAGCTCACGCCATTCTTCGTGTTCAGCCAGAAGCTCGGTGCGGTCTGGAAGCTCCCGGCGAGCGAAATGAGGAGATTGGTCGCTACCTCCCGCTGCGACAGCCCGAGCGCCTGCGCGCGGCTGCGATCGACTTCCACGCGCAGCTCGGGTTGGTTGAAGGCTTGCTGAATGCGCATGTCCGTCGCGCCGGGGATGTAGCGAACCTTTTCGAGCAGACGCGCTGCGAAGACGCGATTGGCCTCGAAGTTGTTGCCGACGATCTGGATGTCGATCGGTGCGGGCAGTCCGAAGTTCAGGATCTGGCTGACGATGTCCGCCGGAAGGAATG
Source organism: Burkholderiales bacterium (assembly GCA_040507665.1). GTDB lineage: Bacteria > Pseudomonadota > Gammaproteobacteria > Burkholderiales > JAEUMW01 > JAEUMW01. Next base: position 1,171 of record JBEVOI010000068.1, read on the forward strand.
CGAAGCTCACCCCTGGAAAGCGTCCTGGCAGCTCCTTGCGCAGCATGCGTACGTAATCCTGCGTCGGATGGTGATCCGGTTTCAGCGAGATCAGCAGATCGGCATCGACGGAGCCGATCGGCGCCGAGTTGCTGTAGGAGACGTTGATGCCGCTCGCCGGCAACCCGACATTGGCCACGATGTGCTCGATCTCGCCGCGTGGGATGAGACTGCGGATCGCTGTCTCGACCTCGTTCGTTAGCCGCGCCGTTTCCTCCACTCGCGTGCCGGTGCGGGCACGCAGATGAAGCTTGATCTGCCCGGCGTCCACCTCCGGGAAGAAATCGCGGCCCACCCAGGGCAGCAGCAGGAAGGACGCCACGGTGGCGATGAGGAAGATCGTGATAAAGCGGGCGCGATGCGCCAGCGCGGCGCTCAGAAGCTCGCGATAGCGCTCGCGCATCCGAGTGAAGCCTCGCTCGAATCCCCGCTGGAACCGCACCAGCGCATTGCCTGTCGGCTGACCTTCGTGCGAGTCGGCGGGCTGGTGCGGTTTGAGCAGATACTTTGCGAGCGTCGGGATCAGCGTGCGCGACAGGATGTACGAGGCGAGCATCGCGAACACCACCGCCTGCGCCATGGGCACGAAGAGAAACTTCGCGACGCCTTCGAGGAAGAACTTCGGCACGAACACGATGCAGATCGCGAGCGTGGACACCAGCGCCGGCATGGCGATCTGCTGCGCGCCGTCTAGGATTGCGGTCTCCACTTCCTTGCCGTGCTCGAGGTGATAGTTGATGTTCTCGATCGCGACCGTCGCGTCGTCGACCAGGATTCCCACCGCGAGCGCGAGACCGCCGAGGGTCATGATGTTGATCGTCTCGCCCAGCGCTGAGAGCGTGATGATCGACGCGAGGACCGACAGCGGGATGGACAGGGCAATGATGAGCGTGCTGCGCCAGCTCCCGAGGAAGAGCAGAATCATGACGCTCGTCAGTACGGCGGCGATCACGCCTTCCTTGACCACGCTCTCCACCGCGGCACTGACGAACAGCGACTGGTCGGCCAGCAGGCTGATATCGAGCTCCGGTGGCGACTGCTCCTGGATTAGAGGGAGGCGCTCCTTGACGCGCTTGATGATGTCGAGCGTCGAAGCGCTTCCGGTCTTCTGGATCGTCATCAGCGCCGCGCGCGTACCGTCGACCCGCACGATGTTCTGCTGAGGCGGAAAGCCATCGCGCACGTTGGCAACGTCGCGGATGTAAACCGTGGCGCCGTTGACGGTCTTGATTGGCAGGTCATTCAGCTCGTCGACGAGCTGCGGGCTGCCGTTCAGCTTGATGGAATATTGAAACTCACCGAGCTTCTGGCTGCCGCTCGGCACGATCAGGTTCTGGGCGCCAAGCGCGGCGGACACGTCGGCAGCCGTCAGGTGCTTGGACTGCAGCGCCGCCGGGTCGATATCGACCATGATCTGTCGCGTCTTGCCGCCATAGGGAAACGGCACTGACGCCCCCTGGACAGTCGCGAGCTGGGTACGGATGAACTGGTTGCCGAGGTCGAACAACTCCTGCTCGGGTAGCTTGTTGCTGGAGAGCGCGAGCTGGAGGATCGGCACGCTCGAGGCGTTGTAGCTCAGGATCAGCGGCGGCGTGGCGCCGGGCGGAAGCTGTCGCAGGAGCGTCTGCGAGATCGCCGTGACCTGGCTCAAGGCGACATCGACGTTCGCTCCGGGCTGGAAGAACACCTTGACCACGCCCAGTCCCGGCAGGGATTGGGACTCGATGTGCTCGATATCGTTGACGGTGGTAGTCAGCGCCCGCTCGAAATTGGCCACGATGCGCTG
>JBEVOI010000088.1:0-2682 GCA_040507665.1 Burkholderiales bacterium
GCGCTCCGACCGGGTCCGGGTCATAGGTGACGACCCCCATACCGTTGATCCACTCGTAGATCGGTTCATACACAAGGGCTTTCGCCGCGTGACCGCGCATCGCTCCGGCCAGCGCCACCCAGGACCGGACCTCGCCTGTGCCGTTGCCCGCCTCCATCAGTTCGTCGTTCGGCATGTCGAGTAGTTCAGGTGGAGCGTCGCTTTCGAGCTGCTTCAGGAACCACCTGTCGAACTCCTCGTCGATATCACCCACACGTGGCTCGCCGACGAAATGGGAAAGGCCTCCGGCCGCGCACAGGGCGACCCGCTCCAGGCCGGGGTAGCTGCGAATCGCATCGCCGACCGCAACGCCGAAGTCGTACGCATGGCGCAGGGTCATCAGGGGTGGCTGTGTGCAGTTCATCACGATCGGGACCATCGGCAGACGCATCTGTGGATCGAGTTTGTAGTAGACGGTCATGAAGCCGTGATCGGCGACCATCTTGTGCGACAGCGCGGGCTGAAACCCCGCTGCGATCGTCTCAGCGAGCAGATGAGCGGCCAAGCCCGGCTCGCCCGGCACGAGGACTTCGGGCACCTTGAGCCACTTTTCTCGCGGCCCTACGTGCCCTTCGCCGAGGCCGATCACGATCTGAGGGAGGTTGTCGTAGAAGAAGTTCGAAAAGTGCTCGCCGCTCATCATCACGACTGCCTGTACGCCTGAGGCGGCCGCTTTCTCACGGATTGTGTCCAACGCGCCGAAGAAGTTCTCGGCCTGAGCATCCGGAGCAGAATCGGGGTCCGCTGTCATCATGGGGGCGTGCGACGCGCCATACGCCATCACGATGTCTGCCATCTCGTCTTCCTTTTCGGCTCGTTGTTCGGTTTCTGCAGCAGTTCCCGGTAGTCGGCTCGCCGATAGCCCATGGCACGGCAATAACCGTTGATGATCACCGGGTGAATGCCCATCGAATACATCGCGCCCACGTCTCCTGCTTTCAGAGCGCGTTCTTCGTCTTCGTTCAGGTCATAGCCGCTGGTCGAGAGCATGGGCACCGGGCTCCCCGGTTCGACGCCCTCCAGAGTGCGCAGGTAGTTGTACACGCACTGCTGCAACTGATACAGGCTCACTCGCGACCTCCGCGGGCATTGGACACACCATCCACATGATCAGGGTCGCTCATCGGGAGCCGGAGAAGAAGTCGCAAGCGACACTTTCCGCTCGGCGGGACAACACCCCGCCAACACCTGAATGCGTGCGAGCGTTGGACCCACAGCGGGCCGTCAGATCGCCGTGGAATCCAGCCCGGGAGGAACCCTGACATGCGAACGATCGAAACCCCCGAAGCTCCTCTGCATACAGGCCCCGTTCCACAGGCAATAGTGGTGGATGGATGGGTTTTCGTGTCCGCGCTGTTCGGCGTCGATCCGGCGACGGGGCAACTCCCGGACACCGCCGAGGCGGAGGCCGAGCAGCTCTTCGCCAACTTGACGGCCATCTTGCGGGCCGCCGGCGGCGACCTGGGCGATGTGGTCCGTGTCGGTATCTTCACCACGCACCTGCAGCGCGATCGCCCGGCCCTGAACGAGGTGTGGAAGCGGGCCTTCGGCGATCATCGCCCCGCCCGATCGGCAGTTGAGGCCACCGCCTTCGGCAGACCGGGCGAAAACGCACGGTTCATGGTCGAAGTGACTGCGCGCATCCGGGATGCGGGCGGCGGGACCGACCCGGAATAGTCATTGCGATCGAGCACTCGGATCACCGGGGGGCTTGTCGGTACCGCCCAGCGGAAATCGTCGGCTGTGTCGTTGACCGCGGCAGCTTGCGCGGGTCAACTACCCATACAGCCGCCGCCGAGCGCTCGGTACCGTGACGAGGAGAATCAGTCATGCAGGACAAAATTCTTGAGCCGCAGGGTTCGCACGAACCCACGGAATTCGCCAAGACGCCGAAGAAGGCAGCCGCAAGTGGCTGGGTCGGCAGTGCTCTCGAGTACTACGACTTCTTCATCTACGCACAGGCCGCGGCGCTGGTGTTTCCGGAGCTCTTCTTCCCGCCGGACAACCCGCAGGTCGGTATCGTCGCGTCGCTCGCCACGTTCGGCGTCGGCTATGCCGCGCGGCCCCTTGGTGCGTTCGTTCTCGGGCATTACGGCGATAAGCACGGCAGAAAGACCGTCCTCATTCTCTGCATGCTGCTGATCGGATTCTCCACGTTCTGCGTCGGGCTGCTTCCGTCGTATGCGGCAATCGGGATCTTTGCGCCTATCCTGCTGGTCGTCCTGCGATTGATCCAGGGCTTCGCGGTCGGCGGTGAAATCGCCGGCGCCGGCTCGATGATCATGGAGCACTCACCGTTCGGTCGGCGTGGGTATTTCAGCAGCTTTACTCTGCAAGGCGTTCAAGCCGGACAGATCCTCGCCGCGGCGGTCTTCCTGCCATTGGCCCAGATACTGCCAGACGAGGCCTTTAAAAGCTGGGGTTGGCGAATCCCGTTCCTGCTCAGCGCGGTCGTGGTTCTTGCGGGTTTCATCATCCGTCGAAAGGTCGATGAGACACCGGCGTTCAAGGAGGAGGAAGTGCACGGCGCGGTGCCCCAGGCGCCGATCGTCATGGCCGTCAAGGAGAATGGCTCAGACATGCTCCGGGTGATCTGCATGTCGCTGATGAACGCGGTTCCGATCGCGGTGACCGTCTTCGGGG
>JBEVOI010000093.1:0-18681 GCA_040507665.1 Burkholderiales bacterium
CTCGCGGCCGCGATTCCCACCACGAACAAAGAAGCAGCGAGAAAAGTAGTTGGAAAGCTCACGTTCATGATGATCTCCGTTAGGCTGTGATAAGACGGTCGGAACTATTGTTGCAGTCGTCACCATAGTTTCAGCGCACCGGGTGGTCGCGCTTCTCGGTGCAGATATCCCTGCTCGCCGAGGTTATGGTCACTTGCGTCACATAACGGCAGATCCCCGTTCGTGTTGACGACTGCTGCGGGGAAGTTGTAAACGCCCTGTTTCGCCTCGTGGGCGCTTGTAACAAGATGTTTCGGTGCTCCCGGCAGGAAACAGACCGTTACAAAAGGAGTGCCATCGAGCCGCGCCGGCCGCTAGGATTGCTCCTGATGATCGGAGCGGGGGCTAAGGATGGCCGACGGAAGGACGCGAGTGCTGGTGGTGGACGACGATGCACGCATGCGGGATCTTCTGCATCGTTACCTCGGCGAGCAGGGCTTCGACGTGCTGACGGCAGCCGACGCCGCAGCGATGCGAACGCTTCTCGCGAAAGAGAATTTCGACATCGTGATCCTCGATCTGATGCTGCCGGGAGAGGACGGTCTCGCCATCTGCCGAAAACTGCGCGGCGCAGGGGAATCGGTCCCGATCATCATGCTCACGGCGAAGGGCGACGAGGTGGATCGTATCGTCGGCCTCGAGATGGGCGCCGACGATTACCTCCCGAAGCCTTTCAATCCGCGGGAGCTGGTCGCGCGAATCAACGCGGTGCTGAGGCGGCGGCCTCCTACCCCGCCCCCGGGCGCGCCCTCTGTGGATGAAGCCATTGTCCACTTCGGATCGCTCACCCTTGATCTCGCCACCCGTGCGCTCGCACGAAATGGGGAGGTGATTCCTCTCACGACCGGTGAGTTCGCACTGCTGCGCGCGCTGGTCACCCATCCGCGCCAGCCGCTGTCCCGCGACAAGCTCATGGAGCTCGCCCGCGGGCGTGAGCTGGAAGCGTTCGAGCGCAGCATCGACGTTCAGGTGTCGCGGTTGCGGCGAATCGTCGAGGACGATCCGGCGCGGCCCCGTTATATACAGACGGTCTGGGGATTCGGCTACGTGTTCATTCCAGACGGACGCTTGGCAGCGAAAAAGTAGGCGGATGAAAACCGTCTAGATCGTGTCGTCGAGCGCGCGGGCTGGTAAGCGGAGTCGGTACTCGTCTGTTTCTCTCGCCTCAGCGGCGTAGCCAATGACCCTCCTCCCTCGGTCTCTTCTTTGGCGGACCGTTCTCGTCCTGGGCGCGCTGCTCGTGCTGAGCCAACTCGCGCTGTTTCAACTGTTCCGCGTCACCGACCGGGAGCCCCGCGCGCAGCAGCTGGCGACACAGATTGCGAGCGTCGTCAATCTGACGCGCCTCGCCCTCGTCTCCACCGAGCCCGCCAAACGGCCCGCCCTGCTGGAGGATCTGTCACGCCGGGAGGGTATCCAGATCTACCGCGAGCCGCCATCTGAGGCCCCGGAACGGCCATCGTTCGAGGACCGGCCGTTCGTGCACCTGCTGCGTGCAGAGGTATCGCGCCGGCTCGGGAAGACGACCGAGCTCGAGTTTCGCCGGTCGCCCGATCCCTCGCTCTGGGTGAGCTTTCAAATCGATGACAACGAGTACTGGGTCGTGATCCCCCGCACACGTATCCAGCGCCCGTTCCCGTGGCAATGGGCGGCCTGGGCGGGCATCGTGCTCGCGCTCTCCGTCGCCGGCGCGACCCTCATCATCGCGCGCATCAACCGGCCGCTGGGGAGGCTTACCGAGGCGGCGGCGCAGATCGGTGTGGCGCCGCTGCCTGAGTGCGGCCCGAGCGAGATCCGCTCGCTCGCTCGTGCATTCAACGAAATGGCGGCGGACCTCTCGCGACGCGACGCGGACCGGGCACTGCTGCTTGCGGGGGTTTCCCACGACCTGCGGACGCCGCTCGCACGCCTGCGGCTCGGGCTGTAAATGCTCGAGGACGGTGACGCGAAGCTCAAGGGCGACATGGTGAAAGACATCGAGGACATGGACACCGCCATCGGCCAGTTCCTCGACTTCGCGCGGGACGAGAGCGCGGAGCCGCCGACCTTGGGCGCAGACCTGAACGCCATCGTGCAGCGTGCAGCCGGGCGCTGGGCCCGTTCAGGTCATCCGCTGCCGCGCCTCGACCTCGAATCTCTGCCGGCGTTCCCCTTACGCGTTCTCGCGATGGAGCGACTCATCGGGAACCTAATCGAGAATGCTGCGCGTCATGGTGGTAGCGACGACTTCTCCATCCAGACCCGCACCGCAGGCGCGGGGGTCGTCCTGTCGGTCCTCGACCGCGGTCCGGGCATTCCGCCCGCCGAGGCCGACCGCATGCTCAAGCCCTTCACGCGTCTGGACGCAGCCCGCGGCACGGCGGGAGCGGGTCTCGGGCTCGCGATCGTCGACCGGATCGCACGGCTGCACGGCGGGAGCGTCAACTTGCTTCCTCGACCGGATGGCGGCACCGAGGCTCAAGTGAGGCTGCCGATTCCGCGATTCTGATTCTAATCAGCCGGAGTAGAAAGAGCGGATCGGAACGGTCGGATATAATCGGGACAAGTCAACACGGGAGAATCAAGGATGACTACGACCTGGATTCTGGTCGCAAATGCCGCCGCTGCGAAGCTCTATGCGAATGATGGTCCAAGAAAGGGCCTCCGGAAGATCAGGGAATTCGAGCATCCAGCGAGTCGCGAGAAGGGCTCCCGCCTTGTAAGCGACCGGCCCGGTCACAACCAAGGCCATGGCAATGGTCACGGATCCTATATTCCTCTGCACGAACCAAAGGAAGTTCAAGCAGAGCATTTTGCCATGGAGCTTTGCAAGCAACTGGATCACGGCCGCACCACCAACGCCTACCAGCGCCTTATTCTGGTCTCGGCACCCGCATTCCTGGGGCTCATGAACGGGCATTTGAGCCACCACGTCAAGCAGCTGGTGTCTGACAGCTTCGAAAAGGACTACACCAAGCTCGACGACAAGGCACTCGCGGTCCACCTTGAGAGCTGCATCTTCCTCTGATCGTACCCGTCGTTCCCCGTTTCCAATTACTTCGGTGCCATTGTAGACTTCACCTGTTGCGGCGCAGCAGTTCAGAAAAGTCTATTCGTAACAATGTGTTGTGTTAAATCTACCGAAGTGTGAGATTTGCTTTTGCGGCAAATCCGTGCCATTAATTCAACCAGGATGTAACAAGGTCCAGCCCGGATCGGACCGCACATCTGGTCGGGTTTGTTGGTGCGAGAGGCGCTGGCGAGCCGAACAATAATCCCAATACAAGGCGGAAAGCGCTTGGCGCATTCGTACTCTAGCGATTGGGAACTCAGCGGGCAACGACGTCTCGCTGGCCGGGTCACGGACCCGGACAAGACCGGTCAGGACCAAAGGTCTTCCACTTGGGCGCGTGTCCGCAAGGGCACGTCGTCCGCCGACAGCATCGAGGGCGGGCGCTGATGGAACGCCTTCCCCCACGCCTTGCCAAGTTCACCCCACCCGACGTGACGGAGCTCGTGCCGCGCGAGCGTCTGTTTACCAAGCTCACGCGAGCGGACAAGCACACCGTCGTCTGGGTGACCGGACCTGCCGGATCCGGAAAGACAGCGCTTGTGGCGAGCTGGCTCGCAGCCACCAAGGCGCGGTATGTCTGGTACTCCCTCGATGAGGGTGACGCCGACCCCGCCACATTCTTTTACTACCTCGGCCTTGCGGCAAGGCCGGACGGTGACGAACCTGCCGACGGCCTACCTGCGCTCCGCCCTGAATACCTGCCGTCGCTGGACTTGTTTGCACGGCAATACTTCCAGATCCTGTTCGACCGGTTGGAGGCACCGTGGGTGCTGGTCCTCGACAACTACGAGATCGTTGGCTCGACGCCGCAGTCACTGACCATTCTTGAGAGCGCGCTGAGGGGCATGATCCGGGGGGTGACGCTGATTCTGGTGAGTCGCGAAGATCCGCCCGCACGCCTCGCGCGCTGGCAGGCAACCAGCGAGATGGCCGTGCTCGGCTGGAGCGATCTCAAGCTCACGGACGACGAGTCGGCCGGGTTCGTGCGTCGATGGGGATTCGAGCCGGAGGCGCTGAAGCCCCTGGTGGAAGCTTCGGGTGGATGGGCGGCGGGGCTGATGCTGATGCTGAATGCCCATAGCGACGGTACACCGCTGCCCACCAGCCGATTCGTGCCTGGACCGCTGCTGGTGGACTACTTCGCCGAGGAAAGTTTCGCGAAAGCACCCGCAAACCAGCGGGATTTTCTGCTCAAGACCGCCTTCCTGCCACGGATGACCGTGGCCATGGGCGAGAAGGCCGCAGGGCAATCCGATGCTGGCGCGATTCTCGCCGAGTTGAATCGCCAGAATCTGTTCACCGATCGCCGCGGCGGCCACGAAGGCATCTACGAGTACCATCCGCTGTTCCGCGACTTCCTGCTTGCACGCGCCGAGTCCGCATTCGCGCCGGAGGAGTTCCAGCGCCGTCGGCGCGATGCGGCCGCGTTGCTCGAAGCGGACGGGCAGATCGAAGCCGCGGCGGATCTGTATATCCGCGGACGGGAGTGGTCCGAGCTCACCGACCTCATCCGCCAACACGCGTGGGTGTTGGTGGCGCAAGCTCGCCACCAGACCCTGCATGCGTGGCTCGGTGCAATGCCCGAGGCCGTGATCTCGGCCTCGCCGTGGTTGTCATTCCGGAAGGGAAGCTGCGAGCTGCTGCGCGACCCGGAGCAAGGCCGCGGCTGGTTGGAGCGCGCCTTTGCGCGTTTCCAGGAAGAAAAGGAGCCGGTCGGTCTCTACCTGACCTGGTCGGCGATCATGGAGAGCTTCGCCCTGCAGCGTGGCTCCTTCGTCGAGGTGGACCGATGGATCGGCGAGCTGGAGCAACTTAGGAAGCAATATCCGGAATATCCAACGACGGATATCGAGGTGCGGGTCATGAATGGCGGTGTCGCGCTCATGATTCGCCAATTGCAGCATCCCATTCTCAAGCAGTGGTCGAAGCGGGTGCTCGAGCTGATGCCCGTGTTGCCGGATCCCCACCAGCGCGCGCAGCTCGCAAGCTTCGCGATGATGTATTCCCTGTGGCGCGGCGACCTGCGCAGCGCCCGCGTGGTCCGGGCCGAACTCGAGGCCGTCGCGGCAAGCCGCAAAGTCGCACCGCTGTCCGCCCAGCTCTGCCTCATGTGGGAAATCACCCAGGACGTCTGCGACGCCAACATCGAGGCGGCGCTCGAGAACACGCGCAAGGTCCTCGCCCTCGCCGAGGCGAGTGGCGTCCACGTGCTCGACGTCTGGCACCACTACCATGCCGCATACGCCTGCATCGTCGCCGGTGATCTGGAGGGAGCGGAAGGCCACGCCAGCAGCATGCAAAGCGTGCTGGTGCCCGGCCAGTTGATGAACAAGGTCAACTTCCACTATTTGCGCGCTTCAATTCATCTGTGCCGCGGTGACGCGAAGCGGGCGCTCGAACTGGCCGAGGAATTCCTCAAGCCCGGTGACGATCTGGGATCTGCGATGGGCAGCGCCATCTTCCGCATCCAGCTTGCGATGATCTTGATTGCGGCGGGCGACCACAGCCGCGCGCGCGAGATTCTGGCGCGCACGCTCGGCCTGGCAGACGTCCTCGGGAGCGATCTGGTTCGCTTCTCCGGGCTTTGCGCGCTCGCCCATTCGCTGCTTTCGACGGGCGAGGAAGAACTCGGTCTCTCGGCCCTGCGGCGGGCCTTCTCCCTGGGGGCGACCCAGGATCTGATGACGTGCTACCCGGTTTCCGTGCCGGGCATGATGGAAAACCTTTGCAGCCGCGCCCTCGATATCGGCATAGAGACCGACTATGTGCAGCGTCTCATCGGCAAGCGCCGCCTCACGCCGATCTCCACGGCGATTCCGGCGTGGCCGTGGCCCCTCAGGATTTACACGCTGGGAAAGTTCGCAATCGAATGCGACGGGAAGCCGTTGCGTTCCTCAGGCAAGGCGCAGCACAAGCCACTTGATCTTCTCAAGGCCCTCATCGCATTCGGCGGACGCGATGTCAACACCCGGATTCTGACGGAAGCGCTGTGGCCCGACGCGGACGGGGATGCCGCCCAAGGCGCGTTCGACGCGACGCTGCACCGGCTCAGGCGCCTGCTCGGCGTGGACAACGCAGTGCAGCTCAAGGACGGAAAGCTGAGCCTGAACGAAAATCTGTGCTGGGTCGATGCCTGGACCTTCGAGCAGGCGTGCCGGCAGGAGGAAGCGGCAGACGCAGACCGTGGCATCGAGAGCATCGCCCGCGAGGCGAGGCTCATACGCCGCCTCTACCGCGGTCCCTTCATGGCGAGCGAGGACGATCAACCGTGGATGTTGCAGTCGCGCGAGCGGCTCCGGGGTCTGTTCCGTCGCCGCGTGACCGCGCTTGGCCAGGTGCTGGAGAGCCGCTACCAGTGGGACCAGGCGATCGAGCTGTTTCAGCAAGCGCTCGACATAGACCCGATCGCCGAGGAGATGTATCAGCACCTCATGCTCGCCCAGAGGGAACTGGGCCGCCTCGCCGATGCGCTGGACATCTATCGGCGCTGCCGGGAAACCCTGTCTCTCTCCCTCGGCATCCGGCCCTCGCCGACGACGGAAGCCATTCACCGGAGCCTGCGTGAGGTGTCGTAAGATCCCCCATTCACAAAATTCTGCGACGGGACGAAGAGACCTGCAATACGTAAGCCATTCGTAAGCAGAGTGCCTGTAAGTTGCTCAATAGCTGCGGGAAACGGGCATCAAGTCTCGGGAAAAAACTGGACGCGATTTTCCCAACCGCGAATCTCCTGGCGCGGGTCTTTCGTTTTCCGCAGCTTTTTTCCACGCCGCGTCGCTTTCGTCTCGCAATTCCTCTAGACCCCATTACTGTGCGGAACCGCTTGCGCTCGGCTCAGTCCGCCCTCGATAGCGGCCACCGTCCGATCACCTCGTATTGCGAACCAGACCGCGGCGTCAGCGTGGATCGGACCAGCACGAAATCCTCGACGCGCCACTCGAACCCCTCGAACCGATCCGGCAGGTCGAGGCACCGGGCATCCCTCAACAGGGTGGCGTGGGGAAAGTAGGGGCGGTCTTCGACGCTGAAGCCGGCCTCCTTGAGCATGGAACCAAGTTCACGCGCCAGCGTAGCGAGGCTCCCGGGAACCTCCTCCGGCGCGGCCCACGCAAGGCGCTTCTTTGCCCAGTAACCCGGGCGCGAAAATCGGAGCGTGAAGGTCGGACAGGTCAGCCGATCCGCGGTCTGAACCACGGTCGGCACGCGGTCGAGCGGCACGCCGCCAAGAAATATCAGAGTGACGTGGAGTTGCTCGTCGCGAATGCGACGACCACGGCAGCTGCGGTGGAGCGTGGCAGCCCACCCCGAGAGGCGTTCGCGCGATGCGCACTCGGGCCAGAGCGCGAAGAAGAGTCGGGCGACGAGGCGTGGAGCGGAAAGAAGAGTTGCCGCTTTCCCGTTCGAGCCCTGCTCATTCATTGGTGATAAGCGCTACCGCCTCGGCGACGATCCCCTCTCCTCGACCGACTAGGCCGAGCCGCTCGCAGGTCTTCGCCTTCACGTTCACCCGGCCGGCGTCGATAGCGAGGTCGGCAGCGATGTTTTCCACCATGGAAGGAATATGCGGCGCAAGCCGGGGCGCCTCGGTGATTACGGTGGCGTCGACGTTGACGATCCGAAAGCCCCGGCCGGCAAGTAGCTGCGCCGTATCGCGGAGGAGCACCCGGCTGTCCGCATCCTTGTAACGGGGATCGGTGTCCGGAAAGTGCCGCCCGATGTCGCCGAGCGCTGCGGCCCCGAGCAACGCGTCGGTGATGGCATGCAGCAACACGTCGGCATCCGAGTGCCCCGCCAGGCCGCGCTCGAACGGAATCTCCACACCACCGAGGACAAGCCGCCGCCCGGAGATGAGCGCGTGGACGTCGAATCCCTGCCCCACTCTCATGGCTCGGTCGCAGCCCTGAGGATCAATTCAGCGAGAGCGAGATCCTGGGGATACGTTACCTTGAGGTTACGGCTGTCGCCCATGATCAGCTTCGGCCATTGGCCGAGCTGCTCGAGCGCGGACGCTTCGTCGGTGACGCCCACCGCAGTCCCGACGGCGGTGAGCGCCTCGGTGAGCACCTGATAACGGAACATCTGGGGCGTCTGCGCCTGCCACAAATCCGTGCGCGACTCGGTGTGGACGCTGCGCCCTTCGGTATCGCCGCGCTTTAAAGTGTCAGCCACAGGCAGGGCCAGCAGGCCGCCGACGGCATCATCGCCGATCTCGACCTTCAACCGGTTCAGAAGCGCGCGCCCGAGGCAGGGTCGCGCTGCGTCGTGCACGAGCACCCAATCGTCGGCGGCAATCTCATCCTTCACCGCTTTGAGGCCGTTCAGAACGCTGGCGGCGCGGGTCTCTCCCCCGCAGTGCAGCGCCGCGAGGCGACTGCCAAATGCTCGCCAGTCGTGGCGCCGGAAGAGTTCGTCGGTGGGAGCGAGCACGAGGAAGACCCGAGAAATGAAGGTGGCCTCGACGAGGGGACGTGCGGCATGATACAGGAGCGGGCGGTCGATCAGCGGCAGGTACTGCTTGGGAAGATAGCCAGCCATGCGCGCGCCGAAGCCGGCTGCTGGAACAAGTGCGAAATATCGGCTCAAGGAAGTGGCCCGGTCGGAAGCGCGCCATTATCGGCTCCGGTTGCCTGCGGTCGCAAGCTGGGTTGCGGTGACCCGCAGCAATCCGGCGTTGCGATGGGTGTCGCGGCGTCCGCGACGCGGTGCGGGATCACAGGAGGGACGCCAAGCCGGGGCGCCGATTTCGTGGATGACGGCGACCGAGCGCGTACTACAATTAATCATGAAGCTCAGAGATTCAATCCGCCCCGCGGCTGTCGCCGGTTCCTTCTATCCCGCTGAACCAGGCGCGCTCGCCCGTGATGTTTCCCTTATGCTGGCTGCCGCGGAGCAACCGGAAAGCGCGCCGGCGGCGCCCAAGGCGATCATCGCACCGCACGCGGGGTACGTGTACTCCGGGCCGGTGGCGGCCCAGGCATACGCGGTGCTGCGATCGGCGCGCGACCGGATACGGCGCGTCGTCCTGCTCGGGCCCTGCCATCGCGTGCCCGTGCGCGGCCTTGCGGTTCCAACAGTAGAGGCGTTCGCAAGCCCGCTCGGCAGCGTCGCGATTGACCGGCGCGCGATTGCGCTCGTCGCTGATCTACCGCAGGTCGTGGTGAGCGACGACGCCCATGCCCATGAGCATTCGCTCGAGGTCCATCTGCCTTTCCTCCAATCCGTGCTGCAGGAATTCGAGATGGTGCCGTTCGCCGTTGGCCGAGCATCCCCCGAGGAGGTGGCCGAGGTGTTGGATCGCCTCTGGGGTGGGGACGAGACGCTGATCGTCGTGAGCTCCGATCTCTCCCACTACCTGCCGTACGCGGTTGCGCAGCAGATGGACCGGGAGACCGTGAACGCGATCCTGCGGCTCGACGTCGCCATCGACCACGAGCAGGCGTGTGGCGGAACGCCTGTGAACGGGCTTCTGCTCGCCGCCCGGCGCCGCAGACTGCGGGCGCGCCTGCTCGACCTTCGCAACTCGGGCGACACCGCCGGGGACCGCAACCGCGTCGTCGGCTACTGCAGCATCGCTTTCGAGGAGTCGGTGTGACGCCTGACAGTGGCCCCGTCCTGCTCGCGATCTCGCGCGCGGCGATTGCACGCACGCTGGGCGCGCAGGCCGAGGCCCGGGAGGATGCGCACTGGCTCGCCGACCCGGGGGCGACGTTCGTGACGCTGAAGAAGAAGGGTGAATTGCGGGGCTGCATCGGCAGCCTGGAAGCGCGCCGACCGCTCTTGCAGGACGTCAAGTCCAACGCTGTCGCCGCCGCCTTTCGCGATCCACGTTTTCCACCCGTCGCCTGGGGCGAGCTCGATGAAGTGACCGTCGAGGTTTCGCTGCTCTCGCCCATGAGCTCGATCGAATTTGCAAGCGAGGAAGACGCGATCACCCAGTTGCGTCCGTTCGAGGACGGCGTCGTTCTCGTGCACGCGGGTACGCGGACTACGTTTCTTCCCCAAGTTTGGGAAGACTTGCCGCATCCGGCTGAATTCCTGCGACAACTGAAGCGCAAGGCTGGCCTGCCGGCCGACTTCTGGGTCGGGGATCTGCGACTTTTCCGCTATTCGGTCTGGAAGTGGAGCGAAACCGCGCCGTCACGGTCTAATTTTTCATGATCGATCTGTATCCTGCCCGCTGGTGGCACACGCTCGACGACGGACGCATTCAGTGCGACCTCTGCCCGCGCGACTGCCATCTGCACGAGGGCCAGCGTGGTGCTTGCTTCGTGCGAAAGATGGAGGGCGGCCAGATGGTGCTCACCACCTATGGTCGTTCGTCGGGCTTCTGCATCGACCCGATCGAGAAGAAGCCGCTCAACCATTTCTATCCGGGCAGCGCCGTGCTGTCGTTCGGCACCGCCGGTTGCAATCTGGCCTGCAAATTCTGTCAGAACTGGGACATCTCGAAGTCAAGGGACATGGACCGGCTCGCCGATCAGGCGTCGCCGGAAGCGATCGCGCAGGCGGCAGTGAATGGCGACTGCAAGAGCGTCGCATTCACCTACAACGACCCGGTGATCTTCGCCGAGTATGCGATGGACGTCGCAGACGCGTGCCGTGAGAAGGAAATCAAGAGCGTCGCCGTGACCGCAGGCTACATTCACCCGGAGCCGCGGCGCGAGTTCTACGCGAAGATGGATGCGGCGAACGTAGACCTGAAGGGCTTCACCGACGAGTTCTACGTCAAACTCACGGGCGCACATCTGCAACCCGTGCTCGACACGCTCGTTTATCTCAAGCATGAGACCGAGGTGTGGTTCGAGATCACGACGCTCCTGATCCCGGGCCGGAACGACTCCGCCGAGGAGATCCGCGCCGAATGCCGGTGGATCATGCGGGAGCTCGGCCCCGATGTCCCAGTGCACTTTACCGCTTTCCACCCCGACTACAAGATGAACGACCTGCCGCCTACCCGGCCCGCGACGCTCACCCAAGCCCGCCACATCGGGCTGGAGGAAGGGCTGCGTTACGTATACACCGGCAACGTGCACGACACGGATGGCGGGACCACGTCATGCCCGGCTTGCCAGCTGCCACTCGTAGCGCGCGACTGGCACCGGATCGCGCGCTACCGCCTGACCTCGGATGGATGCTGCCCGGATTGCGGCGCTGTGGTCCCGGGCCACTTCGAGCGCTTCGAGGGACAGTTCGGCCGCCGGCGCATTCCGGTCGCCATCGGGCTCCGCCCCGGCTTCTTCTGAGCGCCAGCTCCCCGTGAGGACAGCGATGGCGGCCCCTTCGCGCCAGCTTCGTTCGGTATTGGTTCCGTCCGGCAGCGCACACCTGGAGGGTGAGCTCGCACTTCCCGAGCAGACGCATGGCGTGGTGCTCTTCGCCCACGGAAGTGGATCCAGCCGATTCTCGCCGCGCAACACGCGCGTCGCCCGAGTTCTGAATGAGGCCGGCATTGGCACGCTCCTGTTCGATCTTCTCACTCGCGAGGAGGATCGCGACTACGCGAGCCGTTTCGGGATCGGGCTGCTCACCGATCGTCTGCTCGCCGCGACTGATTGGCTGGCGGGTGAAGCAGCGTGCACGCAACTGAAGACAGGCTATTTTGGCGCGAGCACGGGCGCCGCGGCAGCGTTGCGGGCGGCGGCCGGCCGCGCAGCGATCGCTGCGGTCGTATCCAGAGGTGGACGCCCCGACCTCGCGGGCGTGTCTGCGTTGGAAATGGTCAAGGCGCCCACGCTGCTACTCGTCGGTGGACGGGACGAAGCGGTCATCGAACTGAACGAGCAGGCACTTTCCCGTCTGACTTGCGTGAAAGATCTCGTCATCATTCCGGGCGCCACCCACCTCTTCGAGGAGCCCGGCGCGCTCGACCAGGTGGCAGCGCACGCTGCCCGCTGGTTCCGGCGCTGGCTCGAATGAGCCAATCGCCGGCTCCACGGATAGGCCTGCAGCCCCACCGATGATAGACTTTTCGCTCCCGAGCTGCGCGCACCCGGGGGCGCCAAGATAGGAATCACCGCCTTGTCACAGCCAGCGATCGCTGCCGAAAGCTGCACCATTCCTTGCAACCTTTGCGCGTCCACGAGCGTGGACGTCGTCTCTACCCTTGACCGGGATCGGAAGCCCCTGCGCACCGTCATCTGCCGTGACTGCGGTCTGGTGTGGAGCGATCCCCGGCCGGTCGATGCGCGCCAGTTCTACGAGCACGAGTACAGGGTGCAGTTCAAGGGCGCCTTCAACCCGAAGCCGAAGCACGTCTACCGCGGCGGCATCGTCGCCATCGATCGCTACGAGAAGATCAAGCCCTATCTGACCGGTCGCAGCTCGCTGCTGGACATCGGCTCCGGCGCCGGCGAGTTCCTTTACCTGATGACCCGGGCCGGATTCAAGGGTATCGGCATCGAGCCCAATCTCGGCTACGGCGGCTATTCGCGGGATCAATACGGGATCGAGGTGCTGCCGGGTTTCGCGCAGGATCACCAGTTCCCCGACGCGAGCTTCGACACGATCACCATGTGGCATGTCCTCGAGCATACGGAAGATCCATTCCGCAACATCATGCTCGTCAGACAGTGGCTCAAGCCGGATGGATTGCTCGTGGTAGAGGTGCCCAACGTGGAGGCGACCTGCCTCGCTCCGATCCATCGCTTCCACATTGATCACCTGTACAACTTCAACCGGGAGAACCTCGCTGCGATCGGCGAGAAGGCGGGGCTCCGCTGTGCCGAGGTGCGGCTGTCCCACGACAACGGCAACCTCACCGCGTTCTATCTCGACCAGGGCAACGTGCCGCGACAGGACTGCCGCATCCCCGGCAACTACGAGCGCGTTGCCGCCGTGATCCGCTCCCACACGCCCTTAATGCACTACGCCCAGGTCTATCCGTATCAGCGCTTCGTTGGGCGCATGACCCGGATCGTCAACGAGGCAAGGGCGGTGCGCGAATTCTCGAGCGGCCGACGCTGCCTCGACCAGCTCTTCTCGCGGGTCGTTGACGCCCCCTGACCTTCCACGAGCCGCCGCCCTCTAACCGTCTCTATCCGGTACCGCCCCCGCCCTGACTGCTTCGACGCATACGGTTTGCGTCGGGAGCTGTGTCCGCCTGGCACCTTTCCTGCAGGGATGTCGCGTAACCCCTCGAACGAGCCTGCGCCAAGCGCAAGCGGAGAATGCGGCGTCCGGGTTTCGCCACGGCATGCCGACGCGGCGACAACTCACCCGCAGCGGAGGTAGAGGAAAGGCAAACGATGGGAAACAGAGCCATGGATGATCTAGAACGAACACTGCAGCGCCTGGGGCTGATGGAACGCCGCCTCGCGCGACTCGAAACGCTCGTGCGCGAAAAAGTGGGAAATCTGCCTGAGCCCGAGGAGTCAATCACCACAGCGGACAAGCCCAGGTTTCTCGACCAAGCGATGGGCTGCCTTCAGTTTCCCGAGATCCGCCCGCAATTGGCGGACCCCCCTGCCCCAGCAAGATCCAGGGACTCAGACTGCAAGGCAGTGAGGGTGCGCGCGGCGGTGGAGCAGTTCGAACATCTCCTGGCGCCACTGAGCACGCTCTGGGGCCACCCGGAGTTCGATCGCTACATCAACCGGCTCATCGTGGACGACCGAGGCAGCCGCCGAGGCTTCGGTCCCAGCGTCATGGAGGAGTTGCTCTTCCTGGCCGAGCTCAACCACTTCATCTGCCCGACCTGGCACCCTTGCGATCCCTGGGAGGACTCGCAGTTCATCGGCGACCGGTTGTAGCCGGGCCCTGCAGTACCCGCGGCAACGACCTTCTCAGGCTAGGCTAGTTGTCCGCGAGAAGCGCGATGACCTCCTCGTCCGCCACCTGCGGGAAGTTTCCGTAAAACTGCCCGACCGCATAGAACTCGTAAGGCCTTTCCAGGCAGATCAGCTCATCGCAGCAGGTCCGAACCCGATCGGCAGTTTCCGGCGGCGCGACAGGTACCGCGCAGATTAGCTTGTCGGGCCCCCGCGCCCGAATCGCGTGCAGGGCGGCAATCATGGTCGAGCCGGTGGCAAGGCCGTCGTCCACAACGATCACCACGCGCCCGACGGGATCGATCGGCGGCCGCACCGGACTGTATTGCGCGCGACGCTGCCGCATGAGCGCCAACTGTTTCGCCTTTTCCGCTTCGAGGTAGTGCGCGTCGACCCCCATACGCTGTGCATGATCGGCGAGGTAGGTCCAGCCCGTCTCGTCCACCGCACCGATCGCGAACTCCGGGTTGCCCGGCGCCGGAAGCTTGCGCACCAGCACGACATCGACCTCGCCGCCAAGCTCATCGGCGATGACCTTCGCCATCGGAACCGCGCCGCGCGGTATCGCGAGCACAAGCGGATGCGTGCCCCGGTATGGGGTCAAGGCCCGAGCGAGACGGCGTGCCGCGTCGAGACGGTCGACAAACATGGCTCCTCCCTCGAACTAATCAGGCGGTCGGGGGCTTCTCTTCCCGCGACTCTACCCCACCCATGACCGCTTGCTTGATCGGCGACGGGCGGCCAGCGCAGGCGATCAAGCTCAAGGTTGTCGACAATGCAACGACCGGTGCGATCCCCCTGCATGGTTTTTCCCCTCAGCGTGTATCCTTGCCAGCGGCCCTCCGGACCTCGAACAAAACCCGTCAGGATCTGGAGCCCCATGATAGGCCGGTCGCGCAGCGCCCGGTTCGGGTTCTTTCCATCATGTACCGACGCACCGTCTCGTTCGGGTTCGTGAAGCCACACGACCTTCCCGGCGTACGTGCTGCCCTTCCTGGAGATCTCGACCTTGAGTCGCCCGCTTCGGTGAGCCAAACACCGATGATGTCATCGACCGCGGATCGCGCCAGCGCGCTGTCCGCTCCATCTGCACCGCAGGCAGCGGCGCACACCATCTGAAAGCAGAGCTTGAGAAGCCTGCGTTTCGCCGTCATCTCGACCCCTACCGCTTGCGACGGCCGATGAACACGGCTCCACCTGAACCGGTCACGATTCCACCGGTCTTCTTTCCCTATAATAGCGGCCTTTTGCCATGCACCCGAGCCTCTTCTGCCTCAGCGTACCTGCACCCGGCGAGCGTCTGCGGGCCGGGGGCCTGCACGGATCGAGCGATGCGCTTTACCTGGCGCAGGCGGCTGCCCAAGCGCGACCGCTGGTGGTCATCACGGCCACAGCGCACCACGCACAGCGCCTGAAGGAGGAAATCCCATTCTTCGCAACGCATCTGCGGGTCGCGCTGCTACCGGACTGGGAAACACTGCCCTACGATCAGTTCTCGCCACACCAGGATCTGGTGTCGGAGCGCCTCGCGACCTTGCACCAGGTCAGCAACGACGGCTGCGACGTGGTGCTGATTCCGGTGACCACAGCGCTATGTCGCCTTCCCCCAAAGCAGTATCTTGCCGCCTACACCTTCTTCCTGAGGCAGGGTGAAAAGCTGTCGCTGCGCAACTTGCGCGGGCAGCTGACGCTCGCGAGCTACACCTACGTCACCCAAGTGCTGTCGCCAGGCGAGTACAGCTTTCGTGGTGGGCTGATCGACCTGTTCCCGATGGGCAGTGTGCTGCCCTACCGCATCGACCTCCTCGACGACGAGATCGACAGCATCCGCACCTTCGACGTCGACTCCCAGCGCAGCATCTACAAGGTGAACGAGATCCGTCTGCTTCCCGCGCGCGAGTTCCCGATGGATGAAGCTGGCCAGACCCGCTTTCGCCAGAGCTTCCGTGAACGGTTCGAGGGCGACCCATCGCGCAGCCAACTCTATAAGGACGTGAGCAAGGGTCTCGCGCCGGCGGGAATCGAATACTACCTGCCGCTCTTCTTCGATGAGACCGCGGTCTTCACCGACTACCTGCCGGCGGGCGCCACGATCTGTCTGCACGGAGACATCGAGGGCGCGGCGCTCCAGTTCTGGCGTGACACCGATGCGCGCTACGGCATGCTCAAGGGCGACCGCACGCGCCCCGTGCTTCCGCCGCAGGACCTCTATCTCAGGCCCGATGCATTCTTCGGCACGGTGAAGGCTTTCCCGCGCATCGAGGTTTCGACTCACGGTTTCGAATCAAGTGGCGCACTCGCCGTCGCCCTCCCCGACGTCCAAGTGGACCGCCGGGCGAACAATCCCCTGTCGAAGCTCGATACCTTCCTGAAGACATCGGACAGCCGTACCCTGATCCTCGCCGAGAGCCTCGGCCGGCGCGAGACCATGCTCGCGTACCTCGCCGAGTACGGTCTGCATCCCGCCGTATGCGAGACGTTCGAGGATTTCCTCGCGGCGGCCGACCCCGTGATGCTCGCGGTGGCACCGGTGCTGAACGGCTTCGCCCTTCCCGCCGCCCGCATCTCGGTGGTGACGGAGGCCGAGCTCTATCCGAGCGTCGCGCGCACCCGCACCGGGCGCGAAGCCGGCCGCAGGACCACAACCGAGGGCATGCTGCGCGACCTGTCCGAGGTCAAGCTCGGCGACCCGGTGGTGCACGAACAGCACGGCGTCGGTCGCTACCGTGGCCTGCTCAATCTCGATCTCGGCGACGGCGAGACCGAGTTCCTGCTGCTCGAGTACGAAGGTGGCGACAAGCTCTATGTGCCGGTGGCGCAGCTCTTCCTGGTCAGTCGTTACAGCGGTGGTCCGCCGGAGACCGCGCCGCTGCACAAGCTCGGCAGCGATCAGTGGGATAAGGCGAAGCGCAAAGCAGCCGCCCAGGTGCGCGACACGGCGGCGGAGTTGCTCAACCTCTACGCTCAGCGCGCAGCGCGGCAGGGACACGCCTTCGCATTGAGCGTCCACGATTACGAAGCGTTCGCGGAAGGGTTCCCGTTCGAGGAGACGCCCGATCAGCAGGCTGCAATCGAGGCGGTGCTCGGGGACCTGCAACAGGGTCGACCGATGGACCGGCTCGTCTGCGGCGATGTCGGCTTCGGCAAGACCGAGGTGGCAATGCGGGCGGCCTTCGTTGCAGTAAGTGAGGGCAGGCAAGTCGCGGTGCTGGTACCCACGACGCTGCTAGCGGAGCAGCACTTCAACAACTTCTCCGATCGCTTCGCGGAGTGGCCGGTGAAGCTCACGGAGCTGTCGCGCTTCCGTTCCGCAAAGGAAACAGCGGAGGCGTTGAAGGCGCTCGCCGAAGGCCGTCTCGACATCGTCATCGGCACCCACAAGCTGCTGCAGAAGGATGTCAGGTTCAGGAACCTCGGGCTCGTCATCATCGACGAGGAGCATCGCTTCGGGGTGCGGCAGAAGGAGCGGCTGAAGGCGCTGCGCGCGGAGGTGGACGTGCTCACGCTCACCGCGACTCCGATCCCGCGCACGCTCGCGATGTCACTCGAAGGGCTGCGGGATTTCTCGGTCATCAGCACTGCGCCGCAGCGGCGGCTCGCCATCAAGACGTTCGTCGCGCCGTGGTCTCCCAGCATCGTGCGCGAGGCGGTGCTCCGCGAGCTGAAGCGCGGCGGCCAGGTGTATTTCGTGCACAACGAGATCGAGACCATCCACGCGATGGACGAGAAAATGAAGCTGCTGCTTCCCGAGGCGACGATCCGCGTCGCTCACGGCCAGATGCGCGAGCGCGAACTGGAGCACGCGATGCGCGACTTCCACCAGCAGCGCTTCAACGTGCTGCTCTGCACTACGATCATTGAGACCGGCATCGACGTGCCGAATGCGAACACAATCGTAATCAACCGGGCCGACATGTTCGGCCTCGCCCAGTTGCACCAGCTCCGCGGCCGCGTAGGCCGGTCGCATCACCAAGCCTACGCGTTCCTGTTTACGCCGGACGAAGGCGCCGTCACCGCGCAGGCGAGGAAGCGCCTCGAAGCGGTCCAGATGATGGAGGAACTCGGAGCCGGCTTCTTCCTCGCGATGCACGATCTGGAGATTCGCGGCGCGGGGGAAGTGCTCGGCGATTCCCAAAGCGGCGACATGCAGGCAATCGGATTCACGCTGTTTGCCGACATGCTGGCGAGCGCGGTTCGTTCGTTGAAGGAGGGGCGCGAACCGGACCTTACGGCCCCGCTCTCTGTCGCCGCGGAAGTCAATCTGCACGCCCCGGCGCTGCTGCCTACCGACTACTGCCCAGACGTGCACGAGCGCCTCGTGCTCTACAAGCGGCTCGCAAACTGCGACACGCTCGATGAACTGCACCTGCTGCAGGAAGAATTGGTGGACCGCTTCGGGCTGCTGCCGCCGCAAGGCCGCAATCTGCTGGACTCCCACCGATTGCGCATCCTCGGCAAGCCGCTCGGGGTCGCGCGCATCGACGCGACTGCGGACGCCATCACGATCCAGTTCATGAAAAACACACCGATCGATCCGGCGCGGATCATCCAACTCATCCAGAGCGGAAAGGGCTATCGACTCTCAGGACCGGAGAAGCTGAGGGTCGAGGCGGAGCTACCGACCGAGGCCGCGCGGGCACAACGCATTCGCGAGATTTTCGCGGAGCTGGGAGCCAAGACGTCAGAGCGAGTCGCAATGCATTGAGGGCAATCGCGCGCACGGTATTATTCTGCACAGCGTCCGAGGACACCGCATGAAAACTGTCACATTGCCATCCGGGGAGCGCGTGCCGGCTTTCGGACTGGGAACCTGGCGCATGGGGG
>JBEVOI010000123.1:0-5437 GCA_040507665.1 Burkholderiales bacterium
GGCCAACATCTACAGTTCCGTTATCAGCGGTCTGATGGATGCCCGAGGCAATATTGTGAACAACAACATGAATGTATTGCTGAAGAATCTCACCCTGATCAACATCGTGTTCTTACCACTCAATCTGATAGCAGGCATCGGTGGCATGTCCGAGTGGAGCATGATGACGCAGCATCTCGACTGGAGAGTCTCCTACGGCCTATGTTGTCTGGGCATGGTGGTCGTTGGGTGGTTGACGTGGATCATCGTGACACGACTCATAGGGAGAGGCCGGTGACGGAATCGAGTCACGTCGTGGGAGGCGTTAGCGACGCATCTGCGCAAGGAGTGATTAGGAGCCACGACGCCACATTCTTCGAGACATATCCATCCTGGTTAGGACGACCCACTCGGAGCACCTGCGTATTCAGCTATTGACACTTCTCGCAGGGGTCGATTGGTCGACTGCGTCTGTGTTTCTCCATTTTTACCTTCGCCGGACGTTCTATCCGCGATGACGCGCCCCCTCGGCGCAAGCGCGTCGAAGACGAAGGTCTCGGAGAGGGATTCGATCTCAACGCGGAACGTAATGCCGAATATCACCGACTCCACCGCGTGCCAGTCTCGGGGCGAGGTCGTAACAGACGAGCATCCCGGCATCTGGCGGTTTCCGGGGCGCCCGATCAGCGCTTCTTGCGTTCCTCGATTTCGCGTCTGATACGCTCGATCTCCTGCCGCTTGGCTTCGGGGGTGCCCCACTTCGGCTTTTCCGGCTGCTGGCGCTCCCACGATTCGGCCGGTTCCTTTCGCCGGCGTTCGAGAGCGGCGCGCTGTTCCTTCGCACGTTCTTCCTCTTCTCGCGCCAAAGCCTTCTCGCGCGCGACGGCGTGTTCAGCGACGACCGGAACGGTGCGCTCGGGAAGCCCCGCCAGGGCCAAGTATTCGGCGATGCGGTCCCCGACACCTTCCCAGGTATCGTCCCAGGCAAACTCGTTCACCAGCGGCAGATTGAGCGCAGCATAGATCGGCACCCAGAGCTCCTCGTCGCCCCGCCGCCGACGCACGGAGAGCTTCGGATTGAACTGATACCAGCCCTGGTTGACGCGCATGAAGAGCGCCCGATTGTAGGCATAGTCACGTTCGACCTCGTTACGCGAGAGCACGCTGGAAAGGTGCTGGCGGCGGTTGCGCTCGGGGCGTACCACGTTGGCAGGAAGGTGCTGCCAGGCCTCCAGAATCGCCTGCGTCTCGAAGGCACCGTAGGATCGGCGCTGCCGATGGGTGAAGCGCGACCGGAACAGGGTCCACAGGGTTTGAAACAGAAAGTATTCGGACAGATGCCGGTCGATGCGCACCAGCCTCTCGCCGGTATTGACATCGATGCTCGACGGGGCGAGCAATTCATAAAGGGCAGCAAGCGGGCCGCGCGCGAACGTCGGGTCGCGGAAGGCTTCCCGCAGAGCCCAATGCAGGGCATTGGCTCCGTAATGGTCGACCGCCTCCCGGTCGGCACCGCGCTCGAGCAGCGCTTCCACCAGCGGAACGTTTCCTGCCGCGGCAGCCGCCATCAGCGGCGTCTGGTTCATCGGCAGACGGTGCTCGATGCCATGCTTGTCGCACTGTCGCAGGATGTCCGTAAAGCGGTTGGCGAAATACTGGACATAGGTCTTGCGCCCCAGCGTCATGCGCTGCTGAGGGAAGCTCTTCGCCGCGTCGAACTTCCCCTCTCGCACCAGCCACGCCGCCAGCTCCGGCTCATCGAAGCAGGTCGCGTATTCGTAGAGCTGCTGCCTCAGCTTGCCGCCCGGGGCCTGTTCCCGGAACACCTTGAGGAGGAGCTCATAGAGCTTTGCCTCGTCGATGACCGGCCAAGGTACGGGCACCTGCTTGAGGATGGTGCGGCGGATCGCTTCGGCCTGTTCCTGTTTGCCCTGCAGTTCCAGCTTGCGCGCTTCCTTCTGCCAGTCCTCGAGCGTCGATTGTTTCGCCTCGACCTTCACCTGGGCGGCCGGGCCCAGATCAAGCAGGCCGAACAGGGGATGACCGGTGTCCGACTCGATGACGTACAGGTTCGTGATGGCCCGTGTCAGCGCGACGTAGAGAGCATTGACGAAGAACTTGTAGACCTCCAGGGACTTGTCGGTCTTGTCCCTGGCCCGCCGGTAGTCCAGCGCGTCGGCGGCGAGATCGGCCTTGCTGACGCCTTCGGCGATGTCGGAGAACTCGGCCCGGTAGTCCGACACGAAGCGATAGAGAATGATGTTCGGGTACTCCAACCCCTTTGCCTCATGGATCGAGAAGAGCAGAGGTGTGGTGAAGTGCTTGCGTGCCGCAGCCTTGTCCTCGTCTCGCATGACCAGCACGGCGAACTGGGTGGACTGGCGACATTTCTGGTCAAGCTCGCGTTTAGTGGCATCCTTGTCCGGCATGAGAGCCACCAGCCCGTTTTCACCGCCGACTGCCTGCACGAGAAAGTTGCTCTCCCGATCGATCGAGCCGAAGCGTCGTTGCTTGATCTTGAGCAGTTGGTTGGCGACGCGCGTCGCTTCGAGCCCGTTGCGAAAGTTGGCGGTAAGCACCCGCAGTTCCTGCTTTTCGGCCAAGTGCGGATCGCGCCAGAACAGAGTCTTTACTTGCCCCCACGAGAAAAAGTTGGGATGAACGATCTGGTTGGAATCGCCGCAGAGCAGGAAGTGACCGGGCTTCCTGAGGGTCTTCAATACCAGCGCAAGCTGCACGGTCGTGATGTCCTGCACTTCATCGATGACGACGAAGTCATAACGCGGGGCGGCGAGCGTCTCCCACTCCTGGGCGACGAGGTTCAGGTCGTAGAGGTTGGCCCCGGCGAGCCACGCGCGGTACTTTTCGAAGACATCGTAGAGCTTGTCGCGCTGGTCCACAGGAAAGATGGACTGCCGCACGCCGAGCGCGAGGTAATCATTTCGACTCAGGATGCCCCCAACGCCAGCCGCGATGACGCCGCGGAGCTCCTCGAAGACCTGATGACCGTCGAACCCCTTGAACACCTGCTGCATGCGGGAGAACCAGTCGGCGAAGTCGCGCCAGCTCGCCTCCCGTCCCTTGGGCACGCGGATCGATTCCACGAACTCGCGGAAGGACAGGAACAGCGCTTCCTGTCCGGTGTGCTCGAAGCCGTCGGCATAGTAGAGATCGCGGGCGCTCTGAGCGAGGTAGGCGGAGTGGGTGACGTAGAGCACCTCGCCTTCCGCATGCTTGAGCTTTTCCAGGGTCAGCGCCGTCTTGCCGCTGCCGGCGCTGCCGACGACGATTAGCGGCGGTGGCTGGCGGTAGACCGCCTCTTGCGCGTCATCAAAGGAAATCGGCTTGTCGAGCAGATGAATCGAGGTGCGTTCCGGGTGCAGGTAGCGCACCGGCTGTGACTGGTTGATGGCGTCGGCCACATCGACGTCTGAAATCCTCGTTTCATCGATCGCCGCGCCCCGCAGGAAGCGGGACTTGCTGTAGTCGTGATTCGCGATCACTTCGAGCATCAGCGCACAGACTTCGTCGCCGTGGCGGATCAAAGTGAACAGCAGCCGGTCGGCGTCGTCGAGCTTCGCTCGGTAAAACTTGCCGTGGCTGAGATTGGCGAGTTTCTTGACGTGAGCAGCGCGAAACTCGTGACAAGCGATGGCGTCGACCACCTTGCGATAGCTGGCCTTGACGCGAGAAGTGTCGAGGCCGGTGTATTCGAGGATTTTCATAGGAAGCCGTCGAGCGGGTTATGGCAGGGGCGAAGCCACCTCGGCTCGACGCTCAAATGTACCACCCGAAACCTGCGCATTCGTCGAACATACGAGCGATGGAGGTCTCGTCCCTCCACGAACGAACGACTAAATGGCGAATGGCGAGAATCCCTCGTGAACGTGTTACCATGACCATGGTCCTATCCATGGTCATATATTAAGTATGGAGTCCTTTATGCACACCGTCAAAGCGTCCGAGTTCAAAGCGAAGTGCCTGGCATTGATGGATCAGGTCGCCAGCACGGGCGAGGCGATTCTTGTCACCAAGAACGGTAAGCCGGTGGCGGAGTTGCACCCGCACAGCGGCACGCGGATTTCCTCGCCCTTTGGCATCCATAAGGGGCTCGTAAAGGTTACGGGGGACATCATTTCGCCGCTAGATGTCGAGTGGGAAGCGATGAAATGATTCTCCTCGACACCCACGTCTTGATATGGGTAGACATCGATGATCCGACCCTGGGCAAATCGACCCGCCGGCTCATCGCGCAGGCGTGGGAAGCGGGAGAACTCGCAATCAGCTCCATGAGTTTTTGGGAATGCGCGGTGTTGCATGTCCGGCAACGCATCGTACTTCCCAAGTCTCCGCTTGCCTGGCGGGCGGACCTGCTTTCGGCGGGTTTGGTGGAGCTGTCCATCGACGGCCAAATCGGCATTCTCGCCACTGAGCTCGATCCGTTGCACAAAGATCCTGCTGACCGCCTTATCGCCGCCAGCGCGATCACTCACAGCGCCACCCTTGTCACCGCGGACGAGCGGCTTCTGAAATGGAAGCATGCGGTGAAACGCCAGAACGCGCTCAGGTAGCGACACCGTGTCCGCTGGTGGCCGTCAAATACAGGGAAATCCACGCTCCTGCCGGGTCAGAAACTCCCCCGCGAAAGCCCGCTTCCACAGCTTGCCTCCAGTCGGAGGACCAGTCTGAGGCCCGAATCAGAACAGGGAACTAATAGGCGCGTATCAGGGAAAGAACCGGCACGCAACGGGGAATTGATCCCCTATAAGGGAATGGTGAGGGTCGCTCGCGCACCGATGCGAACGCGGCATCAAAATCATCCGTCCACCGCCGCGATCGTGCGAGCGTCGCCAGATTTTGTCAACGAATTTCGGACTCAAAACACTAGGGTAACTTGAGGTGACCCTTCATAGCATCTATCCCTTTGTAAAGAGACTATCAATGCCACTTAAACTGCATCTCGCGGTTCTTGCCGCGTCGTTTTCCGTGTCCGTGGCCGCCGATGCGCAAACAGACAGATGCGACATTGGTGGTATCACAGATCGGGTGTGGGACCAGCCTTCTTGCCCTTCGGGAGTGTGCCGAACTCTGCTATTGCGCAGTGACGGTACGTATCAAATCAGCTCCATCACCCTCAGCCCAAGGACTGTCTTCTGCGAGAGCGGCCAGTGGCAGCAAGAACCAGGCAGCTGCGGGACGCTTCGACTTAAGCCGTGCAAAAACCCGGAGCGAACGACGTCATGGACTATCGGTGACAAGACGCTCACCTTCGGCAAGTCAAAATACAACCTCAGCGATATCCAAAAGGAAAGCACAGCCTTCGTAGGCTGCACTGTGCGTCGGGTGTGTAACGGCCTGTCCTGCGGTGAGTACTTGGCATGTTTGCAAGAATGTAGCGAGGAGATTTTGCCGGATCCAGCGTGTCCATCGAGATGTCTCGAACGGGTTTCCCCAGATC
>JBEVOI010000131.1:0-4275 GCA_040507665.1 Burkholderiales bacterium
GAGGTAAGGCCCAGCCGTGCGCGGAGGGAGCGCGGGCTTACCGCAGCTACAAGCGCTGCCCCACCCAGTCCTTCACGGAGGAGAGAGCCGCGGGCAACCGCCCGGGCTCTGTGCCGCCAGCCTGGGCCATGTCCGGCCGACCGCCGCCCTTGCCGCCGACCTGCCCGGCGACGTAGTTCGCAAGATCGCCTGCCTTCAACTTACCTGTAAGGTCGGAGGTCACGCCGACGACGAGCGAAATCTTCGTGCCATCAACCGCGGCGAGCACGACCGCGCCGCTCTTCAGCTTGTCCTTCAGCTTGTCCACCGCTTCGCGGAGTCCCTTGGCATCGGCGCCATCGAGGGAGGCGGCGAGCACTTTCGCGCCCTTCACCTCCACCGCCTGGCTCGCGAGATCGTGACCCTGGCTGGAGGCGAGCTTCGACTTGAGTCGTGCGAGCTCCTTCTCCAGTTGCTTCACGTTGTCGATGATCTGGGCGATTTTCTGGGTAACCTCCTGCGCCGGTGTCTTGAGCGACGCGGCGATATCCTCTAGCTGTGCCTGCTGCTGCTGGATGTAAGAGAGCGCGCCGTCCGCCGTGACCGCCTCCACACGCCGAATGCCCGCGGCGACGCCGGTCTCATAGACGATCTTGAAGAAGCCGATGTCACCGGTGCGCTTCACGTGGGTGCCACCGCAAAGCTCGGTAGAAAACTCACCCATGCCGATCACGCGCACCTCGTCGCCGTACTTCTCGCCGAAGAGCGCCATCGCGCCGCTTTTGATCGCCTCGTCGAACTTCATGTGCCGCGGCTCGACCTTCGAATTGCGCCGGATCTCTGCGTTCACGAGTTGCTCGACCTGGCGGATCTCTTCAGGCGTCATCGGCGACGGATGGGAGAAGTCGAACCGCGTCTTCCACTGATCGACGAGCGAGCCCTTCTGCGTGACGTGGTTCCCGAGCACCTTGCGCAGCGCCGCGTGCATGAGGTGCGTCGCGGAGTGGTTGTACATGGTGCGTGCTCGCGCGACCGGATTCACGTGCGCCATCACCTTGTCGCCGACCGCGAGCCGGCCGGTGCGCAGCAACCCCTTGTGGCCGAAGACCTCGGCCTGGATCTTCTGGGTGTCAGCCACCGCGAAAGTGCCGTTGCCGGAGTGCAGCTCGCCGCTGTCGCCGACCTGCCCGCCGGACTCCGCATAGAACGGCGTCTGGTCGAGGACGACCACCGCCTCTTCGCCAGCCTCGACGAACTTCACCGAGGTGCCTTCCCGGTAGAGCGCGAGGACCTGCGCTTCGAGCTCGAGCGTGTCGTAGCCGTGGAACTCCGTGGCGCGGCCGACATAATCGACACCGGTCTGCATCTGGAACCGGGACGCCGCGCGCGCCCGCTCCCGTTGCCGCTGCATCGCTTCTTCGAAGCCCGCGAAGTCGACGGTGATGCCGCGTTCCCGCGCGATGTCCGCGGTGAGATCGACGGGGAAGCCGAAGGTATCGTAAAGCTTGAACACGGTCTCGCCGTCGAGCATTCGGTCCTCCCGCTTGAGCGCCCCCTCCAGAACCTGCATCCCGTGGTCTAGGGTCTCCGCGAAGCGCTCCTCCTCCTGCTTCAGCACCTGCTGCACCCGGTCCTGCGCCGCCACCAGCTCGGGGTACGCCGCGCCCATCACCTTCACCAGGTCGGGCACGAGCGCGTGGAAAAACGGCTGCTTGCGGCCGAGCTTGTAGCCGTGGCGGATGGCGCGGCGGATGATACGCCGCAGCACGTAGCCCCGTCCTTCGTTGCCGGGGATGACGCCATCAGTGACGAGAAACGCGCAGGCGCGGATGTGGTCCGCGATCACCTTGAGCGAGTTGCTGCGTAGATCCTTCGCGCCGGTTTCGCGGGCCGCCGCCTTGATGAGATGCTGAAAGAGATCGATGTCGTAGTTCGAGTGCACACCCTGCATTACCGCGGCGATGCGCTCGAGCCCCATGCCGGTGTCTACCGAGGGCTTCGGCAGCGGATGCAGCGTGCCGTGGTC
Source organism: Burkholderiales bacterium (assembly GCA_040507665.1). Classification (GTDB taxonomy): domain Bacteria; phylum Pseudomonadota; class Gammaproteobacteria; order Burkholderiales; family JAEUMW01; genus JAEUMW01. Next base: position 2,006 of record JBEVOI010000131.1, read on the forward strand.
GTCCCGGTTGTACTGCATGAAGACGAGGTTCCAGATCTCGACGAACCGGTCGCCATCGGCATCTTTTGAGCCGGGCGGGCCGCCTTCGATCTCCGGTCCGTGGTCGTAGAAGATCTCCGTGCACGGACCGCAGGGGCCGGTATCGCCCATCTGCCAGAAGTTATCCATGGTCGGGATGCGGGTGACGCGTTCTGCCGGCACGCCGACTTCGTTCAGCCAGATGTCCGCGGCCTCGTCGTCCTCGGCGTAGACGGTGACCCAGAGTTTTTCGGGCGCAATCTTCAGTTCGTCGGTGAGAAACTCCCAAGCGTACTTGATCGCGTTACGCTTGAAGTAGTCGCCGAAGCTGAAATTGCCGAGCATCTCGAAGAATGTGTGATGCCGTGCCGTGTAGCCCACGTTCTCGAGATCGTTGTGCTTGCCGCCGGCGCGCAGGCTGCGCTGGCAGCTCGCCGCGCGGCTGTAGGGACGCTTGTCCTGCCCGAGAAAGACATCCTTGAACTGGACCATGCCGGAGTTCGTGAACAGCAGCGTCGGGTCGTCGATCGGGACGAGCGGACTGGAGGCGACCACGGTGTGCCCGTGGCCTTCGAAGAAGCTCAGAAACGCATTGCGGATGTCGGCGGATTTCATCGGGAAGGAAACGCGCAGCGCGAGGCTGCGCGGAACGGGAACGGGCGAAAGCCAGTGATTTTCGCCGGAATGCTGCAGGGACGCAATGGAGCGCGCTCCGTTGGCGACTTGTTCAATGGCGCCTCAAGTCTGATCGTCGTCACCCACGCCGCGGATCACCTGGCGAATCACGTCCAACCCGAAACCCCGGTTTTGCAGAAATCGAAACTGCTTTGCCCGCTCCTGCGCGTTGCGCGCCGGCTCGCCGAAGCGCTTGCGCCAGACCTCGCGCGCCCGGTCCAACTCGGTCAGGCGCGCCCCGGCGACCACCCGCTCGAGCACATCCCCGGAGACACCCTGATTCTTCAACTCGTGGGCGATGCGCACGCTGCCAAACCGGCGTGAAAGCACGTGCGCGCGCCCTTCGGCGTATCGATCATCGGAAAGAAGCCGGTCGGCAGACAGCTCTTCGAGGAGCGCATCGAGCGCTTCGGGGCTGGCGGCGAAGGGGGCAAGCTTGCGCTGAAGCTCGAGGCGAGCGTGGTCACGACGGGTGAGCAGGCGGAGGGCCCGCTCGCGCAGTGTCGTCTCGCGGGTCACTCCGCCGTGGCGACTGCGGGCACCGCCGCGTTGACGCCGACGTTCACACGGATCTTCGCCTCGATCTCCACGGCGATCTCGGGATGCTCCCTGAGATATTCCCGCGCGTTGTCCTTGCCCTGGCCGATCTTGTCGCCCTTGTACGCATACCACGCACCGGACTTGTCGATCAGCTTGTGGAGCACGCCGAGCTCGATGATCTCGCCCTCGCGGGAAATGCCCTCGCCGTAAAGGATGTCGAAATCCGCCTGCTTGAACGGCGGCGCGACCTTGTTCTTCACCACCTTGGCGCGAGTCTCGTTGCCGATCACCTCGTCGCCTTTCTTGATGGAACCGACGCGCCGGATGTCGATGCGCACCGAGGCGTAGAACTTGAGCGCGTTGCCGCCCGTGGTGGTCTCGGGGTTGCCGAACATGACGCCGATCTTCATGCGGATCTGATTGATGAAGATGACGAGCGTGTTCGAGCGCTTGATATTGGCGGTGAGCTTGCGCAGCGCCTGGCTCATCAAGCGCGCCTGCAGGCCGGGAAGCTGGTCGCCCATCTCGCCCTCGATTTCGGCTTTCGGCGTCAGCGCCGCGACCGAGTCCACTACCACCACGTCCACGGAGCCGGAGCGCACCAGCATGTCGGTGATCTCGAGCGCCTGTTCGCCATTGTCGGGCTGGGAGATGAGGAGGTCCTGCACCTGGACGCCGAGCTTCTGGGCGTAGTTGGGGTCGAGCGCGTGTTCCGCGTCGACGAAGGCTGCGGTGCCGCCGAGCTTCTGTACCTCCGCCACGACCGAAAGCGCGAGGGTGGTCTTGCCGGACGATTCCGGCCCGTAGATCTCCACCACGCGCCCGCGCGGCAGACCGCCAACGCCAAGCGCGATGTCGAGCCCGAGGGATCCGGTGGACACCACCTGGATGTCCTTCGCCACATCGTGCTCGCCGAGCCGCATGATCGAGCCCTTCCCGAACTGGCGCTCGATCTGCGAGAGCGCGGCGGCGAGGGCCTTCTGCTTGTTATCATCCATGATGTTTGCGATTTCCTTCTCGATAAGCATTCTATTCTC
>JBEVOI010000172.1:0-6557 GCA_040507665.1 Burkholderiales bacterium
GACAGCTGCATGCGTAAGGCACTGACGGAGATGCACGAGTCGCATGTTCAAAACATCGACGCATGCGATGCCTTGATCCGTTGAGATTTTCGGTGGTTGTTCGGTTTTATCCCGGAAATCAGGGGATCAGCACCAGCGAGCCGGTAGTCTTGCGGCTCTCGAGGTCCCGATGCGCCTGCTGCGCGTCGGCGAGCGGGTAGGTGCGGCTCACCTCGATCTTTACCTTGCCGGATATCACCGCGTCGAAGAGATCGGCCGCGGTCGCGAGCAGATCTTCGCGGCGGGCAGTGTATGTCATCAGCGTCGGACGCGTCAGATACAGCGAACCCTTCTGCGCGAGGATGCCGAGCTCGAAGGGCGGCACCGCGCCGGATGAGTTGCCGAAGAGCACGACGATACCGCGCGGCTGCAGGCAGTCGAGCGAACGCATGAAGCTGTCCTTGCCCACCGAGTCGTACACGACTGGCACGCCTTTGCCGCCGGTGATTTCCTTCACCCGGGCGACGAAATCCTCGCGCGTGTAGACGACCGGGAACTCGCAGCCATGAGCGCGGGCGAGCGCGGCCTTCTCGTCGCTGCCGACGGTGCCGATCACGCGTGCGCCTAATGCCTTCAGCCACTGGCATGCGATCAAGCCAACGCCGCCCGCTGCCGCGTGGAAGAGCACAGTATCGCCCGACTGCACGCGATAGGTGCGGCGGATCAGGTACTGCACGGTCATCCCCTTCAGCATCATCCCCGCGGCCTGTTGCGCCGTGATGCCGTCGGGCGGCTTCACCAACCGGTCCGCCGGGATTACACGCTCGGTCGAGTACGCACCCACCGGGCCGCCCGCGTACGCGACGCGGTCGCCAGGCTGGATATCCGTCACGCCCGGCCCGACCGCTTCGACCACGCCGGCACCTTCGAGCCCGATCCCCGCCGGCAGCTGCAGCGGATAGAGCCCCGTGCGGTGATAGGTATCGATGTAGTTGATGCCGATGGCGGTGTGGCGGATGCGCGCCTGGTCCTCGCCGGGCGCGCCGACCTCGACCTCCTCGAACTGCATGACCTCCGGGCCGCCGGTCTGGTGGATGCGGATCGCTTTTGCCATGGGTACCTCCCTTTCGGTGTTTGCTATTGGGCCTGCGCGCCCATGCCGCTTTCCACGAAGCGCGTGGGCACGTAACGCGACTCGGTGAGGGGCAGGACTGATTCGCCCTTGAGGTGCCGGAGGCTCACACGCGCGGTGTCGAGGATGATGATCCAGAGGATCCCAACGAAGAGTACCGTGAGCACGGCGTCGATCCGCTGGTTCAGAATGAGCTGGGGAGCCACCGCCGCTTTCGCCGCGGGCAGCGCGCCGGCCGCGAGCTTCTGCGCCATGTCGCTCGCTGCGGCCAGGAAGCCCACGCGAATATCGTCGGAGTAAACCTTCTCCCACGCCGCCGTGGTCGTGATGACGGCGAGCCAGGCAAGCGGCAGTCCGGTCACCCACGCATAGCGCGCCTTGCCCATCTTGATCAGGATGCCGGTGGCGACGGAGAGCGCGATGCCGGCGAGCATCTGGTTGGCGATTCCGAACATGGGCCACAGAATGTTGACGCCACCCAGCGGGTCGATGACGCCGATGTAGAGGAAGTATCCCCACCCCGCGACCACGAGTCCACTCGAGAGCAGCACGGACGGATACCACGACGTCTGGCCGAGCGGCTTCCAGATGTATTGCAGGAGGTCCTGCACCATGAAACGCCCGACTCGCGTTCCGGCATCCAGCGTCGTGAGAATGAACAACGCCTCGAACATGATCGCGAAGTGGTACCAGATCGCGAGCAGCGATTCGCCAAAGGTTCGCGCGAAGATGCTCGCCATGCCCACCGCCAGCGACGGCGCGCCACCCGTGCGCGCGAACAGCGTCGACTCGCCCATTTCTTTCGCGAGGGTCTGCATCTGCTCCACGGTGACTGGAAAGCCCCAGCCCGAGATCGTCTTCACCGCATCCGCCGCCGCTGCGCCCACGACGCCTGCCGGGCTGTTGATCGCGAAGTAGACGCCGGGATCGAGGACGGTCGCGGCGATCAGGGACATGATGCCCACGAAGGATTCGAGCGCCATGCTGCCATAGCCGATCATGGGAATATCCCGCTCGTTCATGAGCAGCTTCGGCGTCGTCCCGGACGCGACCAGGGAGTGAAACCCGGAGATCGCACCGCACGCGATGGTGATGAAGACGAAGGGGAAGAGCTCGCCGCCGAAGATCGGACCGGTGCCGTCGATGAACTGCGTGAGCGCCGGCATCTGCACTTCCGGCCGCAGGATTACGATGGAGATCGCGAGAAGAAACACGGTGCCGAGCTTCATGAAGGTCGACAGATAGTCCCGCGGCGCGAGCAGCAACCACACCGGCAGGACTGCCGCCGCGAAGCCGTAGCCGATTACCCACCACGCCAGCGGGAGTCCCTCGAGGTCGAAGATCCCGCGCAGGGTCTGGTTCTCCGCGACCCAGCCACCGCCTACCACGGACAAGAGAAGGAGGGACACCCCGATGAGCGAGCCCTCCAGCACGCGCCCCGGACGGATTTTGCGCATGTAGAGACCGATCAGGATGGCAATCGGGATGGTCGCCGCAACGGTGGAAGTGGCCCAAGGGCTGTGCTTCAGTGCGTTCACGACCACAAGGCCGAGGACCGCGATCAGAATGATCATGATCATCGCCGCCCCGATCAGCGCGGCCCAGCCGCCCACCGGACCGAGCTCGTCGCGTGCCATCTGGCCGAGGCTACGCCCCTGGCGGCGGGTGGACAGGAACATGATGACCATATCCTGCACGCAGCCACCGAGCACCGAGCCCGCGAGGATCCACAGCGTGCCCGGCAGGTAGCCGAACTGCACGGCGAGCGTGGGACCGATGAGGGGCCCCGGACCGGCGATCGCGGCGAAGTGATGACCGAAGACGATCCAGCGGTTGGTGGGGACGAAGTCGCGGCCGTCGTCGAGCCGCTCGGCGGGGGTGGCGCGGGTCGTGTCGAGGGTCAGGACGCTCGCCGCGATCCACGATGCGTAGAAGCGATAAGCGACGAGATAGACGCCCGCCGCCGCCGCGATGAACCAGCCGGCGTTGATGGTCTCGCCGCGATGCGTCGCGATGACCGCCAGCGCCGCCGCGCCGGTGAGAGCCAGGCACGCCCAGCCGATTTTGGAAACGAGGCTCATGCGCACTTTCTACTTGCGATGGGGAACAAAACGGTGAGCCGTTACGCGAACCCGCCCGTGATTTTGCACCATTCTCCTTGCGCAAGGGGAGTGGGTCGGCGTGAAGACCTCAGTAATCCGGGTTGAAGCTCCGCACCACGACTCCGCCCGACTTCTCGTCCCGTTCCAGCTCGATCAGCTTCCTTGCCTCCAGCTCGTCCAGCAATTTGCCGAACGAGCTGTAGCCATAGTACGACTCGTTGAAGCCGGGCTTCCGGCGGCGCAGTGTCTGCTTCACCATCGAGCCCCAGATCTTCTCGTCCGCCGCGCGCTCGGAGAACATCGCCTCGATGGTATCCATCACCAGGTCGAGCGCTTCCTGCTTCTTTTCCTCCTCGCTCTTGACCGCTTCCTTCGCTGGCTCTTCCGCCGCTACCGCCGCCGCGGCTTTCTTCGGTGCGGGCTTCCTCGCCGCGGCTTTCTTCTTCGGTTGCTCGCGCACGAGATCGTCGTAGTAGATGAACTCGTCGCAGTTCGCGATCAGCAGATCGGACGTGGAGTTCTTCACGCCGACGCCGATCACCGTCTTCGCATTTTCGCGCAGCTTCGATACGAGCGGCGAGAAGTCCGAGTCGCCTGTTATGAGGACGAACGTCGTCACGTGCGACTTTGTGTAGCAGAGATCGAGCGAGTCCACCACCATGCGGATGTCGGCCGAGTTCTTGCCGGACTGGCGCACATGCGGAATGTCGATCAGCTCGAAGGCCGCCTCGTGCATCGGCGCCTTGAAGTCCTTGTAGCGGCCCCAGTCGCAGTAGGCTTTCTTCACGATAATGCTGCCCTTGAGCAGCAGGCGCTCGAGCACTTTCTTGATGTCGAACTTCTCGTACTTGGCGTCGCGCACGCCGAGCGCGATGTTCTCGAAATCGCAGAACACGGCCATGTTTTGGGTTTCGGTGGTTGAGGTCATTCCACTCGTTTAGTTTATGAAAAGCGCGGACACGGAGATCACGGAGAAAAAGGAGAACGCCGAGAGAGACCCGAAAGACAGGTCGATTTCTCGCTTTCTCGCTTTCTCTCGACCCCCTGCTTTTCCTCTGTGCTCTCCGTGCCCAATGCTTTGGTGTGAATCAGGAAAAGTAAGCTATCGCAAAGATGATCACCATCGCGATCGCCAACACCAGCTTCGCGAGCCCGCCCGCCACGAAGCCGACCAGCGTTCCCCACCCCACCTTACCGGACTGAGCGACGTCCTGGGTCGCGAGGTACTGGCCAAGGAACGCGCCGGCGAAGGGCCCGAGGATCAGCCCCGGCAGGCCGAAGAAGATCCCCACCACCGCGCCGAGCGCTGCACCGGTGACCGCACCCCGGGTCGCGCCTGCGCGCTGCGCTCCGAGAATCGACGCGCCGAAGTCCACCAGCAGCGAGAGCAAGGTCAATACGCCGAGCACGATCAGCGGCGTCGTGCCTACCCTCGCGAAGTCGTCGATCCATGCTGCGAGCAGCAGCCCCGCGAATACCACCGGCGTGCCGGGCAACATCGGAACGACGGTGCCGACGACGCCCACGATGACGAGGATTAAGGCCAGAATCCAGAGCAGGGCAGCGGTCAAGGGTGGAAATCCGGAAGGGCTAGGGCAGGGCAGGCGCACCGGGTGAGCCAGGGCGCATGGTAGCATGCTCGCGGCCCTGGACCTTGCGCAGCCGTTTCCCACCCGTCGTGCTCTTCGCCTACTTCGACCGACTCTCGCCGCGCCGCCAGCGGATTTATCTCGCGAGCGACGCCATCGTCACCATCGCGCTTCCCCCTGGCAACTCCACCGCATCGACGATCGCAGGGATGCGCGAGGCGCTAGCGGTGGAGAACCGGCGCGAGGTCGAGCGCGCCTGCCAGGCGTTGCTCGACGAGCTTTGCAAACGGCTGAAGGTTCCGCTGCTCAAGGTGAAGGTCTACACGCGCCGGCCCCAGATCAGCGGGGGCGAGTTGCACGGATTGTACGAGCCGAGCAATGACGACACGCTGTGCAAGATCTCGGTCTGGATGCGCACCGCGCAACGGAAACAAGTCGTCGCGTTCAAGACCTTCTTCCGCACGCTGATCCACGAGCTCTGCCATCACTTGGACTATGAGTTGTATCGCTTCGCCGAGACGTTCCACACCGAGGGGTTCTACAAGCGGGAGTCAGATCTGGTGCAGAAGGTGTTGGGGGAGGAGGGGCCAGAGCAGGGGCGACTGGGGTTCTGATCCAACAGAATCCGCGGCCATGGGGCGACTTATCGCCATCCGTAAAGGCCGATGAACCTAGACAATATGGTCGCTTTGTTGAAGTGGGACGGCCGGTCTGCGGCGACGTAGGTTGCGCGGCACGGCCATGGATGAGGGTATCAAGTTTTTCGTGGGCTTGGATGTGCATAAGGACAGCATCGCCGTGGCGGTGGCCGATGCAGGACGGGAGCCGGCACGATTGGTGGGTACCATCGCGCACGATGTCGGTCAGCTGCTGAAGCGTTTGGCGCGCTATGGTGGGCCGGCACAAGTGCAGGTGGTCTACGAGGCCGGGCCCACCGGATACGGTTTGCAGCGCGAGTTGGCGCGGCGGGGTTATCACTGCGAGGTGATTGCGCCCTCGTTGATCCCGAAGCGCGCCGGCGATCGCGTCAAGACCGACCGCCGTGATGGCTTGCGGCTGGCCGAGCTCTCGCGTGCCGGGGAGTTGCGCGCGGTGTGGATTGCGGATCCGGCGGATGAGGCGATTCGCGACCTGTGCCGCGCGCGCGAGGATGCGGTCAACGCCCGTACCCAGGTACGCCAGCAACTCAAAGGCTTCCTGCTGCGCCACGACGTGCGCTATGCGGGCAAGACGGCGTGGAGCAAGACCTACTACCGCTGGTTGGCGACGTTGAACTTTGGACTCGCGGGCGTGCACAGGGCATTTACCGAATACTGGCAGGCGGTCACAGCGGCCGACGAGCGCGTGGCGCGGCTCAGTGAAGCGCTGGCTAACTCGATTGAAGGCTGGCGCTTCGAGCCGGTGGTGCTGGCGCTGCAGGCACTGCGCGGGATCGATCAGGTCAGCGCGATTGGCCTGGTTGCGGAAATCGGCGACATTGGACGCTTCGCCCATCCGCGCCAGCTGATGGGGTATCTGGGTTTGGTACCGTCGGAGCATTCCAGCGGTGAGCGGGTGGCCCGCGGCAGCATCACCAAGACCGGTAATGCGCATGCGCGAAGGCTGCTGACCGAGGCGGCGTGGAACTACCGCTTCCAGGCGCGCATCGGCTACCGGGCTCAGCGCCGCGCGGAGGACCTGCCGCAGGCCATTCGCGATGTGGCTTGGAAAGCACAGGTGCGGCTCACCGGGCGCTTTGCGCGGCTGCGCGCCCGC
>JBEVOI010000247.1:0-4335 GCA_040507665.1 Burkholderiales bacterium
GACACGCCGTGGAGATAGCGCTTGTCCGCGGCGGCGAACGCGCGCTGCGCCGCGTTCACCAGTCGGACCTGCGCGTTGCGCGATTCGCGCGTCTTGCGATAGGCGATCAGCGCGTCGTCGACCTCGCGAAACGCCTGCTGCACCGACTGCTGGTAGCGCAGGATCGCTTGCTCCTGCTGCGCCTTGGCGAAGTCCACCGTCGAGCTGATTCGCCCCGCGTCGAAGATCGGCACCGCAAAGCCGGCAGCGCCCTGCCAGACACGCGCGGGCCCCGTGAACAGATCGGAGAGCGACTGGCTCGCATAGCCGTAGCTGCCAGTGAGCGCGATGCGCGGAAAGTAGAGAGCGCGCGCCTCACCGATGCGGGCGTTCGCCTCGACGATGCGTTGCTCGGCCGCGCGTAGATCCGGCCGCTGCTCCAGCAGCGCCGAAGGGAGCCCCGCTGGCACGTCCGGAGGAATCGGCTGCTCGTTCAGCGCAATGCCGCGTGCGACCGCGCCGGGATTGCGGCCCAGAAGAATCGAAAGCCGATTCTCGGTCTCGGCGATCTGCTTTTCCAGCACTGGAACCGCGGCCACCGCTGCCTCGTACTGCCGCTGCGCCTGGGCGAGATCGAGCTCGCTCGCCACGCCGCGGTCGTACCGGCTTTTCACGATGCGCAGCGACTCCGCGCGGGTGTCGCGGGTGCGCACCGCGATCCCGAGGTCCTGGTCGCGCGCCCGCAACTCGAAATACGCCTGCGCGACATCGCTCACCAGCGTGATGACGACCGTGCGCTGCGCGTCTTCGGTCGCGAGCAGATTCGCCCACGCCGCGTCGCTCGCATTGCGCAGCCGTCCCCAGAGATCGACCTCGAACGCGGCATCGGCGCCGAGCGCGAAATTGTTGTTCGTGAAGGGTGCAGGGAGCTTCGGATAGGTGCGCTCGGAAAACTTCTCGCGCGCTGCGGATCCGCTCGCGCCGATCTGCGGAAATAGCGCCGCACTCACGATACCAACCTCGGCCCGCGCCTGCGCGATGCGCGTCACTGCGATCTTCAGGTCCTTGTTCTCTGCGAGCGCAATGCGGATCAGTTCCTGCAAAGCGGGATCCTGGAACACGCTCCACCACGGCAGCTCCGCAAGCGAGCCGGCGCCGGAATCCGACACGCGCCACTGCCCGGGTGGATCGGTCGGCGGTCGCTCGTAATTCGGCGCGAACGAGCAACTCGCAAGCAGCAGAGCGGTGAGACCCAGCGCGAGCCGGCGCATCACTTCGCCTGCCCCTGTGATGCATCGACCTGCGCAGGCACGGGTCTTTCCCGCCCCCAACCCAACTCGTTCAAGTCGTCCGCGAGGATCGATGTCTCGGATTGCAGGCGGATGAAGAGCGCAAGGAGCAACGCCACCGCGGTGAGCACCAGGAGAAACCGCCGCCCGGCGCGGTGGCCTGTCATCTGCGCGTTGTCGGCGACCCATTTCCCGACGACGCTGCCGGCTTGTTCGGTTGCGATCACGGGATGGCTTCCGCGCTCGGTAAAGTGCTGCTCCACCCGCGTAATGACCTGAGGATACGCAGGATTGTTCCGTGTGACGTGCTGGCGCAGCCGGTCCTGCCCGATGTCGGTGCCACGCTGAATGACGAGCGCCGCAGCGAACGAGGCGAGGATCGTCATGACGAACCGAAGGGAGACCTTCACGCCCGCAAGCTGGCGCACCGCCTTGGGGTCCTGACCCGCAAACGTGAGTCGCGTGGCCGTCGGCATGACGAGTCCGGCGCCCAACGCCCAGACGCTGAGCATCACGACGATGGTGTACTTGCCGGTGTAGAGGTCCGCCTGGAGATACCAGAGGCCGCCGACGAGGTTCACGGCGAGCCCGACCCACAGTGCGATGACGGTCCACTTGCGGCCGCGCACGAACCCGCTCGCAAGGCAGGAGGCCAGGATCACCACACCCGGAAAGAACAGGATCCATCCCTCGACCGCGCTCGGATAGCCTCGCAGATTGAGGTAGGCCGGCAGCGTGATCAGTACGCCGATGACTATGCCGCCGAATATCCCGATCACGGGAAGCGTGAGCGCGAGGGTGGGAAATTTGCCGAGACGCAGATCGACGAGCGGATCGCTCGAACGCAGCGCCGACCAGATGAAGCCCGCAAACGCCAGTACACCCACCACAATCGAAAAGGCGACGAGGTCGGAATCGAGCCAGCCGTAGTATTGACCCCGAAATATGAGGAAGACCGACACGCTGACCGCGATTGCGAGCAACGTAGACTCCGCAGCGTTCAGCTCGAGCGGCACTGGCTGCGTCGGGCGGTCGCGGATCAAGACCCGGTGGCCCGCCAGAGCGAGGCCAAGGAAGAGCGCGCCCGAAACGCCGTAGATCGCACGCCACGAGGTCTGGAATTCCAGGAAGCCGCCGATACCCGCACCGATGAATAGTCCACCATAGACGGCGGCGTTGTAGACGCCCATCGCAAGTCCCTTGCGGCGCGGAAAGGCGAGCCACATCTGCGAGACCGCCACCGACATGGCCAACACCTTGCCGCTCATGAGCAGGCGCCCGATCACCATCTCCGAGAGCGACTGCGCAGCCGCCGCTACCAGGCAGCCCAGCCCGGCCATGATGGCGCCGACCAGGAAGGTGCGTTGCGAGCCGTAGGTGAGGGAAAAGCGCACGCTCAACAGCGCCCCGACTACCAGGAGGACTAGGTAGGGACCCGTCGCCCATTGGTAACCGAAGGTATCGGTGTCGATGCTTTGGAGAACCTGGGTATTGGAAAAGAGCAATCCGGTGAACGCCATCTCGGCGAGCGCCACGCTCGGCGTGGCGACCGCCAGCACCCACCACTTGCGGCGGAGCCCGAGCCACGCGATCTCGTCCCCGGCCGCAACCGCGGGGGCGGGCGTTGCAATCGGTGCGGCGTGGGTCTCAGCCATGATGTCCCCCGTCGTCAGTTCGGCCCGGCGGGTTGCGCGGACTGCCTTGCATTCGGAGATGCCGTGGGCTGCACTGTCGCCGCACCCGCCGGAGCCGAGTGAGAGATCGCCACCGTGGCCGACAGTCCGGGGCGAAGGCGCGACCACCGGTCATCCTTTTCGATGGCGACGCGCACCGGCACGCGCTGGATCACCTTCGTGAACTCGCCGGTCGAAAGGTTGCGTGGAATGAGTGCGAACTGGGCGCCGGTCGCCTTGCCGACCCACAGCACATGACCCTTGAAGGAATCCGGGAACGCATCGACCGATACATCGACGGGATGACCGGGACCCACACCTTCGATTTTGGTCTCCTCGAGGTGCGCGGTCAGGTAGAGGTTCTCGGTGTCGTACAGGCTGAAGATCGGCACACCGGGCGTGCCGTAATCGCCCCGGAACTTGAAGCGCTTCGCCACCACGCCGTCGAACGGCGAGACCACGTCGGTATACCCGAGCTGCGTCTGCAGGAGCGCCACATCCGCCCGCGCAGCCTCGATGCGCTGCGCCGCCGCCTCCGACTTGCGCTTCGCCTCCGCGATTTCGAGCGGCCCCTGGCGCGCGAGCGCGAGCTGCGCCTGCGCCTCCTGCCCACGCTGCGCGGCCGCCTGCGCCATCGCTTCCGCAGCCTTCACCCGAGCGAGATCGCTCTTCGCCTGGGCGAGCCTGGTGTTCGCCTGCGCGTGCTGTGCAGTCGCGTTCGCGAGTGACGTCTGCTTGGCGTCGCGCTCTTCCGGAGCGACCGCACGATCCTCGACGAGGGCATTCCAGCGCTCGGCCGTCACGCGCGCGAAGTCGAGGTTGGCCTGGGACGCGTTCACACCCTGCTCGGCGAGCCTCAAATCGTGCTCGAACGTCGCACGCGACTGTGCGAGATTGTGGGACGCCGTCCTGCTCTGGCTTTCGGCGATGGCGAGCTGGCGTTCCGCGGCAACGATCTGCTCCGGGACCTGCGCCTCGAGGCGCTGGAGCGCCGCGATCGCGGTCGCGTGATCCGCTTCGGCGACCTTCAGCGCGGCCTGCGCCTGGGCGACCTTGCGCTGATACGGAACGGGATCAATGCGGGCGAGCAGCTGCCCGCGCTTGATGGGCTGGCTGTCCTCGACGAGCATCTCCATGATCTGCCCTTCGACCCGGGGGGCGAGCTCGATCATGTCGGACTCGATGAAGGCGTCGTCGGTAATGGAGTGGCTGAGGCGAAACCAGATCCACCAGGCGATCACACCGACGAGCAGGATCCCCAACAGCAACATCGCCACGACCGCTCTTCGCGATCGCAGCCACGCGTGAACCGCCCGATCGACGCTATCCGGAACCGCCACCGAGATCTCCCCTGGTCGCCCCATCCCGCCGGGGCGGGGTGAAGACGATTAGAC
>JBEVOI010000201.1:0-17875 GCA_040507665.1 Burkholderiales bacterium
CGAACGATTGTGGGACCTGATCCATTCCGACTGGCCGGGTGTGATCAGATCGAAGGGCTACTTCTGGCTCGCGTCGCGGATGGATTTCGCGGGCAGCTGGTCGCAAGCCGGCGGAGCCTGCCACTATGGTGCAGCCGGACTCTGGTGGTCGGTGGTCGACGCTCGGAATTGGCCCGATGCCCCCGAGTATCGCGCCCAGATCGAGGCCAGGCACGAAGGAGAGTTCGGCGATCGGCGCCAGGAGATCGTGTTCATCGGAATCGGAATGGAGCAGAGTCACATCACCCAGATGCTCGATCGTTGCCTGCTCACCGATGCGGAAATGCGACTTGGCAAGGCAGGGTGGCGGGGCTTTCCCGATCCGTTTCCTCGGTGGGGCGCGTCCACCGAGGAATAAGCGGATGCAACTTCAGCCGCATGGCTTGGCGGGTGGGTTGTCTTCGCAGATGTATAATCTCAACTCCAATCCTGTAGCTGCCCGCGACATCATCCGCGCAGGCGTAGGCGTTTCATCCATCCATCCGGTTATGGAGCAGTTTCACGGCACCACCATACTCTCGGTCCGGCGCGGCCCGCGGGTCGCGCTCGGCGGCGACGGCCAGGTCACCCTTGGAAATGTGGTGCTCAAGGCGTCCGCGCGCAAGGTCCGACGCCTGTATCACGACCGGATCCTCGCGGGTTTCGCCGGTGGCACCGCGGATGCGTTCACCCTGTTCGAGCGGTTCGAGTCGAAGCTCGAAAAGCACCAGGGCCACCTGCTGCGTTCTGCGGTTGAGCTCGCCAAGGACTGGCGCACCGACCGCGTGCTGCGTCGCCTCGAGGCCATGCTGGCGGTAGCGGATCGGGAAACATCCCTCATCATCACAGGGAACGGCGACGTGGTGGAGCCCGAGCAGGGCGTGGTGGCAATTGGAAGCGGCGGACCCTACGCGCAATCCGCAGCGCGGGCGTTGCTGGAGAACACGGATCTCGGAGCGGAAGAGATCGTGCGGAAGTCCCTCGCCATCGCGGGGGAAATCTGCATCTACACGAATCAGCAGCATGTGGTGGAGACCCTTGAGTAAAGGCGTGAAGGGGTGAGCGGGCATCGCGCAGCAAGGCTTTTCACCGATCCCTCGTTCACTTCTTTGTTCCTTCACAGAGTTGACGCCATGTCCGCAATGACCCCTCAGGAAATCGTTCACGAGCTGGACAAGAATATCGTTGGCCAGCACGCCGCCAAGCGCGCGGTGGCCATCGCTCTGCGCAACCGGTGGCGCCGTCAACAGGTCGCAGAACCGCTGCGCCAGGAGATCACCCCGAAGAATATCCTCATGATCGGACCCACCGGGGTCGGCAAGACCGAGATCGCGCGCCGCCTCGCGCGGCTGGCGAACGCGCCGTTCATCAAGGTGGAGGCGACCAAGTTCACCGAGGTGGGCTACGTGGGCCGCGATGTCGACACCATTGTGCGCGACCTGGTCGAGACCGCCATCAAGGAAGCGCGCGAGCAGGCCAAGCGCCGCGTGCGGCATCGGGCCGAGGACCTCGCGGAGGAACGTATCCTCGACGTGCTGCTGCCCCAGGCGCGTCCGATCGGGTTTGGCGCTGAGCAGGAGCCGAAGGAAAGCGCCGCGCGTCAGGTCTTCCGCAAGAAGCTGCGGGAGGGCGAGCTCGCCGAGAAGGAGATCGAGATCGACGTGGCAGCGGTGCAGCCGAGCATGGAGATCCTCGCACCGCCGGGCATGGAGGAGTTGACCGCACAGATCCAGGGCATGTTCCAGAACATCGGCGGGGGTCGCAAGCGCACACGCAAGCTCAAGGTGCGCGAGGCGATCAAGCTGATCGCCGACGAGGAGGCGGCGAAGCTCGTGAACGACGAGGAAATCAAGCTGGAGGCGCTTGCCAACGTGGAGCAGAACGGCATCGTCTTCCTTGACGAGATCGACAAGATCACGAGCCGCTCCGACACCCACGGTCCCGATGTCTCGCGCCAGGGAGTGCAGCGCGACCTGCTGCCGCTGGTGGAGGGCACGACGGTCTCGACGAAGTACGGCATGATCCGCACCGATCACATCCTCTTCATCGCGAGCGGCGCCTTCCACTTGGCAAAACCGTCGGACCTGATCCCGGAAATGCAGGGGCGCTTCCCGATCCGGGTCGAGCTCGGGTCGCTCAGCGTCGCCGACTTCGAGCAGATTCTCACCAGCACCGACGCGTGCCTGACGCGCCAGTACGAGGCGTTGCTCGCCACCGAAGGTGTGCAGCTCGCTTTCAGTTCCGACGCAATCCGCCGCATCGCGGAGATCGCGTGGCAGGTGAACGAGAGAACGGAGAACATCGGTGCGCGCCGCCTGCACACAGTCATGGAGCGGCTGCTGGAGGAAGTCTCCTTCGATGCGACGAAGCGCAGCGGCTCGTTGCAGATCGACGCGGCGTACGTGGATTCCCGGTTGGCCGAGCTCGCAAGCAGCGAGGACCTCGCGCGTTACGTGTTGTGACTTGGGCGACCCCGGATCCCTGGACAGGATGCATATTCGATGAACTCGTTACTGCGCGCCGCGACCCTCGCGACAGCACTGTTCAGCGCAGCCTGCGGCTCCATTTCACCGGGCGGTGACCCAAGGGAGGTGCCTTGGAACACGCTCTGGCCGACGCCTCCCGATCCCGCTTACTGGGGAACCTGGAAATCGGGGTCGGAAGACCGCTGGCTGCAGATCGAAGGCTCCGGAGAAGGGTTTCTCTATCGCGACGACAACAAGGAGTCACAATGGGTCAAGACACCGCTGCGGGTGGTGAGGCCCAATTGGGGAAGCGGCTGGGACTTGGTCACGGAGCCTGGGGCGCATTACCGGGTACAGAGTTCGGGCGACAACTGGATCGCCGTCTCCGGTCCGGGAGGCGAGCAACGGTTCGAGCGCGCGGCGCTTCCCGAGGAGGTCGCGGCAGCGGCACCGTTCCGGCAACGCGAATCCGGCGGCACCCCGCCCGCCTTTACCACCGACGAGGAGTCGGATTGGTGGTGGCCGTTCTGACGGGCCCGGCGGCACTATCGCACGCTAACCCGACTCCGGGCCGTGTGCGCGCTCAATCACTTCGTGGTAGACCTGCAATGTGCCGGACCACATCTTCTCGAGGGAAAAGTCTTCGCGCGCACGCAGCCTTCCCGCTTCTCCCATCTGGTGCGCTAGGTCGCGATCCTCGAGCAGCGTGTTGAGCGCGCCTGCGAGAGCATGCGGGTCCCGAGGCGGAACGACGAGCCCGGTCACGCCGTGCTGATTGACGTAGGTCGCGCCGTTGTTCAACTCACAACCTACGATGGGGCGCGCGCACGCCATCGCCTCCAGCTGCACCAGCCCGAACGCCTCGCTCGGCTCCACGGACGGCATGCAGAACACCTCTGCCGCCCGGTAATAGGCCGGCAGATCCTCGTCCGGAATTCGCCCCACCACCTGAATCCGGCTATCGATGTCCAATGCGGCGACGAGCCGCCGGTACTGCGCCGTGAGCGGCCCGGTGCCTCCCAACAGCAGCAGCGCATCGGGCACGACATCCCGCATCGCGCGGATCAGATACTCGAACCCCTTGTAGTAGACGTGACGGCCGATCGCGAAAACGAGGCGGCGACCCGGGTGGGCGGCGCGGATGCGGGCCGCGTCCTCTTCGAGCCGCGGTGCCAGATAGCGGCTGTAGTCCAGACCGTAGGGCACCACCCGGAAGCGCTCCGGGTGTCGCGACGCTGTGAGCTGCGTCGAAGCCGAGAAATGGCGCGGGGTGGCGGCAATGATCGCCGATGCGCGGTTGATGATGCGGTGAAGAAACGGTCGATACAGCGTAAGCAGCGTCTTCTGGCGGATGATGTCGCTATGCCAGGAGATGATCACGCGGCGGTCTCCCCGCAAGGCCGCCAGCGCGAGGTGCGACATGGGGTCGGGAAAGTGGAGGTGATACAAGTCGAAGCCGCCTTCCCCCTCCAGCGATCGGATCAGTGCCGGCATAGTGGGGCACACCGGCATGCTCGCGAGCAGGCCGAGTGACGGCGCCTTGTAGACTTTGTAGCGCGGCAGCTCGATCACGTCGAGGCCGAAGCGCTCGTTCGCCACGACGTTCGCGACGTGGATGCTGCTGCTCAGTCCGTCGAGCAGATTTGCGACGTGGCGTTCCAGGCCGCCGAAGTTGTCATTGTAGAAACGCCCGAAATGCAGGACCCGCACGGCGCTCCCGGTACCGGTCAACCTTGCGCCAGCGCGATGCGGTACACGCGCTCCGTCTCTTCCGCGCACCGTGCCCACGTGAAGCGGCGCGCGCGTTCCACACCTGCCGCGGCACGGGTAGCACGTTCGGCCCTGTCGTCGGCCAGCCGATGCATCGCCTCCGCGAAACCCCTCTCGTCCTCCGGGTCGATCATGATGCCGACATCTCCGACAACTTCCGGCAGCGAGGAGCGGTTGGAGGTGATGACCGGGATACCCGACGCCATCGCCTCCAGCGCAGGCAGGCCGAAGCCCTCGTAGACCGACGGATACAGCAGCATCGCCGCACCTGCGTACAGGCACAGCAGATCCTCCGTGGCGAGATAGCCGAGCCGGCGAACCTGCCCACGGCTCTCCAGCGCGTCGATCTCGGCCTCGATGCCTTCGGTCAGCCACCCCTTCATCCCGACGATGACAAATGGCATCGACGCGCGCAGTCGCTCCGGCAGGCTTCGGAAAGCGCGCAGACCCTGGATCAGGTTCTTACGTGGCTCCAGCGTCCCGACTGCGAGGAAATACTGACCATGACGGAGGCCGTATTTCGCGAGGACAGGGTTGGTCTCGTCAGGCGCACGTGGCCGATACGCAGCCGACACGCCGAGGTGAATCGGGTAGACCTTTGCCGGGGGCACGCCAAAGACCGACACCACCTCGTCACGGACGAACTCCGAATCGGTGATGACGCAATTGGAGGTTTCGAGCACCCCGGGCAGGTGTTTTTGCAGAAAGCGGATGCGCAGCGGCGGATGGGTCTCCGGATAGCGCATGAATGAAAGATCGTGCACGGTGTTCACGATCGGCCCGAAGAACTCGAGCGGCAGGTAACTCGGTTCGTGGTAGAGGTCGCAAGCAAACCTGCGGGCGCCGCGCCGGAACTGCAGACGCTGAATCCAGCGGGTGACCTCGTGTGGATTGGGCACGATGCGCTTTACTACCGCCTTTACGCGATCGATGCTCGGAACCGGCGCCTCGCGTATGTTGCGGCCCCAGCCGTGACCATAGAAATAGTAGAGATCGAAGTGGCCGCGTCGGCTGATCGCCTGCGCGAGGTTACGGGTGTATTGACCGATGCCCGTCAGCGGCGACAAGAGCGAGGTCGCGTTGACCGCAACCCTGGGTGTCCCTGTTTGTTCCTCGGCCAAGTGCCTTGCCCTTGAAAGGAGGTGGGGACTCGAGTTCATGAATCGCAAGCGTCGCGCTGCACTGAATGGACTGCGACGGTGTCGTAGTTTCGGTGCCGTCCGCGGATCGCGAGCCTCACCGCCTTCACGGTCGGCTGGGGGCCAGGCGCCGCATGCCCCGGAGTATCCGGCCCAGCGGCTCGATGAGCAGAACACCGCCCCGAGAATACCCGAACTCGCCCAACATCGCTTCGACCTCGTTCCAGTGACTGACATCGCTTGTCTCGCTGCGCGCTTTCACCCATCGATGCCAAGGATGCTCCTTGCGAACGACCGTTTTCACGTCGCTCTGCAACGCATCGTCCCCAGGGAAAACCGCAGCCGCGATAGCCTTGTAGCCACGAAGATCGATCAGCAGCCGCGATGCGAGCCCACCGGCGCGAAAACTGTCGGTGCCGCCGCGACACAGTACCAGAGGATCAGCGATGTACTTGAGCCGGCCTCCCGCGAGACCGATGGAAAGCAGCCGTGCGACATGGGCGTAATGGGATCCATTGAGTGCTGGCTCGTCCGCAACGGACATCCAAGCCGCGCGCCGGAAAACGATGCAACTCATGAAGCTGAACAGGGCGCCAAGCGAACGAGCGCTGGTGAGATAGGCCGAACACTCGATGCGATCGCTCAGATCGACGACGCGATCCGTGTGCTCACTCAGCCAAGCGTGGGGGCGGATCGGACGCAATTCCGCATCACACCAAACCCGATTGCAGAGCACGAGCTCGTACCCCTGTTCGATCTCGCGCAGCATGCGATCGAGCGCGCCTTCCGCGAGCGCATCATCCGCGGAGAGCAGCCAGCAGTACTCGCCGGTCGCGAGAGAGACCGACCGCGCAAGATCGGCATCGATGCCGCCGCGCTCGCTGCGGCGGAAGTAGCGAACGTTTGGTCGCGCCGAACTGACTTCGGCGACCACTGCTGCCGTCTCGTCAGTGGAGCCACCGTCGAGCACCACAATCTCCACGCTTCGGTGATCGGCACGGTCGGGGATGCTCTGCAGTGCGGCCGCGATGAACCGCCCGTAGTTGTATGTCGGCATGCAGATGGACAGGCGTGCGGCATTCATGCGCGAGGCGCGGCGCGCAGCAGCGCGCGCAAGGACTTGTACAGCGGGCGCACATTTTCGTAGACCTTGAGCGGGAGATGACGGTACAGGGCGCGGTAAATGATATTGCGCAAGCCGGCGCCGCTGTACGTCTTCGCTGCCAGGCGATCGAGTTCCCCAAATTCCTTCGGCCCAGTGCTGCTCAAGAGGTGCAGCTTCGCCAGAAAGAATGCTTGCGGTGGGTATTCGTTGACAATCACCCTCCTGATATGGCGCGCCTCGAAGCTGTCGGGACCGAACAATTCGGCTGCGATGCGGTGGTACCCATCGATGGCGATGCTGTAGCGGTGAACCAGACCCTTGTCCATGAAGGAATCGTTCTCGCCGCGCTTGGCAAGCAGTGGCTCGCCCAGATACTTCACGGTGAGCCCCGTCGGGATCATCTGGAGGATCCTCACTGAAAGCGACCACAGCGTGCCTACAAAGGCTTCGTCGAGGCCAATTTGCAGCCAGCGCTGGCGGCGCACGATGACGGACCCCATGAAGCTGAAAAATGCCGTGCTTGTCTCCGCCAGTTCGAAGTAGCGCTTACGCTGCGCGACGTCGGCGAGGTCGAATATGGAACCTGGTGCAGCGCGACTTACCCTGTGCTCCGCGATGGGTTTCATTTCGAGATCGCACAGCGTAAGGCCACAAAGATAGACGTCGAGGCCCGAATCGATCTCTGCCAGTACCCGCGATACGGCTCCGGGCTTCACGATGTCGTCGCTGCTGAAGAGCCAGCTGTACTCACCCTGCGCCAGGTCCACGCTGCGTGCGATGTCGCGATCGATACCGCCGCGCCGGTCCTGATGAATGTACCTTACCGAGGGGTGAGCAGCGACGTACGGACGAACAACCGCGGCTGTCCTGTCGGTCGAGCCACCATCGAGGATGACCACCTCCACCTCCGGCGTAAGCTGCGGAATGATGGAATCCAGCGTGGCCCCAATGAATTCACCGAAGTTATAGGTCGGGATGCAAAGGGAGAGTCGCGTCCGCGTCATGCAATCTCCGGCCTCCCGAGCACTCTTCGGTAGAGCTTTACGTGGTTGCGTGCGATGCGTGCCCACTCGTCCTGACCATCGCTGACGGGCGACGGGCTGCGGACTCCGATGTACGCATTCAGGGCGGCGCGCATGTCGGCCGGGTCGTCTGGTCGCGCATAGTAGATGTTCGCCTCGGCGTCGTAGCCGTGCCGCTCCGTGGACGTGGTGAGCACAAAGGTGCCCTGATCGGTGGCGGCGTGCAGCGAAGAGTTCCAGATTCCGCCGCCGTCTACGAACGGAAACACCGCGGCATCCGACGCCGCGAGCAGACGGGCCGCGCGGCGGGCGTCGACGTAGCCTGTGACAGTCACGTGGCCCTTCCATGCGGGTGATGCCGCCAAGCTCAGCAGCTTTGCGTGATAGGCGTCGTCCGGAGAAAGATCGCCAATCAACAACAGGTGATGATGCTGGTGGTCCGCGACCTCGAACAGGCGTTCGACGCCTTTGTGCGGATAGGCGAACCCGAAATGCGCCAGCACTTGGCGCACGCCGCTGCCGATGGATTCCCTCTCGGAAGCGCGCTCGCCGGAAGTCAGGGTGACCGCCGGAATCGCTGAAGCGTTGGGAATGAAGCGGAACGGCCGTTTGCCGAGCAAGGGCCGCAGAGCTGGCGGCATGCGCTCTCGGTAGCACGGGCGCACGGCGATGAGCGCACTCGCAGTGAGCGCCATGGCGCACATGCACGCCTTGATGCGCGAGAACCCGCCGGGAAAGTATTCGTGCAAAGTCTCTACAACGGGTATCCCGAGCAGAATGCGAGTGCTGGCTGGGAGCACGGCCAGCCCGGTCACCGCGTTGTAGCTCTGGGTCGGGAACTGGAGATGAACCAGATCTGGTGCGAACTCCCGCGCCACCCGCCAATATTGCGGGAGCCCCCGGAGGCGCCAGCCGCGCATTTCGGCCCGGACATCAACGCCGCCATCTCGGGTTGGGGCGCCTGCCGGTCGCTTGCTCGTGAGCACGGCAATCTGGACATCGGGTCGCCGGTGCAAGGCGGCCGCGAGTCGCGCGGCATAGTCGCCAACCCCACAGCGCACCGGCGGATACGCGCCAGTAATCAGAAGCACTTTCAGCTTCTCGCTCATGTTATGCCCGGGCCTCGCAAGCTCAAGCGCCGCATTCCCCGCGTTTACGCAGCGCAAGCCACGCGAAGGTGTAGTCCCGCTTCTCGCAGGAGATCGGGCGCTCTGCGACGCCTCGATCGAGGCCGCTGGCGCGCTCAAACCCGTAGGCCTGCGCTCGCTCCGTAAAAGCTTGCACCTCGTCGGCGGAGAAGATCATCCAACTCATGCCGAACATGAGAATCCCTTCGGTGGCAATCTTGTCCGGCCAGTAGTCGAACGATGCGATGAAATAGCCACCCGGCCGAAGGAGCCTACCGACCTCGTGCAGCAGCGCATCGGCGTCGAACCCGTGTTCGATCACCGAAATTGCGGTGATCGCGCCGAACGATCCGCTTTCGTATTGCGTGTGCAGAAAGTTACCGAGCTCGTAATGGATGGACCGCGCGTATGGCATGCGGTGCAGGTCGGGGTTGAGATCGATACCAGACAGCGCCGAGTATCCCAGTCGATGCAGTACGCACAGGATCTCCGAGGAGTAGGCGCCGATGTCGAGCACCGGGGTATCCTTTGCGACGCTTTTTTCGAAGAACTGCGCGGTCTTCAACACATCCCAGCTCTTGATTCGATCGCCGACGGCGACTCGACGCACCAGGCCGAGCCTGCGAGGCAACGCCATCCATCCTGGGCTGAGGCAAGAGAGTCTTCTGCGCTCGAGTTCGTCGCGCGCTGCATCGATTTCGCGGCGTGACCTCAAGACCTTAAAATGCATTTGTCGTGACCCGAGCGATTTCGATGGAGGCCGCGGAACAAACCTGAACACGGATTCTTCGTGAGCAGAGGAACATTGTGCTAGCGCGCGAGGCGCCGCGCAAAGTCCATCCGGAGCCACGTTCGAACCTCAGGCGCCGCAGTGGCAGCGGCAATCATCCCGCATGCGAGCACAGCGCCGATCAGGAGGGCCTGCTGCACCCCGCTTGTCCGACCGACGGGCAGCAGCCACGCCAGGACGGCGATCGAGACCACCGCGGCGAGTACCGGTGGTGCCACGTCCCGTCGCACCCAGCGCGCACCTTCACCCTTGAGCAGACGGGTATGCGTGAGCGGAATACCAGCCGCCATATAGCTGCCGTTGAGGACGATCCACACGAGCGCCGCGCCGATCGCGCCATAGTGCGTCGCCATGAACCAGATGGTGGGCGCGAGAATCACTGTCAGCACCACGTTGATCGCGAGCCCCAGGCTGGTCCAGCCGTTCGCGAGCTGCAGCGCGTACGGGAGGTTCATGAGTCCGTTCAAAGCGCTTCCGATCACGAGGATGCTCGCGATCGGGCTGGCCGCGTTGGCAACCACTTCACTGCGCGTCCACAACAGCAGGATGTCATAGGAGAACAGCGACAGCGTGACGGCGGTTGGGACAATTGCCACTGCCATCAGCTGGGAAGCCAAGTGGTAAAGGCGCTTCAGAACCGCTTCGTCACCCTTCGCCACGAGTACAGAGAAGCGGGGATAGACGGCGCTGAAGATCGGGGTCACGAACAGATAGAGGGCGTTCGCAAAAGTGACCGCCAGTGTGAAATAGCCAAACGTCTCCAGGCTCAGCACCTGCACCAGAATCCACTTGTCGAGCTGAGTCAGAACAACGGCGGATATGGTGAGGCCGGTCATGCCTGCGGCGAACCGCCAAACCTGTCGAAGCAAGTCCGGGCGGAACCGCGGCTGCAGGTCCGTCGTCGGAAGGCTGCGCCAGAGAAATCGGGCGACCAGCGCCACCGCCAGAGTGCCGGCAACGATCTGCCACATCATGAAGGTACGGATCGAGGGCGTCGCGAGCCAAAGCACGAGAACCGCGCCGCCGGCGGTCAGCGTGGAAACGACCACCCGCAGCGCATTCATGGTGGGCTGCTTCTGCAGCCCCATCATGCCACCAGAATAGAGGCCCAGGGGCCATTGCAGCGCGAATGCGATCGCCATCAGCCGGATCGCCTCGGTGATCGTCTCTACGGTGAGTGATCCCGGCCGGAAGAGACCTGCCGCCATAATTGGCGCGGCGAGGAGAAGCACCCCCGCAATCAACAACCCCAGCACCCAGTAGACAACTTCAAACGTGCGAACCAGGTCGCGGGCGATCTTGAAACGCTCAGGATCCGCCGAGAGTCGCGCAAGCTCCCGGTTTGTCGTCTGCGCAAGGCCGAGGTCGAACACCTGCGCCGTAGTCTGCAGAACGACGAAAAATCCGATCAACCCGTACGCCTCGATCCCGAGCAGGCGTATATAGACCGGCGTGACCAGCAGCTGGAGCAGCGCCGACCAGCCTTGTCCCAGCAGGTTGGCAACAACGTTGACCCTAAACCTGCTCACGTCGCGGCATCGCCAACGCCTCCTCGACCGCGCGCTGCGCCGAAAGAACGCCATCCGCGGTGACGATCTCGATCAGCGGCAGCGGGAAGATGAGCCTGCCGCCGGTTTCCAGAAAAGCGCGCTCGCGCTCGACGATACCCTGCCTGAAGTGCCAGGGAAAGACGATGAAGTAGTCAGGCTTCATCGCTCTGGCATCGGCCTCGGAGATGATGGGGATCTTGGAGCCCGGCGTGAACGCGCCGAACTTGTCCTCGTTCACTTCTGCAATGAAGGGAACCTGCCGCTCGGTAATGCCGCAGTACTGGATCGTCACGTTGCCTTTCGTGGAGGCACCGTAACCCAGCACCTTCCGGCCTTGCCGGTTCAGGCCATTGAGCAGGTCGAGAAGGTCTCGGCGGTGGCGGGCGACGCGCTGTTCGAACTCGCGGAAAACGGCGCGGCCCGAGAGACCGAGTTCATCTTCAGCATGCAGCATTGCGTTGATGGCGGTCGTAGCCTCCGGATAACGGGCAGCCCGCTTCGCTGCGGTGATGGAGAAGCTTCCGCCGTTGACGTCGTTGCAGTGAACGTCCACGATCTTCAGGCCAGCCCGATCGGTCATGCGTTTGATCTGGGCGAGCGCGTAGTACTCGAGATGCTCATGGCACACCGTATCGTAGGAGTTGGTCTCGAGCATGAGCGGCAGATAGCTTTGCTCGAAAACCCACACCCCTTCGTCGTCGAGGATCTGCACGATGCCAGCGACGAAGTCCACGGGTTGTTCGAGGTCGTAGAACATCGCGATCGACGTGACAACCTTGGCGCGGCGGCCCGGCAAGACGCGATCGACGTTCTCGAAGCTGAAGAAGTCCGGAATCAGCCCGACATGGTCCGGATAGTACTTGCGAAACTTCGGGCCGGACGGGTCGACCCCCATCAGGGTGACGCCCTCGGACGGATAGGCTTGGAGCAGGGTGCTGTCGTTGCTCCCGATGTCGATCACCAGATCCCCCGGGTGCAGCGTCACGAGCTCGAGGATTTTGGCGACCTTGCCCCGAAGGTGGCGCACCATCGATTGGTTCAACCCGGACCGGTAGCCGTAAGTATCACCGTATAGCTTGCCGAGGTCATAATTGTGGGCAAGCTGAACGAGGTGGCAGTCGCCACACGCGAGGAGCTGCAAAGGACCGGCGGGAACGTCCTCCTCCCGCGTCTTGGGAAAGATTCCCGTCAGGGATTGCATCCCGAGATCGAGTATCGTTTCCAGCTTGCCGCTGCCACACAGACGGCACGATTCGATTGGTCTATACATGATCCGCATCCGCGAACAGTTCGAGATTCCGGCGCCAACCCAGGCGTCCGAAGACAGCAAGCGCCGGCGTCGATGTGGCGCTGGTGGCCGCTGGAGGGCTAACTGTCCGCAAGCTTGCGCTCCCAGAGTGCCAAAGTATCAGCGAGGGACTGCCGAAGTGCGATCGTGGGACGCCAACCGCTGCACCGATTCAGCTTGTCGTACGAGCCCAACAATCGTTTCTGGTCAGTCGCCCGCATTCGCGTCGGGTCCTGCACGATGCTGACATCCACGCCCACGAGCTCGACCAGCGTGGTCAGGATGTCGCGTATCCAGAGCTCGGCGCCGGAGCAGATGTTGTAGGTCTGTCCCGCAAGTCCGTGCTCGAGCATAAGCAGATAGGCGTTCGCGACATCCCTCGCGTCGGTGACATCGCGGGTCACATTCATGTCCCCGGCAGCGATCACGGGCTTGCGCCGGCCAAGCTTGATTTCGACGAGCTGCCGCGCGAAGCTCGACACGACGAAGCGTTCCGACTGCCCTGGACCGATATGGTTGAATGGTCGCGCGACAATCACGTCCAACCCCTCGGTCTGGCTCCATTGGGCGCACAATGCTTCGGCGGCCACCTTGCTCACGCCGTAAGGACTGCGCGGAAGCGGGGGCCGGTCTTCGGTAATCGGCATCTCGGCGGGATCCACGAGACCGTAGACCTCCGCTGAACTGACGTACAGCAAACGCCCGCGAAAACCCTGCCGTTGCATTGACTGAAACAGGTTCAGTGTGCCGATGAAGTTGACGTCGAACGTGTGCTTGGGATCGCGGAACGACTCGGGCACGAATGACTGCGCCGCGAGGTGGATGACGCAATCGAGCGTCGCGCCGCAGAGCGCTCGATCGATCGAAGCCGGATCCCTTAGATCGTAGCGGCAGGATGGCAACACAACTTCGTACCCCGGGTCTCTGCCGCCGCCGCTTTCGAGCAGCGATCGCAGGGTGTGGCCGACGAAGCCGTCGTGGCCTGTGAGAAACAGGCGTTTCATGGCGGAGCATCCGCAGGATGTAGTGGTCTTTCACGCGTAAGCACCAGCCCGGAATACGGTCCAGTAGAGCGTGAGGCAGGTGCGCGGCATTCTAGCAGAAAGCTGCGTGTCCCCGTGGCGGTCGCTCCCGACGACCACGCGACCCTAAGCCGCACCGAGCCAATGCCGCCTTTTTGATCTCCTGTAGAATTCAAGCAGTCACCACTGCGCCTTCGCGGCCTTCGATGCCACACTCCCTTTACGCCGTCGGAGGCAGCTAGGTACCGATCATGCTCGTCGTCATCGCTCTGCCTGCCGCTGCGTTTGTGCTGACGACCGCGCTGATTGCGTGGATGCTGAGGAGCCGCTTCGCACAGCTCGTCCTCGACCATCCGAACGAGCGCTCGCTGCACGTGGATCCCGTTCCGCGCACCGGAGGTCTCGCGGTAATGGTCGCAGTCGGCTTGTCAGGGATCATGCTGTTGCCCGGCAGTCTGATCTGGCTTGCACCTGCGGTCGCGCTGTCGACGCTCTCGTTTGTCGATGACCTCCGGGGGTTGCCGGTTATAGTGCGGCTAGCCGCGCAGATCGTGATCGCTGCTGCCTTCACGGGATTGGTAATGCCGGGTTTGCCTGCAATCTGGATCGTGCTCGCGACGCTGGCGGCAGCTTGGCTCGCCAATCTCTACAATTTCATGGATGGCTCCGATGGTCTGGCCGGGGGAATGGCCGCCATAGGCTTCGGTTTCAGCGGTCTTGCGGCGCTCGCCGCGGGCGATGTCCAGCTCGGCGCAGCGAGCCTCAGCATCACCGGCGCGGCCGCCGCCTTTCTCGTCTTCAACTTCCATCCTGCACGCATTTTCATGGGAGACGTAGGTTCCGTACCTCTCGGTTTTCTGGCTGCCGCGATCGGTATGCTGGGTTGGCGCTCGGGAGCGTGGCCGCTCTGGTTCCCCTTTTTGGTTTTCTCGCCCTTCATCGTCGATGCGACCGTCACGCTCGGACGTCGGTTGTTCCGCCGGGAAAAGGTCTGGGAGGCGCACAATGACCACTATTACCAGCGCCTCGTCCGCCTTGGTCTCGGACATCGCCGCACGGCGCTGGTCGAGTACTTGGTCATGCTCGCCGCCGGTGGAAGCGCCCTCTGGGCTGCAAGCCAGGACGCTTCGGTGCAGATGACCGTGCTCGCCATCTGGTGCGTCCTCTACGGCTTGGGCATGATCGCAGTTGACCGGCTCTGGAAAGAGCGCCCTTCTGCCTGAACCATGGCACCGACCTCCAGGCTCAATCTCCGCGCCCCGCTCGCCATGCTGCACGATTTGGCGGCGACGGCCGTCGCCTGGTTCCTGAGTTACTGGCTGCGTTTCAACCTCGACATCCCGCTCGAGTACGGTCAGAACTTTTTCCAGACCCTCCCCTGGGTAGTGGCGCTGCAGGCGGTGTGCTTCCACGGATTCGGGCTCTACAAGGGTATGTGGCGCTATGCGAGCCTGCCGGACCTCAAGCGGATCGCGATGGCGGTGGGCCTGGCGGCGCTTGCAGTGCCGGTGCTCGTTTACATGCTGCAGCTCGCCCGCCCCGTCCCGCGTTCGGTGCTCATCATGGACCCGGTGCTGCTGCTGCTGATCATGGGCGGCAGCCGCATCCTCTATCGCGGCTGGAAAGAGCGCCGTCTCTACAACCTCGCTTCCATGTCCGGTCGCCCGGTGCTGGTGCTCGGCGCGGGCGATGCCGCCGTGTCCTTGATCAAAGAGCTCACCCGGAGCACGGAATGGCGCGTGGTGGGGCTGCTCGACGACGACCCGCGGAAGATGGGGCTGCTACTGCAGGGTCAACGGATCCTCGGACAACTCACGGATCTCGATCACTGGTCGCGGGAACTCGAGGTGGAAACGGCAATCGTCGCCATGCCGGGCGCATCCCATTCCCGACGCCGGCGGGCCGTGGACCTGTGCACCGCGGCAGGCGTGAAGGCGCTCACCGTGCCAGCCTTGGAGGACCTAGTGGGTGGCAAGGTCACGATTTCCCAGGTCCGGCGCGTCGAGCTCGACGATCTGCTCGGCCGGGACCCGGTGGAGTTGGACATGGACGGACTGCACGGCTGGCTCGATCGCAGGGTGGTGCTCGTCACCGGCGCGGGTGGGTCTATCGGATCCGAGCTGTGCCGCCAACTCGCCCGGTTCCAGCCGGAGCGGCTCGTGCTGCTGGACCACAGCGAGTTCGCCCTGTACCAGATCCAGCAGGAATTTCGCGACCGCCGTCCCGATCTGCCCGTCGTGTGCGCCATCGGCGATGTGAAAAGCGGGGAGCGTGTGCGCCAGGTCATGGAAGCGCAACGTCCATCGGTGGTTTTTCATGCTGCGGCGTACAAGCACGTACCCCTGATGGAGGAGGAGAACGCGTGGGAAGCGGTGCGCAACAACGCTCTCGGCACGCTGGTTCTGGCGCGCGCGGCGCAGGCCGCCGGCGTGGAGAAATTCGTTCTTATCTCTACCGACAAGGCGGTCAACCCCACCAATGTGATGGGCGCCACCAAGCGACTGGCGGAGATGATCTGCCAGGCGCTTCAGGGCACCGATGGAACGCGGTTCGTGATGGTGCGCTTCGGAAACGTGCTCGGCAGCGCAGGCAGTGTGATCCCGCGCTTCAAGGAACAGATCGAGCGTGGTGGCCCGGTCACCGTGACTCATCCGGAGATCATGCGGTACTTCATGTCGATCCCCGAGGCGTCCCAACTCGTGCTGCAGGCAGGGCTCATGGGCCGGGGTGGTGAGATCTTCGTGCTCGACATGGGCGAGCCGGTGAAGATCGTGCATCTCGCCCGCGACATGATCCGGCTATCCGGTTTCAGCGAGAGTGAAATCCGCATCGTGTTCAGCGGATTGCGGCCCGGCGAGAAGCTGTACGAGGAGCTCCTGGCGGACGACGAGCAGACGCTTCCCACGCCGCATCCGAAGCTGCGCATCGCCAAAGCGCGCACCGCTGACCAGCAGTGGTTCTCCGAAGTGCTCACGTGGCTCGGCCGCGATGGGGTGCTCGGTGACGATGACGTTCGCGCCGGACTGGAGCGTTGGGTAACGGAGTTCCGTGCCGTCGACCGGCCGGCGCACGCCAGCCAGGCGACTGCGTGACGACATGCGCCCTCCGATACGCGGCCCTGCAACCGCGGATCGCGGGCGCGGCACGGTGGTTGGCGATCGCCCTCGGCGCCGCCATGCCGGTCTCCGTGGCGGCGGACGGCGTGCTTCTCGCGGCGTTCGCTCTCGCATGGCTCGCAAGCGGAGACTTTGCGGCCAAGTGGGGGTCAGTCAGGAACAATCCGGGCGCGCTGGCGGCGCTTGTCCTGTTCGCGCTCCTTGCGGCGGGTACCGTCTACGGGCCCGCGCCCGCAACGGTCGCGGTGGCGCAATTCAGCAAGTACCAGGACCTGCTGCTGGTGCCAATGCTCGTATCGCTGTTCGCGGAGCATCGCTTCCGGCAGTTTGCGGTCTGGGCCTTCGTCGGAGGCATGCTCGTTACGCTCGCGCTTTCTTATCTGATCGGCCTTGGCCTTTTCCCCGAGGGGATATTCCGCGGCACGCCGGCCGACCCCACAGTATTCCGGCTCCACGTAACGCAGAACTTCTTCATGGCATATACCGCATTCGCCCTCGCGTGCCTCGCACGAAGCGAGACCAACAAGGCGCGGCGCGGGTTGCTCTATGCGGTCGCCTTCCTCGCCCTCTTCAATGTGATCTTCATGGTGCAGGGTCGCACCGGCTATCTTGTGGCGGGCACGCTGCTCATGTTCTTCCTGTTGGAGCGTACGGGCTGGAGGAGCGTCGTCCTCGGCACCATGGCGCTGGCGCTCCTCGTCAGCGGCGCGTTCCTCGGCTCCCAGTCGTTTCGGGGTGCGATCAATCGGGGAATCGCCGAGTATTCCCAGTGGCGTGCCGACCGGCCAGCGGAGGATTCGATCGGCTGGCGCCTCGAGTTCTACTACAACACGGCGCAGATGATTCGTGAACGCCCCATCGCCGGTGTCGGAACGGGTGGATTTCCCATTGTCTATGCCGAGCGGGTCAAGGGCACCGGCCGCGTGAATCCGGGTCATCCCCACAGCGAGTACATCCTCATGACCGCGCAGCTCGGCGTGTTCGGCCTGGCTGCGTTTGTCGGACTCCTCGTCACCCACTGGAGAGTGTCACGGCGGGTGGCGCCGCCGCTCGATCGCAGCCTCGCTTCCGGGCTGGTGCTCGCGATGGCGGTGGGATGTCTCTTCAATACCCTGTTGCTGGACCACTCGGAAGGCCTTTTCTACTGCTGGCTAGGCGGCGTGCTCTTCGCCGGAATAAAAGCCAGTGCCAGGCCGACGTCCCGCGCGCTGTGATCGAGCCGGCGCAGGTAGACAGGGGTTTTTCCGAGGGAGAGAATCACCCGACGGTGCGGCGTTTCCCGCGGCGCCGATCCGCCTTCCTCCCACCTTTCGCGCAACCATGAAGACCATCTCCGCGTACGTCATCGCCTTCAACGAGGCCGACAAGATCGAGGCTGCCGTCTCCAGCGTGCTCTGGGCCGACGAGGTCATTCTCGTCGACTCCAGCAGCACTGACGGTACCGCCGAGATTGCCGCGAGGCT
>JBEVOI010000259.1:0-5118 GCA_040507665.1 Burkholderiales bacterium
AGCCTCGCCGCGTTTGTGCTCTTCTACAGCGCGCTGCTGGTGGTGGAAATGTACCTGATGTTCAAGTATGCCCGGCTCGGACCGAGCAGCCTCGGCACCGGCAGGTATCATCTCGAGACGGGCTTTACTGGGGGTGGCGCGGCAGGCCTCAAGCCTCTGCCAGCCGCACGCGCCGACGACTAATCTGCCGTCCGCAACGAGCACACTATGCTGTTCGACTACGACACGCTGAAAGTAATCTGGTGGCTGTTGCTTGGTTCGCTGCTGATCGGCTTCGCGGTGACGGACGGATTCGATCTGGGCATCGGCACCCTGCTTCCGTTCCTCGGCAAAACCGACGACGAGCGGCGCATCATCATCAACTCCATCGGCGCGCATTGGGAGGGGAACCAGGTTTGGTTCGTCACGGCGGGCGGGGCCACGTTTGCCGCGTGGCCGCTAGTGTATGCCGCGGCCTTCTCTGGCATGTACTGGGCTTTGCTGCTGGTGCTCTTCGCCCTGTTCTTTCGGCCGGTCGGCTTCAAGTATCGCAGCAAGCTCCAGGATCCGCGCTGGCGCAATAGCTGGGACTGGTTGCTGTTCGTGGGCGGGACGGTGCCCGCTTTCGTGTTCGGAATCGCGTTCGGCAACCTTTTGCTCGGCGTCCCCTTCGAGTTCGATCGCGACCTGAGGGTGCACCACTCGGGTAGTTTCTTCGCGCTGCTGAATCCGTTCGCGCTCCTTGCCGGCTTGCTGAGCGTTTTCATGCTGGTGATGCACGGTGCCGCCTACTTGGGGGTGAAGACAGAAGGCGACGTCGCGATGCGCGCCAGGCATGCACTACGCCTGTTCGCAGGGCTGACCATCGCCGCATTCGCGCTGGCGGGCCTTTGGCTCGCCACCGGCATCGACGGCTATCGGATCGTTAGCATGCCACCACGAGACGTCGCGATGATCCCGCTTTCGAAGGTGGTGGAGCGCGCGCCCGGAGCCTGGCTTGCGAATTACGGGACGCGCCCGTGGACGATGCTCGCACCCGCGGTGGGGTTCGCGGGGGCGATCAGCGCAATCATTCTGTCGTCTGCGCACCGCGCCGGCATGGCCCTGGTCGCAAGTGGCCTCGCGGTGGCGGGCATCATCCTCACCGCGGGTTTCTCCATGTTCCCATTCGTGATGCCTTCCTCGTCCTCGCCGAATTCGAGCCTCACGGTCTGGGACGCGGTGTCGAGTCATCTCACCCTCAACATCCTGTTCGTTGTCGTTGTCGTACTACTGCCCATCGTTATTTGTTACACGGCATGGGCATATCGTGTCATGCGCGGCACGATCACGGCTGCGTCCCTGCGTGAGAACGAACACGGGATGTACTGAGAGCTATCATGTGGTACTTCACCTGGATTCTTGGCGTCGGCCTCGCACTCGCCTTCGGCATCATCAACGTCATGTGGCTAGAGGCGGAAGGACTCGACGAAGCCTCTCACACCGACCGAAAACAGTCGCGCAAGGGGTAGCCAGCTCTGGGCGTTGGCAAAACTTCCTGCGGAGTAGAACTTGCCCAAGGGTGGCGCTCCGAGCGCTTACTGCTTGCGGTGCTTACCGGAGCGGCATCAGGCTGATTCCCGGTCCTTTGCCCGGACTACCCTGCTCTGCCGCGACTGCTGCACGAGTTCGGATGCCATTGCGAGGCCGCTCAGGAATGCCCCTTCGACGCGCCCGCTGACGAGCCAATCGCCACAGGCGCCGAGCCCGTTCGCGGGATCATGGATAAAAGCTGTATCGGTCGTATCCGTCGCAAGGGAGTAACGCCAACACTTCGTCGCCACGGACGTCGGGTCTACCCGCTTCTCCACCAACTCGCAGAAGGTCTTCATGAGGCCCTCGACGACCGCGTCCGGCTCTGCGTCCAGGTGATCGGCGCTCCAGGCGTTGGAGGCGTGAACGATCCAACGCTCGCCGGCAGGCCGTCCGGGCTTGCTGCTCTCACGGGCAAGCCACGAGATCGGCTCATCCTCCACGATCGCCGCATCGAAGCGGGCGTCCACCGGCTTGCAGAATTGAAGCATGACGGACCAGCAGGGCTGCATCCGAATAGCTGCGATGCGCGACCCGATTGCCGGCGAGCACAGTAGCAACTCCGAAGCCTCTGGCGCTGGTATCGCGGCGACGACTGACGAATAGGGTAGCGTCTGGCTCCCATCCTCCAGCTGGAGGGTCCAGCCTGCATCTACGCGCTCGAGGCGCGTTACGCGCTGCTCGTAACCGATCTGAAAACCGCGAGCGAGATGCGCCGCTACAGCACCCATACCGGGATAGCCGACATAGCGAATTGCGCTCTCTCGTGA
Organism: Burkholderiales bacterium; assembly: GCA_040507665.1. GTDB lineage: Bacteria > Pseudomonadota > Gammaproteobacteria > Burkholderiales > JAEUMW01 > JAEUMW01. The sequence goes on from JBEVOI010000259.1 coordinate 2,322, forward strand.
CTCGCCCACTTTGTCCTTGGTCACGCATACGATGCGCGCTCGCCATTCGGCGACTACGCCCGCCCGCAGCCAGCTGGTGATAGCGCTCTTGAACCGAGGATCGCGTGCGGTGAAGTACTGCGCTCCGTGATCGAACTGACCGAAATCCTCATCGCGGGTAGAAGCCCGCCCTCCCGGCGCGGGCGCCTGCTCAAACAGAGTAACGCAATGACCTGCATCACGTAGCTTGCGAGCACAGGTCAACCCGGCGATTCCCGCTCCGATAATCGCGACGCTCGGGGAACGAATTGGTGCAAGTACGGGGGGGCTCACGGGAGTGAAAATCCGGCGATGGCTAGGCATGGGACAGCCATATAGGACAGAAGACCGCGGAGCGGCCGATCCAACCCGGGAGGCGCAGGGATCTGCCGTGCGCAAACGTGGAACAAGTATTGAAGGCCAAGGCGCACGATCCGGGATCACGATCGCCGTACGGTGAGACGAAGTCCATGGGGACGAGCCAGTCAACCAGTGCGGGCACGACTTTCCAGCCGTAGAGTGTCTAATTCCTGCACTATTTGTCTAGGACAAAATTATAGGTTGCGCCGCGGGCAGCGCGCAAGTCTCCTGGCACCCAGCAATGCGCGAACGCTGCCAAATCGAAAGGGCCAAGCGTCGTCGGGCGCGAACACCCAACGTTTCCCGGGCGGAGAGCCGGAAAGCCTGCCGTCAGACACCCCGAACTCGTTTGTCCCAAATGCGAAAAAGCAGCAGTAACGGGATCGATCCTCAGCGCGCTAGCTTCAAAGCCACCGCCCGCAGGGCGAGGATGGTTCGCCAAGCGAGGAAGCCGCGCCGCGCGACGGCCAGCAGCCCACCACCGAACAGTGGGCGGCGCAGAGCCACTAAGAGCAGCAATCCGGTGGCCGCTAGCGCCAGCGGATGGGCGCGCAGATAAGCTGCCGCCTCAAACCCTCGATCGACCCAAGAGGCCGCCCTTCGCAGCGCCCCCAAATTTTCCGCAATCCGCCCGCGCTGCGCTTCGGCGCGCGCCAGAAGCTGCTCGCGATGGCGCAGCACCTCCTGCAGGGAGGGACGCTTCCTCATCGTGAGGTGAGTTCCCTGCGATCCTTTGCGAACTCACCCAACGTTGCCGCAAGAATCGCCGGTCGATCGCTCCGCTGGCGCTGGAATGAACGCCAGCACAAAACTCCCGCTGCCAAAAACAGCGCACCCATGATGCCCAGGGCGGGAACCCGATGCGAGTCCCAAAGCAGCACGACGATCAAGAAAGTAAACAGAATCGCCGCCATGAAGAAGAAGAACAATGCGAAGGCGCACGTCATCAGCATCGACCCGAGGCGCGCCCGTTCCTCTTCCAGCTCACTGGCCAATATCTCCAAGCGCGTGTGGACCATCTCCAGGCACGTCGCAGCGAGCCGACGCAGCGAGGAGAACACGCCGCCTCCTTGGGATCCCGGGGTATCCGCAGCCGGCATCGCGGGTCAACGACGACCGATCAGAAGGCCGAAGATCAGGCCGATACTGGCCGCGAGACCGATGGCCTTCCACGGGTGGTCGTGCACGAACTCGTCTGTCGCCTTCGCGGCTTCCTTGGCGCGCGCAACTGCAATCTCTTCGGCGGCCGCGAGCTTGACCTTTGCTTCGGCGAGACTCTCGCGCACCCGCGAACGGGCCACATTCGCCTGTTCGCCGGCGGCGCTGGCGGTCACTTTCAATAACTCTTCCGCATCGGCAACGACGGTCTTAAAGTCATTGATGAGCTTGTCCCTGCTTCCGACGATCTCGGCGTTCATGAATATCCTCTCCGGGAGTTGTTGGGAAAGATAAAAGCAACGTTATTCGGCTTATGGCTTGCAGTCTAGGCTAACGGCTTCGTATTGCCAAATCAACGGCCACCCAGCCGTCGCTCACCGGGATCGGAGAATCAATCTTCTCCACTATGCTGGTTCGGCTCGTGCCCAGACGAGAGCAGACGCGCGAACGCCTTCCGGACGGCGCACCACCATCGCGGTCCTCGCTCAAACCAGGCTCGGATCGATGAGCGGGCTTACTTTCGGCGCCACATAGCGGGCGAGCCGATCGAGCAGGCGGTCGAGCTCGTTGTCGATGATGACCATCGCCCGATGCTCCTCCCGGATGAATCGCTGCGCCGTCGCATGGTCCAGCCATGCCATCAGCAGATCGAAGTAGTTCTCGAGATTGAGCAGTCCGCACGGCTTGCTGTGGAGTCCGAGCTGTGCCCATGTCAATACCTCCGAAATCTCGTCCAGAGTTCCCAGCCCGCCGGGCAGCGCGACGAAGGCATCGGCCAGCTCGACCATCATCGCTTTCCGCTCATGCATGGAGCGGACGATTCGCAATTCGGTCAGGAAGCCGGGAGGAGGCTCGAAGCGAAGCAAGGACTCGGGGATGACGCCGATCACTTCCCCTCCGGCATCAAGCGCGCCGCGGGCGACGGCGCCCATGAGTCCGAGCCCACCACCGCCATAGACGACGCCGATCCCCGACTGCGCCAGGCGCGCGCCCACGGCCCGGGCCGCTACGACATAGGCCGGCGTCGCGCCCGCATTGGCACCGCAGAAAACACAGGTTCTTCTCATCCGCATTCCATTTTCCCCTGACCCGAATCCCGTGGGCCTGCGTTTAAGGAACCTCTGAACAAGTCCACGATGGGCGCGACGGCGGCTTTCCGTGATGCAATGCCAGGCGCACGGACAGCCCCGTCCCTTGTATCTTTGACCTGGAGGTTTCGTTTGGCAAAGCTCGTGCAGCCTGACCGTCCCTGGGGCCTGCA
>JBEVOI010000283.1:0-8650 GCA_040507665.1 Burkholderiales bacterium
CGAAAAGGATAGCGAGAAAGACAAAAGCAGTGAGGAAACCAGCAACGAGGAAGACAGCGACAACACGAAGAGCGAGGAAATAGCCCGCAACGATCGCTACGCCGCCCGCAGCGCGTCCACAATCTTGAGCCGCGCCGCTCGCGCTGCGGGCAGTACACCGCCGAGCAGGCCCATGAATGCCGCGAAGAGGAGCGACTGCACAACGATGCGGGGCGTGAGCGTGAAGGTGAAGGCAATCTCGGAGAACGACTGCCAGTTCATCGTCGAGACGCTGACCAGCTGCATGAACGACGCGACGAAGAGCCCGATCGCGCCACCGAGCAGAGAAAGGAAAAGGGATTCGAGCAGGAACGCGGCGAGGATGCTCCGGCGCTGAAAGCCTAGCGCGCGCAGCGTGCCGATCTCCGCCGTGCGGTTCGACACCGCCGCGTACATCGTGATCATGGCGCCGATGATCGCGCCCATGGAAAAGATCACCGACAGGGTGAGGCCGAGGATCCGGATAAAGTTCGCGAGCAGCTCCGATTGCTCAGCGTAGAACACAGTCTCGCGCTTCGTCTCCAGCGTAAGCCGTTGATCGCTTTCAAGCCGCGCTCGGAACTCCTCAAGACGATCCGCGGACACGAGCTGCAAGATCACCACCGAATAGGCGTTGCGGCGAAACGCCTGCATCATCTGATCCGCGTCGCCCCAGATCTCGGAATCGAAACCGCTCCCACCCGCGTCGAATAGACCAACGACGGTCCATTCGCGCCCGCCGAAGCGCAGGGTTTCGTTCAAGCCGGCCCCCTTGAAGCGCTGCGCGATGGCGCGCCCGGTGATGATCTCCGACGATCCGGGACGAAACATGCGCCCCTCTACCAGCTTCACCTGCGGCCGCAGCGCTGCGCCCTTCAGCCCGACGCCGCGGATGACCACGTTCGACGGCTTCCTGGAGCCACGCTGGTCGAGGTTGATGAGGACGACGACCTCCTTCGACACCATCGGTTCGCCGTCGGCTCCGTAGGCGACCTCGGGCGCGCTCGTGGCGATCGCGGCCTGGCTGCGATCGACCGCGCTCTGCACCTCGGTCACGGACGAGCGCCGGATCACGACTGCGTTGTCCGCCGTACCCGTCTGCACCAGCGTGTTCCGCAACCCCTCCTCGAGCATGAGCACGGTCGCGAAGACGAACACCACCAGCGCCATGCCCCCTGCGGTGAGTGCTGTCGTCAGCTTGCGCGTCCACAGATTACGGACAATGTAGGAGAGGGGAATCTTCATCGGAGCGGCTTCATCCGATCGCGCGCAGCCCTTCCGCGATGCGAACGCGGCTCGCGCGCACTGCCGGCACGATGGCAGCGGCGCAGCCAACCACGACCGCAGCAATAACCTGCATGTAGACCGTATCCCGCGAGACATAGAAGATGGGAAAGAGCGTGCCCATCTTGGCCGCGAAGGCGTTCGCCACCGGGAACGTGAGCGCGACACCGGCCGCGCCGCCGACGACCGCGATCGCGAGCGACTCGCAGAAGATGAGGCTGCTCAGAAAGCCCGGCCCGAATCCGAGGGCCTTCAACGTCGCATACTCGGACGTGCGCTCGCGTGCCGTCATCGCCATCGTGTTGGCCATCACCGCGAGGATGATGAAGATGACGAGGAAGGACACGATCCGGATCGCGACGACGATGGCCTCGGTCATGGCGACGAAACCGAGCTGAAACGCCTTCTCTGTCTCGGTGAGCGTTTCGGCGAGACTATTCTTGAACTCGCGGTCGATGGTCTGGGCCACTTCGGCGGCAAGGTCCGGCGACCCGATTCTGACCACGTACACGCCCGTGGAGTCGGCCCGCTTCGGCGACAGCCGCTTGATCGTCTCGTTCAGGTAGTCCCAATGGAAGAAGAACTGGCTCGCGTCGGTGCTCTTCTCCGCGCCGTCGTAGATGCCGCGCACGACGAAGCTCCACGTTCCCGGATAGATCGTGCCGCGCAAGGGCACAACGTCGCCCACCTTGAAACCATATTCCTGCGCGAGCTTGCGCCCGACGATGGCGCCCTTGCGGTCGCGCAGGAACTCCTTCATCTGGTCCGGCGGCACGATGTACTCGGGGTATAGTTCGAAGTAGGTCTTCGGGTCTACCGCGAACTGCGGGAAGAAATTCTTCTCGGTGATGTATACGCCGCCGAACCAGTTCGCCATGCTGACCCCAGTCACGCCCGGCACGCGCCGGATCTTGTCGCGATAGGTGATGGGCAGCGGGAACACGAGCGAGATCGAATTGCGGGTGATGAGGCGCGTGCTCGATGCGCCCTCGGCACCGGCGTACCACGCGTCGACCACCGTCTGCAGCAGACCGAACGCAACGATCGCGATCACCAGCCCGAGCACCGTGAGGGCGGTTCGAAGCCGGTGGCGGAGCGCGTTGCGGAGCGCGAGCTTGAGGGATTCCATCGGTGGCGCTTTGAGCTCTGGTCGTAACGGCTAGTCCGCGAGCACGCCCTTTTCGAGGTGCTTGAGGTGGTGCGCACGCTCGGCCGCATGCGGGTCGTGGGTGACCATGATGATGGTCTTGCCGAGCTCGTCGTTCAGCCGGTCCATGAGATTGAGAACTTCCTCGGCGGAGTTCCGGTCGAGGTCGCCAGTGGGCTCATCTGCAACCAGTAGCGTCGGGTCCGTGATGATCGCGCGTGCAATCGCGACCCGTTGCTGCTGTCCACCCGATAGTTCCGACGGGTAATGCTCGAGGCGATCGGCGAGCCCGACCATGCCGAGCGCCGCCTCGGCGTGCTCGCGCCGCTCGCCGCGGGAAAGGCCGGTCAGGAGCAGCGGCAGCTCCACGTTCTCGAGCGCCGTCAGCACCGGCATCAGATTGTAGAACTGGAAGATGAAACCGACGTGAGACGCGCGCCACGCGGCGAGGTCGGCCTCGCCAAGGCTGCCGATGTCAGTTCCGTCCACACGCAGCTCGCCGCTATCGGGCGTGTCGATGCCGGCGATCATATTGAGCAGGGTGCTCTTGCCCGACCCGCTCGGGCCCATGAGCGCCACGAAATCGCCCGCGGGAATGTCCAAATTGATATCGCGCAGTACCGGCACGATCTGGTCGCCGCGCCGGTAGGCCTTGGCAAGATTGCGAATTTCCACCACCGGCCGGGCCTCGGCCGCGGTGCTCACTTCGTCACCACCTTCACCTGCGCGCCGTCGGTGATCGCATCCACGGGCTTGAGCACGATCTTGTCGCCAGGCTTCACCCCAGACTTCACTTCGACGGTCTCGCCGAGCACCGCGCCGGTCTCGATCGGCGCAAGCTTCACGCGGTCACCTTCCACGACGAGCACGGACTTCCGCCCGTCCCGGGTGACGATGGACGACGGCGGAACCGCGGTGCGTGCCGCCCGCTCGCCATCGTCCAGGTTGCGCTCGAGGAAAGTCACCTTCGCGCTCATTTCCGGGAGAACCCGCTCGTCGCGCTCGACAAACCTGACCTTCACGAGCACCGTTGCTTTCGCGCGATCGACCGTTGGCACGATGCGCGCGACTTCGCCGCGGAAACGCATGTCCTGCAGCGCGTCGAGCTGGATCTCCACCGGCTGTCCGACCTTCGCCTTCTGCAGATTTGATTCGGACACGTCCGCCTCGACCTCCAGCGTGGACATGTCGGCCATGGTCACCACCGCGCCCTTGGTGTCGACCGCGGCGGAAAAGGTGGTGATCACGTCGCCCACGTTGGCGTTCTTCGTCAGGACCACGCCGTCGAACGGCGCACGGATGATGGTTTGCTCGACCGCGACCTCGGCGTTGCGGCGGTTGGCCTCGGCGACGCCGATAGCAGCCTTGAGGCCGCTGATCCCCGCCTTGGCGCGGTCGTAACGCGCGAGCGCCTGATCGTAGGCCGACCGTGACAAAAACTTGCGATCCACGAGGTCGCGGGCGCGATTCAACTCGAGCTCGGCGTTACGGAGCTCCGCCTGCCCCTGCTCGAGGTTCGCGCGGGCGAGCTGCACATTCGCCTGTGCCTGGTTGAGCAGCGCGCCAACGTCGCGATTTTCGAGCCGCGCGATCACCGCGCCCTCCTGCACTTTGCTCCCCTCCTGCACGCCGAGCCATTCGAGGCGCCCTGTCGCCTTCGAGCCGACCGACGCTTTGCGCTGGGGTACAACGTAGCCGGTGGCATTCAGGAGCGCGATCGCCTGCGATGGATAGGCGGTGGTGACGGTCGCGACCTCGACCTCGTGAATCGCTCTCAGTTGCCAGTAGGCGAATCCGACGGCCGCGCCCGCGAGCAGGAGCAACGCGAGCCACAGCCAGCGCCTTCGGCTGCGGCTGGCACGTACGCCCGTGGATGCTTTTTCGCCGCGGTCGATGCGAAGTCGTGAAAGATCCTGTTGCTCCAAGTTGATCCTTTGAGGGTGGGGTTGGGTGCAGGGTGATATTGTAACCGGCGGGGCCGCGCGTTCGGCCGCACCGCCTTGAGCGCCGGGTGGTTGGAGCGAGGCAAATGAAGGCAGTTCCCGGCGGAAATGCGAAAACCGTCACGGCGGCGGATCGATTGCGACTCTCATCGCTTGTTGCGCAATCGCCCGCCCGTACAGCTATCTGCTGAATGCAGGCAACAGCTTGAGCTCCTCGTGCACCCGACCGCGCTGTGGTGCGCGCGATCGAATGCCTCGACTTCCTTCACGGTCCCTCCGTCTTCAACGCCGCCGTGCTCCGGCCACGGGCGCGAGCGGCGCGGCGTGTCTCGACCCAGTCATACAGCAGCGGCAAGAGCAGCAAGGTCAGCGCAGTAGACGTGAACAACCCCCCCACGACTACGGTAGCGAGGGGCCGCTGCGTTTCTGCGCCAACGCCGTGCGAGAGCAGCATCGGAATCAGCCCCAGGATTGCCACGGACGCGGTCATGAGCACCGGACGCAGGCGAAGCGATGCCGCCTCCCGCACCGCCTCGCGTACCGTGCGTCCCTGCCGGCGCAGATCGTTCATGAACGACACCAGCACGATGCCGTTCAGCATCGCCACGCCGAAGACGGCAATGAATCCGATCGCCGAGGGCACCGAGACGTACTGTCCCGTGACCGCCAGGGCGAACACCCCGCCGATGATCGCGAACGGCACGTTGGCGATGATGAGGGCCGCATAGACGAGCGAATTGAACGCCGTGTAGAGCAGAAGGAAGATCAAGCCGATGGTGAGCGGCACGATCACTGCGAGCCGAGCGAGGGCGCGCTGCTGATTCTCGAAGGCGCCACCCCAGTCTAGCCAGTAACCCTCGGGTAGCTTGACCGCGCTGCGGATCTTCGCTTCCGCCTCGCGCACGAAGCCGTCCACGTCGCGCCCGCGGACGTCGAGCTGAATGACGGCGTAGCGCTGCAACTGCTCGCGACGTACGAACGTGTAGCCCTCGTTGGTCTCCACCTTGGCCACCTTGGCCAGCGGTACCAGGGCGCCACCCGCCGTTCGGATCGGAATGTCCTCGATCGCTGCCAGCCCGTCGCGGAACTCTCGCTCCAGCCGGACCACAATGTCGAACCGGCGCGCCCCGTCGAGCAACGTGCTCACGGCCTTGCCGCCGATGCCGGCCTGCACGACCTCGAGGATCTCATCGGCGTTGATACCATAGCGCGCGGCTGCGTCGCGGTCCACGCGCACCACGATCTGCGGCTTGCCACGGTTTGCTTCCAGGGAAAGATCCGCGGCTCCCGCCACGGACCCGAGAATCGGCTTCATCTCGGCGGCAAGGCGGTCGAGGATAGCGAGATCCGGTCCGTAGACCTTGAGCGCGAGCGTCGCGCGGACACCCGAAATCAGCTCTTCGACACGCATCTGCACCGGCTGCGTGGCGGCGAGCACGACCTGCGGCAGCGCCTCCTCCAACGCCTCCTGCATCGCTCGGGAAAGCTCGGGCATCGTCATCCGCTGCGGCCATTCGTTCTTCGGCTTCACGTCGATCAGTACCTCCATGTAGTTCGCGTCCGCCGTCTCACCCTTCTCCGCGCGACCGATCATGGCGAGCACGTCGGTGGTCTGCGGGAATCGCTCGCGAAGTACCTTGTCGATCTCGCGCGAGACCCGGACCGATTCCTCCAGCGACGTCGAGGGAATGCCGGTCACGCGAAACATGATCGCGTCTTCCTGCAGCGTCGGCATGAACTCCTTGCCAAGGAACGGAAACGTCGCGAGCGCACCGGCCAGGAGGACGAGGGCGCCGACGATGATCACGGCGCGGCGAGCGAGTGCCCGGTCGAGCAGCGGCAGGTAAACCGCCTTCACCCAGCGCACGATGAACGTGTCGCGCTCGTCCTTGGCTCGCAACACCAGCGCGGAGAGCACGGGCACGAGCGTGAGCGTGAGGATCAGCGACCCCGCCATGGCGAAGCTGATGGCGTAGGCCATGGGCTTGAAGAGCTTGCCCTCGAGCCCCTCGAGCGAAAAGAGCGGCAGGAACACCACGATGATGATGAGGATGGCGAACGCGATGGGATTCGCCACTTCGCGCGCCGCCCCGAGGATCACGCGCGTGCGCGACCCGCTCTCCCCACCACGATGGGCGAGCAGGCGGAAGCCGTTCTCCACCATGACCACCGGTCCGTCCACCATCATGCCGATGCCGATGGCGAGACCCGCGAGCGACATCAGGTTCGCCGACAGCCCGAAGTGTTGCATTAGGATGAAGGCGATCAACATTGCGACCGGCAGGGTCACGATGACCACCATGGCGGAGCGTGTCTCGCCTAGGAACAGAAACAGCACGATCGCCACCAGGACGGCGCCCTCGGCGAGCGCCCATGCGGCCGTATCGAGCGCCTTCTTGACGATGTCGGTGCGGTCGTAGACCGGATTGATGGTGACGCCGCCGGGGAGCGCCTCCTGCGCCCGGGCGAGCTTCACCTTGGCCCCGTCCACGACGTTCTTGGCGTTCTCGTGGATGCGCGCGAGCGCCATCCCCAGCACCACCTCTTCGCCGTTCAGCGTCACGGCGCCGAAGCGCATCGCCGGACCTTCGCGCACCTCGGCCAGGTCGCGAATGTAGATCGGCGTGCCATTGCGCTCGGCCACGACGATCCCGCCGATGTCGCGCGTATTGGCAACCAGACCCAGGCCGCGCACCAGGTATTGCTCTTTCCCCAGGTTCACGTATTGCCCGCCGACCTGCCGGTTGTTCGCGGCCAGGGCGTCCATCACGCTCTTGAACGTGAGGTCGTACTTGATGATGCGGCGCGGATCGACGAGCACCTGGTACTGCTTCTCGTCGCCGCCCCACGAAGTGACGTCGTCGACGCCGGGCGCGGTGCGCAACAGGGGGCGTACCGTCCAATCCTGCAGCGTGCGCAGATCCATTGTGGAAAGCTTCTTGTCGGCGGATTGCAGGGTGTACCAGTACACCTGCCCGAGGCCGGAGCTGTTTGGGCCAAGCGTCGGTTCGCCATAGCCCTCGGGCAGTCGCTCCTTCGCCTCCTGCAACTTCTCGCTCACGAACCGGCGCGCGAAATAGATGTCCACGTTGTCCCGAAAATAGACCGCGACGTAGGAAAGTCCGAACAGGGAATACGAGCGGATCTGCTCGACGCCCGGCAGCCCCGCCATCGACGCCTCGATGGGCACGGTCAACAGCCGCTCGACATCTTCCGCGGCGAGACCTGGGGACTCGGTGTAAATGGTGACCTGCACCGGCGTGACATCGGGGAACGCGTCGACGGGAACGGTCTGCACAGCGCGCACGCCCAGGAGGACGATAAAGGCGAACCCGATCAGCACGAGCAGCTTGTAGCGTAGGGACAACTCGACGATGGCATTCAGCATGACGATCCCTCAATGCGCGTGACCCGCGCCGAGCTGCGCCTTCTGCAGCCGGGCCTTGAGCGCGTAGGCACCGGCGATGACGACAGGCGTTCCAGGCTCCAGCCCGTCCGTGACGACCACGAGGCCTCGCAGCTTGTCGCCGACGGTCACCGGGCGCGGCTCGAAGCCGCCGTGTTCCTGCACGAAGACAATCGGACTGCTGTCCATTAGAACCACCGCATCCTCGGGCACCGCGAGCACCTTGGATGTCGCAGGCGTTTCGATGGCGGCGCTCGCGAACATCTCCGGCCGCAGGCGTCCGTCGGTATTGCTCACCTCGATGCGCGCCGTGAGCGTGCGCGTCTCCTTCTCCACCATCGCGCTCACATAGACGAGCCGGCCCTTGAAGACCGTACCGGGGTAAGCTGCGACTGTGACCTCGGCGGGCGAGCCGATCTTCACCTTCGCGAGATCCTTCTCGTACAGATCGCCGTCGATCCACAACACCGAGAGATCGGCGACGGTGAAGATCGACTTGTCGGGCTGCGCGAGCTCTCCCAGGACCGCGTCCTTTTCGATGACCGTGCCGGCGAACGGGGCGTTGAGTGGAAAGACCGACGGAGAACCCGTGGTCGCCTGCTTCGCCGGCGCAACCCCGAGCAACCGCAGCTTGTCGTCGGCCGCGCGCAGCGCCGCACGCGACTTCTCGTACTCGCTGCGCACGCGCAGGAACTCCTTCTCGGGAACGATCTGCTCGGCGTGCAGCTTCTCCACCCGCTCGAAGTTCGCCTTGGCCATGGCATGCTCGCTCGCGGTCTGGGCATAAACCGACCGCGCCTCGCCGAGCTCTACGCTGTCGAGCAGCGCGAGCGTTTCCCCGGCACGGACAGA
>JBEVOI010000343.1:0-3692 GCA_040507665.1 Burkholderiales bacterium
ATGGGAATCAAAGCCTGACTCGCGAGTCCGACGCAGGTCCTCGCTCTGGCCCCAGCCGCTGAGCGCGACCAGCGCGACTTCGCCGCCCCAGGGCTCGGCGCGTATGCGCCGGGCCACCTCGTAGCCGTCCATATGCGGCATCCCGATATCGAGCAGCGCGACATCCGGATGGCAGGCGGCAGCGATCTGCAGAGCCTGCCGACCGTCGCAGGCCTTCATGACTTCGTAGCCCGAGGTCTGGAGCAGCAGGGACAGGCCCTCCAGCGCGTCCACATTGTCGTCGACGACCAGGATCCGGCGCTGCGACGGGCGCCCCCCTGCCGGCGGTCGGGCGCCCACGAGGGTTTCAGCCGCTGCCAGCCCGCAGCTCACCGTTGGCAGACGCACCACGAACTCGCTGCCCTCATCGAGGCCGTCGCTGTGGGCCGACACACTTCCGCCGTGCATCTCGACCAGGCGTCGCACGAGAGCGAGACCGACTCCAAGTCCCGCCTGCGCTTCGGCAGGGCCACCGGGCAGACGCGAGAACAGGGTGAACAGCTTCGGCAGCGACTCGACCGCGATCCCTTTTCCGTAGTCCCTGACCCGGAACTCGATCGCTGCGTTGGCTCTCATCACGCCGAGCTCGATCCTGCCGCGGGGCTTCGAGTACTTGACCGCGTTGCTCAGCAGGTTGCCGAGCACCTGCACCAGGCGCGTGCCATCTCCCTCGACAAACATGGGCTCGGACGGGCAGTCGACGCTCAGCTGGTGCTGGTGTTCCACGAGCGCCGGCTCGATCGCCTCGACGGCCCGGCCGACGATCGTGCTCACCTCCAGGCGTTCCATGTTGAGATTGATCGTGCCGCGGGTGATCCGCGAGATATCGAGCAGGTCGTCGACCAGCTCGGTGAGGTGCAGCACCTGACGCTCGATGACCTCGCGGGACCAGGCGATCGCGGACGCATCGGTCGATGCTCGCGACATCACCTCGACCGCGTAGCGGATCGGCGCGAGCGGATTGCGCAGCTCGTGCGCGAGTATCGCCAGGAACTCGTCCTTGCGCCGGTCGGCCTCCTTGAGCGCGAACTCGGCTCGCAACCGGTCCCGGTTCTCGACTTCGAGAGCCTGGTTGGCGCTCGCCAGCTCGGCGTTGGCCTGCAGCAGATGGCGGTTGAACACCTCGAGCTCGCGTGCGCGCTCAGCCTGCAGTGTCGTGTTGGTGACCTCGAGCTGCGCATTGGCCTGGGCGAGGCTCTCGTTCAGCTTCTGCAGTTCCTTACGCTGCGAGTGTAGTTCCACGAGCACGGACACCTTGCCGCGCAGGATCTCGGGCACGACAGGGATGGACACGTAGTCCACAGCGCCGAGCTGGTAGCCCTTCAGCCGGTCGAACTCGGTGTCGTGCACGCCGGTGACGAAGATGATGGGCGTGCGCTCATACCGCGGGTGACCGTGGATCATCGCCGCGGTCTCGAACCCGTCCATACCCGGCATGCTGACGTCGAGCAGGACCACCGCAAACTCCTGCCGCATGAGCTGCTCGAGCGCTTCCACGCCCGATCTCGCGCACACGAGGTTCTGTCCCAGGGTGCCCAGGATGGACTGGTACACGAGGAGCCGCGCCGGTTGGTCGTCCACCAGCAGGATGTTGGTGGCGTCCACCGCGGGCATGGTTTGCTCTGCCGCAGTCACGGATGCAGCCACATCCTTACGAGAGAAAGCAGCTGCCCCGTGTCGACGGGCTTGGCCACATAGTCGGATGCCCCGGCCTCGAGGCACTTCTCCCGGTCGCCCTTCATGGCCTTCGCGGTGAGGGCGATGATCGGGAGCATCCGGAACCGCGCATCGCTGCGGATGCGCCGCATTGTCTCGTACCCATCCATCTCCGGCATCATCACGTCCATCAGGACGAGCGCGAGATCGTCTGACGACTCGATCAGCTCGACGGCGTCCGTGCCGTTCGTGGCGCTGACGACGCGCATCCCCCGCCGTTCGAGCACGCTGTTGAGCGCGAAGATATTGCGCACGTCGTCGTCGACGATCAGCACCTTCTTGTCACGCAGCGGCTCGTCGCTCTGGTGCAGGTCCACGATCATCTTCTGCTTCGACGGCGGCAGCTCGCCAACCACCCGGTGCAGGAAGAGCGCGGTCTCATCGAGCAGTCGCGCCGGCGACCTGGCGCCCTTGATCACGATGCTCTTGGCCTTCTGGCGCAGCTCGGTCTCCTCGGCTTCGGACAGCTCGCGGCCCGTGAAGACCACGATCGGCAGGTCCCGGAGCCCCGGGTCCTTCTGGATCTCGGTGAGCAGGTCGAAACCCGAAATATCAGGCAGACGGAGATCCAGAACCACGCAATCAAACGCCTTCGTCCGCAGCGCGCGCAGCGCCTCGGCCCCACTCCCGACGGCGGTTATGGACACGTCGTCGAACCCGATCAGCTCCGCGATGCTCATCTGCTCGGCAGGATCGTCCTCCACCACGAGCAGCTCCCGCACACGCGGCGCGGCAAACTCCTTTATGCGCTCCAGGGCCACCGCGAGCCCGTCGGTGGTCACCGGCTTGTTCATGAATGCGAAGGCACCGCGCTCCAGGCTGTACTGGCGCTCCTCTTCGACCGTGAGGATCTGAACGGGGATATGCCGCGTCTCCATGTCCTGCTTGAGCTGGTTCAGAACCGTCCAGCCAAGCATGTCCGGCAGGAACACGTCGAGCGAGATCGCTGTCGGGCGATACTTGCGCGCAAGACGGATACCTTCGGCGCCGCTTCGAGCGACGACCGCCTTGAAGCCGCAGTCGCGCGCCAGGGTCAAGAGAACCTTCCCGTAATGCGGGTCGTCCTCGACGATCAGGAGCACCCTGTCTCCCGGCTCGAGCTCCTCTCGATCGTCGGCGACGTCCTCGGACCGCACCGGCGGCAATGCGATCATCTGACGCGGGTGCGCGGAGCGGGGAGCGGCGGAGGTCCCGAGCGGCGTGCGGTACGCCGACCCCATGAACTCGAGCGGCAGATAGAGGGTAAACGTGCTGCCATGACCGGGCACACTGTTCAGCCGCAGCTCGCCGCCGAGCAGGTGTGCGAGCTCGCGACTGATGGCCAGCCCGAGGCCGGTGCCGCCGTACTTTCGCGACGTGCCCGCGTCCGCCTGCTGGAACGCCTCGAAGATGATGCGCTGCTTCTCCGGGGCGATGCCGATGCCGGTGTCCGTGACCGCGAACGCGACCACTGTATGCGCCTGGCTCAGCGCCGGATGCTCGGGATTCCAGCCGCTCTTCGCGATTCCGACCTGGAGCTCGACCCCGCCCTGCGAGGTGAACTTGAAGGCGTTCGAAAGCAGGTTCTTGAGGACCTGCAGCAGTCGTTTCGGATCTGTCGTGACGTACGGGCCAAGGTTCGGATCGAGACTTGTCTTGAACGAGAGCCTGCGCGCCTCGGCTTCGTGGCGAAAGGCGCGCTCGATGGTTTCACTCAGGTGGGTGAACAGTAGCTCCTCGGTCTCGACCGTCACGGTCCCCGACTCGATCTTCGACAGGTCGAGAATGTCGCTGATGAGATTGAGCAGGTCAGTGCCGGCCGCGTGGATCGTGTTGGCGAACTCGACCTGGCGTGGCGTCAGGGTCGACTCCGGGTTCTCCGCGAGCTGCTGGCCGAGGATCAGGATGCTGTTGAGCGGCGTGCGCAGCTCGTGCGACATGTTGGCGAGGAACTCAGA
>JBEVOI010000004.1:0-6399 GCA_040507665.1 Burkholderiales bacterium
CGCGCCTGCCGCGATGCAGTGAACCCGGCGCTCGCCGGACAACCCCGCGCACCGGCTCATGCGCAGCTCGTGGCGACGCCACGCTCCGCGGGGATTTCTGTCCCGCGTGAACAGGCGCAGAGTGGCGCTGCCACCGGTCCGGGGGTCGGCAGGCGCCTGCGGCTATCGGATTGAGCTATTGATCTTTGGAGGCGGGGGTCGGAATCGAACCGGCGTACACGGCTTTGCAGGCCGCTGCATGACCACTCTGCCACCCCGCCAGAACACCGTACGAAGATGAAAAAAGGGAAAGCGTTGCGCTTTCCCGGAGATTCGCATGGAGCGGGAAACGAGTCTCGAACTCGCGACCTCAACCTTGGCAAGGTTGCGCTCTACCAACTGAGCTATTCCCGCGGAGAGACCCCGCATTATATGGGCGAAGTGCCTGATGTCAAGGCAGCGCACCGCCGCTTCCCCAGGCATGAGGGAGCGCGAGCCGCAGGTAATAGAACATCGACCACACCGTCAGCACGGCCGCAATGTAGATGAGCGCCGTGCCGATCACGAGCGCGTCGATCATCCCCACGACCGGCGCGGCATACAGTAGAAGCAGAATCGCCACCATCTGGGACACGGTCTTGATCTTGCCGAGCAAGGACACGGCTACGCTCTTGCTCTTGCCGATCTTCGCCATCCATTCCCGCAGGGCCGAGATCGTGATCTCGCGCCCGATGATGATGAAGGCGATGAAGGCGTCGACCCGCCCCAACTGCACCAGGACCGTGAGCGCTGCGGCAACCATGAGCTTGTCGGCAACCGGGTCAAGGAACGCTCCGAAGGCGGAGGTCTGGTTCAGGCTGCGGGCGAGGTAGCCGTCGAGCCAGTCGGTCACGGCGGCCACCGCAAAGATGATGGTCGCGGCAAGATTTCTCTCCTGAAGCGTGAGCCAGCTCCCCGGCGCATAGAACACAGCCACCACCAACGGGATGAGCAGGATTCGGAACCAGGTGATCAGATTGGGGATGTTGAGTGGCACGGCTGTCTCGCCTCAATGGAGTTCGCGATAGATGCGCTCGGCGAGCTGCCGCCCGATGCCCTTCACCTGGCTGATATCGTCCACGCTCGCCGCGACCAGCCCCTTCAGTCCGCCGAACCGGGTGAGCAGTTGCTGGCGACGGGTGCTGCCGACGCCGCTGATGCCCTCGAGGCTGGAGCGCGTGCGCGCCTTCCCCCGGCGTGCCCGATGTCCCTCGATTGCGAACCGATGGGCCTCGTCCCGGATCTGCTGGATGAGATGCAATCCCGGGTGGTCCTTGCCAAGCTGGATGGGTCGAGGGCTACCGGCAAGGATCAATGTTTCCAACCCCGGCTTGCGCTCTTCGCCCTTTGCCACCCCGACCAGGGGAATGTCCCCCAGACCCAGCTCCTCCATCACCGGCTGCGCGATCCCTATCTGTCCCTTGCCACCGTCGATCAGAATCAGGTCCGGCACCTTCCCCTCCCCCGCGACGACCTTGCGGTAGCGACGCTCGAGCACCTGCCGGAGCGCGGCGTAATCGTCGCCCGGCGTAACCCCCGAGATATTGAAGCGGCGGTAGTCGCTTTTCGCCATGCCGTGACCATCGTAGACGACGCAAGACGCCACGGTCGCTTCGCCCATCGTATGGCTGACGTCGAAGCACTCGATGCGGCTGACGGTTTCCGACAGTCCCAACGCGTGCTGCAGTGCGGTCAGACGGGCTTCCTGGGTTGCCTGCGCGCCCTGACGCTGCGCCAGCGCGAGCCGCGCGTTCTCCATGGCCATGTCAAGCCAAACCCGCCGCTCGCCAGTGGTGTTCGACAGAATCTCCACCTTCCGCCCGGCCTGCTCCGTGAGCAGGTGCTCGAGGGGACGCGCGGATACTTCTGCGCTGACGAGCACGAGCGGTGGCACTCCTCGCTCGAGATAGTGCTGCGCGAGGAATGCCTCCAGCGCGCCGGCTGCGTCATACGCCTCTGCATTGCTCGGAAAGAAGGTCTTGTCGCCGAGGTGCATTCCGCCGCGGATCATGACCAGGTTCACGCACAATATCCCGCTCGCTTCCGCGCAGGCGATGACGTCGACGTCCAGACGCGGATCGCCGGACACAAACTGTTTTTCGCGCACCCGGCGCAGCGCCCGTACCTGGTCGCGGAAGTTCGCCGCCTGCTCGTAGCGCTGACCGGTTGCTGCCGCATCCATGCGCTCGATGAGGCGCGAAATCACCTCGTCCTCCTTTCCGTTCAGGAAGAGTTCCGCGTTGCGCACATCCTCCGCATACGCTTCCGCGTCGACGAGCCCGACGCAAGGCGCTGTGCAGCGGTGGATCTGGTGCAGCAGGCACGGTCGAGAGCGGTTCGCGAACACGGTGTTCTCGCACGTGCGCAGCCGGAACACCTTCTGCAGCAGCTGGATGCTTGCGCGCACCGCCCACGCGCTGGGAAACGGACCGAAGTAGTGGTGTTTCTTCTCGAGGCTGCCACGGTGGAAAGCAAGGCGCGGAAAGCGATCGCCGGTCACGGCCAGATAGGGATACGACTTATCGTCGCGAAAGAGGATGTTGTACCGCGGATTGAGCGCCTTGATGAGGTTGTTCTCGAGCAGCAGTGCCTCGGACTCGGACCGGGTGACCGTGGTCTCGATGGCGGCGACTTGCGATACCATGCGCTCGATGCGCGGCGAGGTGCCGGTCTGCTTCGTGAAATAGGAAGCGACGCGCTTCCGGAGATCGAGCGCCTTGCCGACATAGATGGCGTCTCCGGCGGCGTTCAGCATGCGGTAAACACCGGGGAGGTGAGGCAGCTGCGCGATGACTTCGGCAGGCGTAAACAAGGCTGCGGCGGCCGTCAGCCCTTGTCGTCGAGCAACGCGCCCGCAACCGCCCAGTTCTCCAGCAGCACTTCCTCGATGGTCACGTAGGTGAGCGCCGGCGGCTTGTTGGCGACTCGCTCGAGGGTCCGGGTGATCTCCTCGGCGATCCTCGCCTTCTGGTCCCGGCTCAGGCTTCCGGCGACCCGGACATGGACGTAAGGCATTGGTTCACGCTCCCAGCTCGGTTGCGATCCGGCCCACCACGTCCTCGAACATCGCGTCAGTGAGCCGTTTGGTCTGCGTATTATAGCGGCTGCAGTGGTAGCTATCGTGCAGCGTCCGGCCACCTGGCAAGCCGTGGCGAGCGCCGTGGGAAAAAGCGCAGGCCCGTGTCGGCAGGTCAACCGCCCTCAGCACCGCCGCATGCGCAATGGCACCAAGCGCGAGGACTATCGTGCCAGCCGCTAGGCCCGCGAGCTCGGCCCGAAGGTAGCGGTTGCAGGTGCACACCTCTGCCGGCAGCGGCTTGTTCGCCGGCGGCCAGCATTTCACCGCATTCGTGATCCGGCAACCGATCAGCCGCAAACCGTCGTCCGCGCTCGTGGACTCCGCGCGGCTCGCGAAGCCGAAGCGATGCAGGGTCCGGTAGAGTAGCAACCCCGCGTGATCGCCGGTGAACGGACGGCCTGTCCTGTTCGCACCGTGCAATCCGGGTGCGAGCCCGACGACAAGCAGGCGCGCCGCCTCATCACCGAACGGCGCCACCGGGCGGGCGTGGTAACCGAGAT
This sequence comes from Burkholderiales bacterium, assembly GCA_040507665.1. Lineage (GTDB taxonomy): Bacteria > Pseudomonadota > Gammaproteobacteria > Burkholderiales > JAEUMW01 > JAEUMW01. The sequence continues at coordinate 3,598 of JBEVOI010000004.1, forward strand.
ATTCGACCCGTACCTGCGCCAGGGCGTCGGCGAGGCGTGAGCATCGCGTGCACGTTGGATCGAAGAGACCGAGAGAAACGGGCCTGCCGTCGGGATGGGTCATTCGGGTAGAATAGCGGCCTTTTTCAATGGCAGCCCAATCATGGCCAAAGTCAACGCAACCGAGATCCGCGCCGGCAACCTGCTCGAATGGGACAAACGCGTCTGGCGCGTCCTTAAAAGCTATCACGTCCATGTGGGTGGCCGCGGCGGCGCTTACATGCAGGTCGAGATGAAGGACATCGAGGCCGGAACCAAGGTCAACCAGCGCTTCCGCACCGACGAGAAGATCGAGCGTGCATTCGTCGAGGCGCGGGACATGGAGTACCTCTACAACGACGGCGACAACTACATCTTCATGGACAAGGAGAGCTTCGAGCAACTGCAGCTTTCGGCGGAGTTCCTAGAAGGCCAGAAAGAGTACCTGCTGCCCAATACCGATGTGCAGGTAAACTTCCACAACGATCGTCCGATCGGCGTGCAGCTTCCCGGCAATGTGGTGCTCACCATCATCGAGACCGAGCCCACCCTGAAGGGCGCCACGGCGACCGGCAGTTACAAACCGGCCAAGACCGAGACCGGGCTCACCGTGATGGTGCCTCCGTTCGTGGGTGAAGGCGAGAAGATCAAGGTCAACACCGACTCGGGCGAATACGTTGAGCGCGTTTGACGAAGCACCACCACCCTCAGCCATCGCACCAAAAAAGCAGCACTTCCCCTTTACTCCAGCGCCAGTAGCAGCGGCGCCGTCCCCCTCACTTCTTCGGGACGATCCTGATGGACGGCTCATAGGGTTGTCGGATCCCGTGCACCGACTCAGGCTGTAAGGTGAAGTGCTCGATATCGAACTTCTCGTGCAGCAGCAGGCGCGAGCGCTCCAGCAGATTGGGCCAGTCCCCGATATCGGTCACTTCGAGATGCGCCGTCAGCGCGACCTTCCCCGATGAGATATTCCAGACATGCAGGTCATGCACCCCGCGCACGCCCGGGAGCGTGACGAGTTCCCGCGCCACGGCTTCGAGAGGGATGTCGGCCGGGACCCCTTCCATCAGCAGGTGCAGCGTGTCTTTGAGCAGATTCAGCGTCGAGAACAGGATAAGCAGCGCAATCGCCAACGACAGGATCGGGTCCGCCGGTAGCCAGCCGGTGAAGTAGATTACCGCGCCCGCAATGAGCGCAGCCACCGAGCCAAGGAGATCCCCGAGCACATGGATGAGGGCCGCGCGGGTGTTCAGAGTCTGTTCGCCACCGCTGATGACAGTGGCCACGACGACGTTCACGATCAGGCCGACGAACGCGATCGACATCACCGCTCCGGCCGCTACGGGTGATGGTTGGCGCAGCCGTTCGATCGCTTCGACCACGATGAGAACGATCACCGCCAGCATCGCCAGCCCGTTCACAAAGGCCGCAATCACCTCTGCGCGGACGAGTCCGTAGGAGTGGCTATGACTCGCTGGCTGCCGGGAGACCCAGGTCGCGAAGAACGCGAGCGCCAGCGCGAAGGCGTCGAGAAACATGTGCCCCGCGTCGCTCACGAGGGCGAGCGAACCGGACCAGAGCCCACCGACGACTTCGACCCACGCAAAGCCGAAGGTGAGAAGCAGCGCCCATCCCAGCCGCGGCTCTACCGCGTGCGGATGGGGGTGGTTATGCCGATGCCGCTCCACCGCTCCGGGCGCAGCTGCCGGTCAGCGCGAGCTCGACCTCTTCGACGGCGATGCCGCCAATGTCGTGTACCGCCCGCGCGTATTCCGGGTCTTCCCGCAGTTGCACGAGGGTCCGCGGCCTGCCGCGTCCGTGCATCCGGACGAGCCGCGCGAGGGATACCGGGGAAGGCTCCCAACGCAGTTCGGCAAGCAGCTCGTCCGCTGCGGTCGGGTTATTGCACATGAGCACCATGTCGCAGCCCGCATCGAGCGCAGCGCGTGCACGCTCCACCACGCCTCCGGCGACCGCAGCGCCTTCCATGCCGAGATCGTCGCTGAAGATGACCCCATCGAAGCGCAGCCGCTCGCGCAGAACCTCTTTCAGCCAGACCGCCGAAAATCCCGCCGGACGCAGGTCAACTTTCGGGTAGATGACATGGGCAGGCATGATCGCCCCGAGTCCGCTGTCCACGAGTCGTGCAAATGGGCGCAGATCGCAGGCTTCGATCTCTGCGAAGCTGCGTTCGTCCACGGGGACTTCGAGGTGTGAGTCTGCAGCGCTGAAACCGTGCCCGGGAAAGTGCTTTCCAACCGCTGCTACGCCCGCGCGCCTGAGCCCGTGGACGAGCGCACGAGCCAGTGCCGTGATCGCCCCGGGATCGCTGTGGAAGGCCCGATTGCCGATCACCGTGCTCAGACCGTGATCCACATCGAGTACGGGAGTGAAGCTGAAATCGACACCGCAGGCACGCATCTCCTCGCCGATCACGAAACCAATACTCTCCGCCAGCCGCGTCGCCTGATGGGGATGGGCGTCGTACAGGCGGCCGAGGGCACGCATCGGCGGGATCGGCGTGAAGCCGTCGCGGAAGCGCTGCACGCGTCCTCCTTCGTGGTCGACCGCAATCAGGAGCGCCGGGCTGCGCAGGCTGTGCATTTCTTCGGTCAACGCCGTCACCTGCTGCGGTGACTGATAGTTGCGCGCGAAGAGGATGACACCGCCGCAGAGAGGATGCATGAGGCGCACGCAATCCGCGTCGGTGAGCGCGAGACCCTCGATGTCGAGCATGATCGGGCCGAGAGCTTGCGTCTGGGGCAGGGACATGGGATCGAA
>JBEVOI010000047.1:0-14790 GCA_040507665.1 Burkholderiales bacterium
CCTAAAGTCTTCCAGCCAAGCCCGCATCCCGCCTCAAGACCAGTCCCCCAGCCCGAAGACAGCACACTAACCCGCTAGACCCCCAAAGGAAACCAAGCACCCACACCTATCGGCTACGAATTGTTAAAGAGCGAATATCGTTGGTTGCGGGGGCAGGATTTGAACCTACGACCTTCGGGTTATGAGCCCGACGAGCTGCCAGACTGCTCCACCCCGCGTCCGGTAACGAGACCTGCAAGTTTAGCAACCCAGCAAGACTAGCGTCAACCAACATCACGATCTGCGACAGTGCATGCAGAAGTTGCCGTATAGGCAGATCACGTCAACGCAGACGGGAGCGCTACACCGCTGGAACAGTGGCAATCCAATCGAGAATGCGCGTCCACTGCTCCACGTCGCGCTCAACCAGCGACGGCGGAAAGTCAAACAGGCTCCGACCCGTGAAGGCGGCATTGGGATAGAGCTGTGTGTCCCGCAAGAACGCGACAACCGGCAGCTCATACTGTGCGAGAAAAGCGCTGAGGGTAGCCGCGGCCTTGGTTCGCGGGTCCACCCGAACACCGACGATGCCGACGGACGTGCGGTGCCGGCGCACCGCTTTCTCCTCCGACAAGACACGCACGAAATCGCGCGTCGCGGCCATGTCGAACAAGGACGGCTGCAACGGCACAAGCACCTTGTGAGCAGCCTTCAACGCATGCCCGAGGTTCTTACCATGCAGCGCGGCCGGAGAATCGAGCACCATCCACACCGGCTTGCCATCGACAGCATCATCATTGGGCATCCGAGCGTCGAGCCGGCGAATCCCCGGTAGAGTCGTCGGCCGCAACGACAGCCACTCGAGCGCTGATTTCTGACGGTCCAGATCCCACAGGTAGACGCGATCCCCGCGGGCTGCGAGCGCCCCCGCGAGGTTGATGGCGACCGTCGTCTTCCCGCAGCCGCCTTTAGGATTCGCGACCAGGACCGCTTTCATGTCCGACAGCACTATCGACCGCTACCCCTTTGGGCGTCCGCTGGTCTGCTTCAGGCAACGCCTCCACAAGCGAGCCAAGATCGTCCAGCGCGGGCAGTTCGTCGAGCGAGCGCAGCGCCAGATCGTCGAGAAAGGACTTCGTGGTCGCGAACAGGGCGGGACGTCCCGGCACTTCCCGATGTCCCACCACCTCGATCCACCCCCTTCCCTCGAGCGCCTTCAGCACGCCGCTCGAAACAATGACGCCCCGGATTCCCTCGATGTCGCCGCGGGTCACCGGCTGTCGATACGCAATGATGGCCAGTGTTTCCAGCACGGCGCGCGAATATTTAGGTGGGCGCTGAGGGCTCAATCGCTCAAGAAACTTCTGATACTCCGGCCGCGACTGGAACCGCCAGCCACTCGCCACCTGCACCAATGCCACGCTGCGGGCATCCCACTCGGCACGCAGCTCGTCGAGCACCTTGCGGATGGTCTCGGCGCTCAACTGATCCTCGAAAAGCTCCCTGAGATTGACGATCGAAAGCGGCTCCGGGGCCGTAAGCAACGCGACCTCGAGGATGCGCTTTACCTCTGCCACGTCATATAGCGGCGAGTCCATTTTTTAGCCTAAGGTAGATGGGGGAGAACGCTTCCTGCTGCTGGATTTCGATCAGGCTCTCCCGCGCGAGTTCGAGCACGGCGAGAAACGTCACAACGAGCTCGGAGACGCCCGCCTCGCGACTGAACAAGTCTGCGAATTGCGCGAACCGCGAATCTTGCAACCGACGCAGAATGCGCGTCATGTGCTCCCGCACCGAGAGCTGCTCCCGCGTCACCTTGTGATGGCGGTTGACGTGAGCCCGCGCGAGCAGTCCGAGCCATGCCACTTTCAGATCGTCCGCATACACTTTCGGCAGCTGCTTCACGACCACTTGTTCGATCCAGACCTGAACCAGGGCAAAGTCGCGACCAGCCTGGGGCAATTCGTCGAGCTTACGACTCGCCTGCTTCATCTGTTCATAGGCGAGGAGACGCCGCACCAGCTCGGCGCGCGGATCTCGGTCGTGCTGGTCCGTATTGACGGGCTTCGGGAGCAGCATGCGGGACTTTATCTCCATCAGCAGAGCTGCCATGAGCAGATACTCGGCCGCAAGTTCGAGCTGACTCGCGCGCATCATCTCCACGTACTGCATGTACTGGCGCGTCAGCTCCGCCATGGGAATATCCAGCACATCGAGGTTCTGCTTTCGGATCAGGTATAGAAGCAGATCGAGCGGGCCCTCGAACGTTTCGAGAAATACCTCAAGCGCATCGGGCGGGATGAAAAGGTCCTGTGGCACCTGCAGGATCGGCTCGCCATAGATCTTGCCGATGGGCGCTAACTCCGCATTCTCCCTGGGGTCGATTGCTGGTCCTCCTCTAACGGAACCTCGGTGAGAGTAATAGATGGCATGCCGAGGTCCGAAATAAATTGTCGGCCTTTAAGTCGCAGATCCCCGGTACGTGCACGCCCAACTGCCGTCCGCTCCGCTGGCACCACGGGATTCTACAGGGTGCCCGCCCTGCTCCTCAAAGGACTGCACGGGACAGGAATTAACTTGCTAGTTTACACTAATAAAACATTCTAGTGATATGTTTATAAACCACTTAAACTATTCAGCTATACGCCAAACCCACTGCTTCGCGCACATCGCGCATGGTCTCGCCGGCGAGCTTGCGAGCGCGCTCGCAGCCGTCCTCGATGATGTTTCGCACCAACGTCGGATCCTGGAGGTAGTACTCCGCCCGCTCCCGCATCGGCCGCTGCTCGGCGAGAATCGCATCGATCACCGGCTGCTTGCATTCCAGGCATCCGATTCCTGCGCTCCGGCAACCCTGCTGTACCCACTCGCGCCGCGGTTCGTCCGAGTAGACAAGGTGTAGTGACCATACCGGGCACTTTTCCGGGTCGCCCGGATCCGACCGCCGCACTCGGGCGGGGTCAGTCGGCATCGTGCGCACCTTGCGCGCCACGCTTTCCTCCTCCTCACGCAACGAAATGGTGTTGTTGTAAGACTTGGACATCTTCTGCCCGTCGAGTCCCGGCATGCGCGCGGCTGCAGTCAGGACGGCGTGGGGTTCAGACAGAATCATCTTGCCGCCACCTTCCAGGTAGCCGAAGAGGCGCTCCCTGTCCCCCACACTCAGGTTTTGCGCTTCCTCAAGCAGCGCCTTGGCGGCCTCGAGCGCACCGCCGTCTCCCTCCTGTTGGTAGCGCATGCGCAAATCCCGGTAGAGCTTCGCTCGCCGCGACCCGAGTTTCTTGGTGGCGACCTGCGCCTTCTCCTCGAACCCCGGCTCGCGTCCGTAAATGTGATTGAAACGCCGCGCTATCTCGCGGGTGAACTCGATGTGCGGCACCTGGTCCTCGCCCACGGGCACCAGGTTTGCGCGGTAGATTAGAATGTCGGCGCTCTGAAGCAGCGGATATCCCAGAAAGCCGTAGGTGGAAAGATCCTTGTCGGCAAGCTTCTCCTGCTGATCCTTGTAGGTTGGAACCCGTTCCAGCCATGAAAGCGGCGTGATCATCGACATCAGCAGGTGCAACTCCGCGTGCTCCGGTACCCGCGATTGAATAAAGAGTGTCGCCTGCGCGGGGTCGACCCCGGCGGCGAGCCAATCGATCACCATGTCCCAGACGCTTTTCCCGATGATCTCCGGACTCTCGTAATGCGTCGTCAACGCGTGCCAGTCGGCCACGAAGAAGAGGCACTGGTATTCGTGCTGCAGCGCCACCCATTTCTTGAGCACCCCGTGGTAATGGCCGAGGTGCAACGTTCCGGTGGGACGCATGCCCGACAACACCCTGTCTGCAAACATCGCGATTCGCGCTCCCTTGCCCTTAGAGACTAAAGATCAGATCGAGGAGCTGCGGAAACCGGATCAGTGCGCCAATGCTCTCCACCAGGCCGCCGATGATCGGCCACAGCATCCAGCCGAGGACCCCGGTGAAGAGGAGCACGAGCAAGATCATCATGCCGTAGGGTTCGAGCAGCGAGAAACGGTATGCTGAGCGCGGCGGAAGAAGCGAGACCGCGATTCGCCCCCCATCCAGCGGCAGCAGGGGCACCAGGTTGAGAACTGCCAGAGCCACGTTCACCACTATGCCGGCGGCACCCATCCACACCATCGGCTGCGAGTAGTAACCGCCCGGAAGCACAGATCCTAGCTTGAGGATCGCCGCCCATAGCAGGGCCATGGCGAGGTTGGCCCCGGGGCCCGCCGCTGCTACCCAGCGCATATCGCGCTTTGGATTACGGAGGTTGCCGAAATTCACGGGCACCGGCTTGGCCCACCCGAAGAGGATGCTGCTCCCCGCGAAATGGCTCAGGCTGAGAATCACCACGGGCACAAGGATGGTCCCCACAGGATCGATGTGCCGAAGCGGGTTCAGGCTGACCCGCCCTTGCGCATAGGCAGTCATGTCGCCGAAGTGCTTCGCGACGTAACCGTGGGCAGCCTCGTGGAAAGTGATCGCGAATACGAGGGGCAATGCAAAGATCGAGAGGGTACGAATGAGGTCGGCATCCATCGTCAGGCGAGCCCGAACACGGCGAGGCTACCCTTGCCGTCGCGCAGCACCTGTGGACCATCGCCGGTGAGATCTACCATCGTGGTCATCTCCACTCCACACGCGCCGCTGTCGATGACGAGATCGACCTGATCCTGCAACCGCTCGCGGATTTCCGCGGCGTTGTTCAGGGGTGACTCATCGCCCGGTAGCACAAGGCTGGTACTCAGGATCGCCTCGTCCAATTCCTCAAGCAGTGCGCGCGCCACCGGATGGTCGGGGATGCGTAGCCCGATCGTGCTGCGCTTCGGATGCTGCAAACGTTTGGGCACTTCTCGTGTCGCTTCCAGGATGAAAGTGTAACTACCGGGAGTAGCGCTCTTCAGCAGCCGGAACTGTTGATTGTCCACCTTTGCATACCGTGATACCTCCGAAAGATCCCGGCACACCAGCGTAAAGTGATGCCGCGCGTCCAGGCCACGAATGGCGCGAATACGATCCAGCGCCTCGCGGTCGTCCAGCCGGCACCCAAGCGCGTAACAGGAGTCGGTCGGGTAAACAATCAGTCCGCCGGCGCGGAGGATCTGCGCCGCCTGGTGAATGAGACGCAGCTGCGGATTGTCCGGGTGGATGCTGAAGAACTGGGCCATTCGGAAGGGGGCGGAGCGGCCGGAACAGGGGCGTTCCCGGACGAGTCACTGTGCCTCGCCGCTCCCCGTGGCCCACCCTTCCCAGATTGGCGTCACACCGTAGGGCAGGGCAGGAAGTCGGCCGAGGTCGAGATGCTGTTCGCCCGGGCCATGAAAATCCGACCCCGCCGATGCCTTCAGACCGGATTCGCGGCAGAGCTTGGCCAACGCCACGAACTGGTCCGGGCGGTGGCACGGCGTGATCACCTCGATTCCGGCGCCACCGAGTTCGCGGAATTCCGAGACCAGTTCCGCAAGAGTCTGCCTCGATAGTTTGTATCGACCCGGATGGGCGACCACAGCCTCGCCTCCGCTCGCGCGAATCCACGACACTGCATCCTCGAGCGATGCCCAGCGATGCGGCACGAAACCAGGCTTCCCTTCGCCGAGATAGCGCCTGAAGACTTCGCGCGGCTCGCATGCTACGCCGCACTCGACAAGGTAGCGGGCGAAGTGCGTGCGCCCGATCAGATCCGGATTGCCGGCATGGCGAGATGCACCCTCGAGGCTTCCGTCGATGCCTGCGCGCGCAAGCTCCGCCGCAATGCGCTCGGCCCGGACGTGCCGCCCACTGCGTACGGAAGCCAAGCCCGCCTGCAGTGCCACGGATCGGGTGTCGATGTGCAACCCGACGATGTGCACGGTCTTGGTCCGCCACGTGACCGAAATCTCCACCCCGGCAACAAGGCGAATGCCGTGGACTGCAGCCGCCTCTCGCGCTTCTGCGATGCCGCAGGTCTCGTCGTGGTCGGTTAGCGCGAGGACCCCGACTCCGTTCTCCGCGGCTCTGCGTATCAGGGATGCAGGACTAAGGAGCCCATCGGACGCCGTGGAATGGGCGTGGAGATCAATGGAGAGCACGCGAAGGAGATTATCTTGAAAAATGAACGTCTAAGGATATCAAATCGGCTCCGGCTTGAGAAATCGGCGGAGAACAGCGCTTCCGGCGAGTGCTCTCGCGGCGCTTGCCGCCGCGGATTTGGCGATCGGACTCTCAGCGATCTCAGGCCTTGGAGAGGGCGGAGGGTGTCCCGCGTGTTACCAGCGTCCGGGCAGGGCCCGGATCGCGTCTGGGCGCTTCTGGTATGATATTAGCAGGGGCTAGTCAGAATCCCACGCGTCTAAATAATCAGGTTATGAGTGCCAGCGACCCGCGTCCCGGCGATGCCCTCCTCATCGTCGACGTCCAGAACGACTTTGTTACCGGCGGCTGTCTCGCCGTCCAGGGCAGCGATGAAGCGATCGCGGTGCTGAATCGGTACATCGCGGCGTTTCGCGACCGGCACCTCCCGATCTTGGCGACCCGCGACTGGCATCCGGCCGGCCACTTTTCGTTCAAGATGCGCGGCGGCGTATGGCCGCCTCACTGCATCGCTGGCACCCACGGCGCGGCCTTCGCCCCCGCCCTCGAGCTTCCGTGCGATACCGTGATCGTCTCCAAGGCTACGACGTCTGAACAGGAAGCCTACTCGGGCTTCGAAGGCACGGAGCTTTGTGCGCGCCTACGGGATCTCGGCGTGCGCAGGATCCTCGTGGGCGGAGTCGCAACCGAGTACTGCGTCCTCTCAACGGTGCACGACGCTTTGCGCCTCGGGTTCCAGGTACTGTTGCTGGAAGACGCGGTCCGCGCCGTGGACGTTGCCCCCGGAGACGGCGAGCGGGCAATCGAGGAAATGCGTCGGCTGGGCGCAAAGATCACCCGTCTCGAATCCGTCGCAGCTTGATCCCGCCCGCCAGCGCCCTTCTCACTGACCTTTACCAGCTCTCCATGCTCCAGGCCTACTTCGACGAGGGTCTGGAAGACACGGCAGTATTCGAGTTCTTCGTGCGCAAGCTGCCGTCCGAGCGCAACTTCCTGTTGGCCGCCGGCCTCGCGCAGGTTCTCGACTACCTCGAGCAATTGCGTTTCACGAGCGACGAGATCGAATGGCTCGCTTCAACCGGGCGCTACCCGCCTGCATTCCTGGATTATCTCGGCGCACTGCGCTTCCGCGGCAGCATCTACGCGATGCCGGAGGGAACGGTATTCTTTGCGGACGAGCCAATCCTGCGGGTCACCGCACCCATTGCCCAGGCACAGCTGGTGGAGACTCGCATCGTCAACCTGCTCAACTTCCAGGTGATGATCGCCTCGAAGGCAGCGCGCTGCATGCTTGCGGGCCGCGGCAAGCTGCTGGTGGATTTTGGACTGCGCCGTGCCCATGGCGCGGAGGCCGGGCTGCTCGCAGCACGCGCCTGCTATCTCGCCGGCTTCTCGGGAACAGCGACGGTGCAGGCAGGACGCGAATTCGGCGTGCCCCTCTTCGGCACCATGGCCCACTCCTACATTCAGGCCCACGAGCGCGAGGAAGCAGCGTTCGAGCGCTTTGCTACTTCCCAGCCCGGCAACGTGACGCTCCTCATCGACACCTATGACACCGAAGCCGCGGCGCATAAGGTGGCGGTGGTCGCTCCGCGCCTGCGCGCCCAGGGAATCGACATACGAGCCGTGCGGCTCGACAGCGGTGATATCGCGGAGCACGCGAGACGTGTGCGGCGCATATTCGACTTAGCGGGCCTGGCACACATTCGCATCTTCTGCAGCGGCAATATGGACGAATACGAGATCGAACGACTGCTCGCGACGGGTACCCCGATCGACGGCTTTGGCGTCGGCACCCGGCTCGATACGTCCGCCGATGCGCCGTACCTCGACTGCGTGTACAAGCTCGAGGAGTATGCAGGGCGCGCTAGGCGCAAGCGCTCCGAGGGGAAGTCCACCTGGCCCGGCCGCAAGCAGGTATTCCGCCGTCACGGCGCGGATGGCCGAATCGCAGGTGACGTCATCACAGTGGAGGGGGAAACGCAGCCCGGAGAGGCATTGATGGTATCCGTGATGGTGGACGGACGACGCACCTTGCCGCAGCCGTCCCTGGAGGAAATACGCGAGCGTGCCGCGAGTGAACTAGCCCGGTTGCCCGAGCCGCTCCGTCAGCTCTCTCCGGCGCAGATACCCTACCCGGTGGAAATCGCCGCACCGGTCCAACGGCTCGCGGAGCGGGTCGACCAGTACCTCTCAAAGCAGGGGACATAGGCGGCCGGCCATCGGCGCCGCATCGCCGACCTGGTGACGCCGGCCCTCAGCGCAGCACGAGGACCGGTATGGTCGAATGACTGAGCACCTTCTGGGTCACGCTGCCAAGCAGAATGCCAGCGACACCGCTGCGCCCATGGGAGCCCATGATGATGAGATCGCACTTTTTCCTTTTCGCGGTCTTGATGATGGCTTCGTACGGGCGATCGCTCGCCATCGCCACGCTGTCGGCCTCGACCCCAGCCGTTTTCGCCGCCTTCGTTATGGTGGTTAGATAACTGTTCGCGGTCGCTTTAGCCTTGGCTGCGTAGTCCCTCCTGTTCTTGAGATTGAAGGGGCCAACGTATTCGTAGCGCACCGATGTGTGGGGCTCAGGATACGCGTGCAAAGCAGTGACCTTTGCCTTCATGGCCTTTGCGATCTGCACCGCGCGCTTGACCGTTTTGGCGGAAAGCTCCGATCCATCCGTCGGAACGAGCACGTTCTTGAACATCCTGTTTCCTCCTCTTGAATGCGAAGCGCCTTGCACCAGCATTATAAGGCCGCGCACCCACGCACGAGGAAGAAAGGGCGTTGTCCATCCATCACGAGCTGAACGCGTCCCGGACGCCCATCACGAACGGCCTCGGGAGTCGCTCCGAAGTAGCGTCAGACGACGCCTTAGCCAACCACTTCGGTTTCGCATTCTGTCGCCAACAGCCGACCGATCTCCATCTCTGCTTGCAGCCAGTCGTCGAGCCGCTCACTGTCGCCGCCGCAGAAGCCGCGCCGCTCGGCGCGGAAGTAGGCCGCCTCGGCGATCATATGTCTGCGCAGATCCAACGGCGGAGCGCTGCTCAGCGGATCAGCGTCGGGTAATGCCGAATCGACGACAGCGCCGCGCGGTTTGCGAGGGCGCACAGGAGTTTCATGGGAGTCTCTTCCATTCCGTCCTCCGGATTCTGTGCTCGCCGGGTATCCGTGGGTACTGTACGCAAGCCACTGCGGGGTGGCATTGAGAATGCGCAACTGTGCGCGGAGTGCGGCTATCATGGCGGTATCGCTCGGGTGCGGAGCCACCGAGCTTCGCGGCGGCCAGGGTCTTTCTTTCAGCGCGACCGCGCGGCGTATGCCCCCAACACGAGAAGATGCACGCCCCGCCAACAATCAGACGCGATTCGCTTGCGACCTGTAGCGTGTGTCCCGTGCGCGCCCTCGACCTGTTCGTGGGCATCGATGCGCCCCGGGCGGAGGCGCTGCTGCAAGGCATAGACCATTTCATCTGCGCGCCCCGCGCGATCGTCTATGCGAGCAGAGAGAAGGCCCCATTCCTCTACATTGTGCGCTCGGGGTTGGTGAAGCTGTCCCACTTCTCCCTGGGGGGGGAGGAGCGGATCGTTCGCATTCTCAAGGCGGGCGACGCTCTGGGACTGGAGGCGCTGTTTGGGGAGCCCTACCATCACACCGCGCGGGCCCTGACCGAGGCGCGCCTGTGCCGGGTACCGGTGCCTTTGCTTGAGCAGCTCGACCGCGAGGTGCCGGATTTTCACCGGCAACTGCTCCGCCAATTCCAGCGCTCCCTCAACGAGGCGGAAGCAGTGCTGACGGACCTGTCGACGGGGACCGCGCGGGGGAGAGTCGCCCGCCTGCTCCTGTTCCTCGCCCGCGATCACGGTGCCGCCGAATGCACGCTGATCGGGCGCGAAGACATGGGCGCCATTCTCGGCATCACCACCGAGTCTGCAAGCCGCGTGATCGCCGCATTCCGGCGCTTGGGGATATTCGGCCGCTCCAAGGGAGGCCTATGCGAGTGCGATCTCGAGCGCCTCGGAGAAATCGCCCGCGGCATCGAGCCGACGCCTCGGAAGACGTTGAATAAGCCACCGTGAGCGGTGTAAGGCCCGCGCGAAGATCGTCGGTGGCGTGATAACATTTAAGCGTTGGGATTGCACCCGCCCTTGCCGCGTCAGAACCTGCATTGAGCCCGCTGAAATGTCTCCTGAACGACCCGAGAACTGGATCGCACTCCTCCACGTGCTCGCGGACTGCGCCGATGCCATCGCCCTGCGGCGCTTCCGTTGCCCTGGCCTCGCAGCCGTTCGCAAGGAAGATGGAAGCCCGGTTACGCAAGCCGACCTGGAGATCGAGCGCGAGGTGGTCGCCCGGACCCAGGTACTCGCTCCGGGTCTCGCGGTTCTTGGGGAGGAGTACGGGGTGAGGCCGGGGACCGGCGAGGCACGCCTGATCCTGGATCCCATCGACGCCACCGCCAACTTCGTGCAGGGAAGTCCGGTGTTCGCGACGCTGCTCGCGATTCAGGTCGGTCACCGAATCATCGCAGGAATGGCGAGCGCACCCGCCCTCCACCATCGCTGGTGGGCGAGCCAGGGCAACGGAGCGTTCCGGGACGGTGAGCCGCTTCGGGTCTCCGACCGGCTCCGGCTTGCTGACTGTCGTCTGTTCCACGGCACACCGACAGAGCCTGCCACGCTCGCGCGCTATCCCGCCGTACCGGCTCTGCTGCGCGCGACCAAGCCCGACCGTGAGACCGGAGACTTTCTCCAGCACCTGCGGGTGGCGGAAGGTCGCGGCGAGGTGGCTGTCGATCTCGACGTCGAGCCCTGGGATGTCGCCGCCTTGAAGATCATCGTTGAGGAGGCCGGCGGGAGGGCAACCGCCGCGGACGGTTCAGACCGCATCGATGCTGGCACGCTCGTGTGCACGAACGGCCGCGTCCACGAGGCCGTGCTTACCTTCCTCCACAGGGCACCGGACGCGCCCCAAGGCGCCCGGCAGGCTACCGCCGAGGCGCCGGCGGCTTAGGGGGCCCCTCCCTCATCGCGAGGCGAAGGTCGTACGTTGGTCTTTGGCGGCGCATACCGGCTACCGGATAGTGAGCTTGGTCGCCGAAGCCGCCGTCTTTTTCGGTAGCCGGAGCTCAAGGACCCCATCGCTGTACTTTGCCGATGCTCCGGTCTGGTCGACTTCGTGGGCGAGCGTGAAGGAGCGCGCAACCCTCCCGAAATAGCGCTCGCTGTGGACCACGCGTTCGCCTTCCTTCTCCTCGGTCTCCTTCCTCACCTCGGCGCTGATGGACACTTCTCTGCCTTCCGCCGCCACATGAATGTCTTCCTTATTCACGCCAGGAATCTCGGCGTAGACGATGTAGCCGCTGTCGTCCTCCTTCACGTCCACCTTGACGCGTGCGGGTAGTCCGGCGGGTGCGGGTGCGCTCAGGGGCCGCAGAAAGAAGCCCTTTGAGAGATCATCGAATAGGCTCGCTACATCGGAGAGCGGGTCATAACGGGTAATGTCAGCCATATCGGTATCTCCTTTAGTCAGCATTTTTCGAAGCGCGGATGGCGCGCCGATCGGCCCATGCCGTTCGCGGAAGAGCGAAATCGGACCACTCCAAAAACGGCTAGTTTAGTCGTTGCGAACGCCGCTGCCCTTGACGAATGTCAACAACAACGATCAAGGCAAGAGACCGAGCGCATTAGCAAGCGCCCGCGTATCGATCGGTGATGAGGTATCGATCAATGTGGCCTCCTGCAACTCGTCGTCGCCGAGCTCCACTCCCTGTTCCAGCTGTCGCGCAAGCACGGGAAGGCCCGCCTCCGAGGCATCCCGCTCGTGCTGTTCCCGCATCACCACCCGCTCGCGCAGCGTCTCCCGATGCGCACGGCAAGCGAGAATGCGAAATCGTGCACCGTCCACCGCTGCCAGCGCGCGGAACGCGTCGCGGTCGCTGCGGTCGAGAAAAGTGGCATCGACGACGACCGAATGACCGGCGCGCAGGATCCCTTGCGACAGCGCGAGAAGACGCGCATACGTGCGCTGCGTCGCGTCCCAGGCATAGATTCCGGCATCGACATTGGAACCGCTGCGGGCTTCGCTGGATAACGTAAAGAGGCGCTTGCGCTCCACATCGGAACGAATACGGATCAGGTTCGCCAGCTCCAACAGCGCGCTTGTGACTGTCGTCTTTCCCGATCCTGATACACCTTGTGTGATGAGGAGCTGTGGGGCGCCTGTTCGCGCGAATCGCTCCCCCAGATCCAGGAGGGCCTGGGATTCGCTTGCCGCGTTCGCGGCCTGTGCGCCGCCCTGCGTTGCCCGGATCGCGGCGACCTTCGCGCGCACGAGGGCGCGATATACGAGATAGTAATGGAGCACCGCCAGGCCCTCGTAGTCGCCGCTGCGCTCAAGCCAGCGGTTGAGACAGCGCCGCGCGAAGTCGGGCCGTTCGCGCTGGTGCAGATCCATCACGAGAAACGCGACATCACTCATCACATCGATCCAGCGCAGACCCGGGTTGAACTCGATGCAGTCGAAGAGCACGACGCGCCCTCCGTGCAGCGCGATGTTCCCGAGGTGCAGGTCGCCGTGGCACTCCCGCACAAACCCCTCGGCGCGCCGGCGCTCGAATGTCGGCGTGAGCCGTCCGTGTTCCGCCTCACTCCAGGCAGCGAGTCGCGTCAGTCGCTCGCGCGCGCCCGGATCGGTAACAAGGCGGGCCAGCGCATCGATGTTTTCGCGCACCGGGAGGTAAATGGCCGCCGCGCTGCCGAAACCCGCGGCGGAGGTGTCACGGTCGCAGGTGGCGTGAAAAGCCGCGACCCGATCCGCGATCTCGTCCACTATCGCGGTTGTGACCGCGCCGGTTTTAAGCAGGCGGGAAAGCTCCGCACCGCGTTCGAACTCCCGCATCTTGACCGCCCACTCGACGGTTTCGCCGCTGCCCGCAATCACGGGTGCCGTTGGAGTGCCGGTGATTGCGACTACATCCAGGTAGAGCTCGGGTTCAAGTCGGCGGTTGAGCCGCAACTCCTCACGGCAGAACCGCTCGCGTTGACCGAGGGAGGCGAAATCGAGAAAGTCGAATACAAGGGGCTTTTTGATCTTGTAAGCATAAGTGCCGGTGAGAACCACCCACGAGATATGGGTTTCGATCACCTCGATCGAACCGACGGCGTGGGGATAACACCGCGGATCCCGGAGGGCCGCGACTAGCGTCGCCTGCTGGGCGAATGACGCCAATGGTTCGGTCACGGGGAACGGGGCTGACCTACCGACTCCGACAAACCGGTCTGGCGGCGAGGGCTATTTCGTGGTGAGAGAGAACTTGCTCTGCACCGTCTTCTTGTCGGCTGCTTCCACCTTTTCGATCGGCTCGACTGCGAGCTTGTCAGCGGGCAGCTTGCCTTGGGCCTCGAACTCCAGCCTCAGGGCCTCGGCACGGCGCTGGGCGAGGGCCTGCAGCTCCTCGTCGCTCACCTGCTCCTTCTCGGTGAGTTTTGCGAGCAGCGTATCCGGCAGCTTCGCACGGGCTTCCTTGCGCATGTCCCTCGTGACCTCCTTGCCGTCGCCCGCCGCAGCCTTCTCCAGCGCTTCCGTCGTCTTGCCGAGCTCCTCCTTGCCAAAACGTTCGACGAAGAGCGCTTCGATCACCTTCTGGTTCTTTGGATCTGTGGTGTCAAACGGCCCCGGGTCCTCTCCCCCTTGCAGCTTGAACCCCGCCCGAGTAGCGAGCTCGCGGCGCACTCGCAGCGACCGAATCGCGTCTGCGTCTTCGGGTGCGTATACGGGTCGGATTCCGACTTTGAGCTGAGGGCGCTTCTCCAGCGCGCCGGCCACCTGCTTCAGCTTCTCCTTCTCCGGCGGCAGAAGCTGGTCACTGCCGAGGTCGAAAGAGACGGATTCGAGTTTCTCGCTTTCGATACCGAGCAACGCACCGAGCGCGCGGAACGGAGACGTGACGATCTTGGTCAGGAAATTCACCAGCACCTTCCAGACAATGGCGCCGATGTTGAACTTCGGATCGTCGAGGCTCCCGCTCACCGGCAGCCCCAGGTCGATCTTCCCGTCGGAATCCTTCAAAAGCGCGATCGCGAGCGCGAGGGGGAGTTTCACGGCATCCGGGCTCTCGACCCGCTCGCCGAGGGTCAGCTGGTCGATCACGATCTTGTTGTCGCCCTTCAGCTGGCGCATCTGGATGAAGTACTCCAGGTCGGCGTCGAGTTTGCCGGAAGCGATGCGATAGCCCGCGAACTTCGCGGAGTATGGTGTCATGCTGGTGAGCTCGACGTTGCGGAAGGTCACCGTCACGTTCGTATAGTCGGTCGGTGCGAACGGGGAGAGGTCGCCCGCGAAACGCGCAAGACCGTACTGATCGACAGCGCCCTCGAGCTTCATCTGGGCCTTGCTGTCCTTGCGCGTGGACAAGCCGTTCACCGTGCCGTTGAGGTCGTGGATGTGAGTGCCGAACTGAGGCGTGAGGGTGAGGTCGGCGAAATAGAGCTCACCCTTGTTCACCCGGATGCGCTGAATGTTCACCGGGAACAGCGGCGTCGACGGCTTGCTCGGAACAGGCGGCGGGGCCGCCTCGGGCTCGTCCGCGGGGGCGGCCCCGAACTTGATCGAGCTCGTCGTGCTCTCGAGGCCGACCTGCCGCGAACTATCGCCGCCAGCCGCCGCGCGGGCGCTGCCCTTCTTCTTTTCGAACGCAGGCTTCGGTCCTCCGTCGACTCCTGTTCCTCCC
>JBEVOI010000049.1:0-29670 GCA_040507665.1 Burkholderiales bacterium
CAGATCGCGTATCTGGCCGACGCCGCCCAGGGCAAGGTGCGCGAGTACAACCTCATCCACTACGCGCTCTTCGTCACCTACTTCCCGCACCTGATCGCGGGCCCGATCCTGCATCACGCCGAGATGATGCCGCAGTTCGACCGCCCCACGACCTACCGCATGCGCTGGGAAAACGTCGCGGTCGGTCTCACCATTTTCTTCATCGGGCTGTTCAAGAAGACCGTGCTCGCGGACGGCATTGCGCCCCATTCCACCAGCGTCTTCGACGCGGCTGCGGCGGGCACCGCCCTGCCGCTGCTCGACGCCTGGGGCGGCGCGCTCGCCTACACGCTGCGCCTGTACTTCGACTTTTCCGGCTATTGCGACATGGCGATCGGGCTCTCGCGCCTGTTCGGGGTCAACCTGCCGCTCAACTTCAATTCGCCCTACAAGGCCGCGAACATCATCGATTTCTGGCGCCGCTGGCACATGACCCTGTCGCGGTTCCTGCGCGACTATTTGTACTTCCCCCTCGGCGGCAACCGCAAGGGCAGCGCCCGACGCTATCTCAACCTGATGCTTACCATGCTGCTCGGCGGCTTGTGGCACGGCGCGAACTGGACCTTCGTCTTGTGGGGCGGACTGCACGGGCTCTACCTCGTCGCCAATCACGCATGGCAGACGCTGCGCGGGCGGCTCGGGTGGAGTCCGGAAGCGGGGACGCGCGGCGGGCGGATCGCGGCCCAGGCGCTCACATTTCTCGCGGTGGTAGTGGCATGGGTCTTCTTCCGCGCGACCTCGATGGACGCGGCATTCCTTATCCTCAAGGGGATGACGGCTGTGAACGGGATCGAGATGCCGTTCAAGTGGCTCGCCGGCCTCGGCGCGACCGGGGACTGGCTTTCGCAACACGGCGTGCGCTTCCGCGATTCTCCGACGTTCGCAGGCGGAACACTGCTCAACTGGATCGTCGCCGGGCTCGCCATCGTCTGGCTCGCACCGAACACGCAGCAGATCATGGAGTGCTTCGATCCGGCCCTCGACTATCGCCCCGAAGCGCGCGCTTCCATGCCGTGGCTGCGCTGGCAGCCGACCACGCGTTGGGCGTTTGCGACGATGCTGTTGGCCTACTTCGGACTGCTCTACATGTCGAGCGGCTTCAGCGAGTTCATCTACTTCCAGTTCTGACGTGACCGAGGATGTGTTCGCCCGCTATGGCCGCTGGCTGCTCTGCGGAACGGCGCTGCTCATGCTGCTGACGGCGGCGTTCAATCGCGTTGTGGACCCATTCCAGTACTTCGGCGACATGCGCATCCAGGGCTTCAATGCCATCAAGAGCCGCCTGCGCTTCTTCGAGCGCGAGGTGAAGCCCGCCGTGTTGCGGCGCGATCGCCCGGAATCCGTGATCATCGGCAGCTCGGTGGCCGCCATCGGCTTCGAGCCGCTGCACCCCAGTCTGAGTCGCGGCGAGCCAGGCAAGAGCTACAACTTCGCGTTCGCGGGGGCACCCTGGAATGAGGCGTTCTGCGCCCTCGAGTACGTGCTTGCGCACACGGAGGTGAAGCGCATCGTGTTCGGCATGGTCGCCCAGTCGATGCCGGACGAGGACTGCTCGCGGATGTTCGCCGCGATGGATGAGACCCGTCTGGCCGAGGTCCTTGTGTCGCCCCAGGCGGTGCAACACTCGATCAAGACCCTGCGCAGTCAGGACCCTCGCGAGCCGCAGCGCCACACGCCGGAAGGCAGGTACGTATTCTTCCGCGACGACCCGCGAGTAGAACACCGGGCCAGAGTGTTCTTCGAAGAGTACCTGCGAGGCAAGATCACCTGCTCCGAGGAGCGCCTGCGCCGCTCCCTGGATGTGCCGACACCGCTGCTCGTACAGGACCCGGCAGCGCCGTTCGATACGAGCGGCCTGAAGCGGATCCTCTCGCAGATCTCCGGCCGCGACATCAAGCTGAAGATCGTCATCTATCCGCGCCATGTGGTCGGCGCCGAAGCAGAGTACCTGTGCGGAGAGGAGCTCCAGCGCTGGCGCGCGATGTTCCGCCTCGCGCAGTACCTCGAGGAGCATCCCCCAGCGCCGCCGGCATCGGTGGAGGTCTGGGAATTCCAGGGCTATGGTCCGGAGTTTTCCGAGCCCCTGGGTGGCGGGGTGCTCACCTACTGGCAGGACCCGATCCACTTCAACCCCGAGCTTGGCAACGCGATGCTCGATGCGATGTTCAGCACCGGGAACACCGGATCCGACCCGGTGACGGGGTTCGGCTACCGGGTCACTTCCGCTACACTTGCCGCGCGGTACCGGTGGCTATCCGATCAGCGCGCGCTCTATCTCAAGGCACACCCCGAAACATGGGATGCGCTGATGCGGCTGGTCCCGCCGGAAATAAAACGATCCTCGTCGACAGCGAAGTAGACAACCCGCGCCGTGCTCTTCAACTCCCTCGAGTTTCTTTTCTTCTTTCCCATCGTGACGGCGGGTTACTTCCTGCTCCCGCATCACTGGCGCTGGCTCTGGCTGCTGATTGCGAGCTGCGTGTTCTATATGGCGTTCGTGCCTATCTACATCCTGATCCTCGTCGTCACCATCGTCATCGACTACTTCGCGGGACTTCTGATCGCCCGTTCCCGCGGAGCCGAGAAGCGCCGCTACCTGATCACGAGCATTTTCGCAACCTGCGCCGTGCTGTTCGTATTCAAGTACTACAATTTTTTCGGCAACAACGTGAACTGGATTTCCAATCAGTTCAACCTTAACTTCGCCGTCGATCCGCTTGCGCTGATTCTTCCCATCGGGCTGTCCTTTCACACATTCCAGAGCCTGAGCTACGTGGTCGAGGTGTACCGCGGCAATCAGAAGGCCGAACGGCACTTCGGAATCTACTCGCTGTATGTGATGTTCTACCCGCAGCTTGTAGCCGGCCCGATCGAGCGGCCGCAGAACCTGCTGCACCAGTTCTACGAGCATCATCGGTTCGAGTACCAGCGGGTCGCGGACGGACTCAAGCTGATGGCGTGGGGGCTCTTCAAGAAGGTCGTGATCGCGGACCGCCTCGCCGTGGTGGTCAATACCATTTACGCCGATCCGACGGCACATACCGGCGTGCCGTTAATCCTCGCCGGGGTGTTCTTCGCGGTGCAGATCTACTGCGACTTCTCAGGTTACTCCGACATGGCGATCGGCGCCGCTCAGGCCATGGGCTTTCGTCTGATGGACAACTTCAGGCGTCCATTCGCGTCGCGTTCGATCTCCGAGTTCTGGACACGCTGGCATATCTCGTTGTCGAGCTGGTTTAGGGATTATGTATACATTCCTCTCGGCGGCAGCCGCCTCGGCCCCGGCCGCCAGACCTTCAACCTGATGGTGACGTTCGTGTTGAGCGGCTTATGGCACGGCGCGAACTGGACATACGTGATCTGGGGTGGCCTCAATGGACTCATGATCGTCGTCGGGAGCGCAACCCTGGCCTACCGTAACGCGGTTGCCCGAACTCTGGGGCTGCAACGGTTACCGTGGCTGCGACACGCGGTGCAGGTCGCGATCACCTTCAGTCTGTTCGTCCTCGGGGTGATCATCTTCCGGTCCACTTCGATGAGCGAGGCCTGGTACATCATCACGCACCTCTTCGACGGCTTCCACTCCTGGTGGAACAAGGATTACTGGAAGCACGCGCTCTCCTATCAAAGCATCGGCCTCGACGACAGCGAGTTGCGGATCGCGTTTTTTTCCATCATCGCCCTCGAGTGCGTGCACGCGGTGCAGAGCCACGGGAGTATTCGCCACATGCTCGCAGGTCGCCACTGGACGGTGCGCTGGACGCTCTACTTCCTGCTTGCCTGGAGCATCCTTACGTACGGCATGTACACGAACGTTCAACCATTCATCTATTTTCAGTTCTAGCATGCGCGCCAGCCCCGATGTCACGAAGCTGCTGGGGCGCGTTGCGCTACTCTCCGCACTCGTGCTCGGGAGTTTCGGTGTCCTCTATTTCGGGCCGTTTCCCTATAAGCACCAGCTCGCGATGCTGATCGACAAACGCGTGATGCTGAACTCGCGACCGGCGCCGCGCGTCATATTGGTCGGCGGCAGCGGTCTCTTTTTCGGCGTGGATAGCGAGCTTCTGACGCAATCGCTCGGGGTGCGGGTCGTAAACATGGGAGTCTTCGGAGGGCTTGGCATCCTCGCCCCACTGGAGGTGATTCGTCCCCATATCCGCCACGGCGACATCGTCGTTCTAGTACCCGAATACGCGCTTCTCTTTACCAGCCTCAGCCCGTTCCAGAAGGACTACTATCGCTGGTTTCTTGCGGTAGACCCGAAGGCGGCATGGCGGCTCTACTACTCGCACGAGAAGCCGCGTGTGCTGATGGGGGATTTTCTGCTTCTCGTGCGCGATAAGGTCGCAGCGCTGTT
This sequence comes from Burkholderiales bacterium, assembly GCA_040507665.1. Lineage (GTDB taxonomy): Bacteria > Pseudomonadota > Gammaproteobacteria > Burkholderiales > JAEUMW01 > JAEUMW01. The sequence continues at coordinate 4,397 of JBEVOI010000049.1, forward strand.
CGCGATACCAATCAAGGGTAACCATTCGCTGGCGCGTAACGGCTACATGCGCTACCTGCAAGTGGTTAACCGCTATGGAGACGGCAGCGAGGAAATCAGGCCCTCACCCCCGGAAAACCTCGTGGGGCGCAACACGATATACCAGCACGATGCGCTTAAACCCGAAGTGATCGAGCAGCTCAACGATGTGGCGCGGCGCCTGGAGGAACGGGGCGCACGGGTGGTTCTCACCTTCGGCGTCTACCCGGAGGGGGAGTACGATCTCAGCCGGAAGGTGATCGATGTTACGGCGGAGCGGTTGCGCAGCGAGGGGCAGTTCACCGTGCTCGGCCGCCCGCAGGATTTTCTTTACCCATATTCGGCATTCTCGGACACTGTGAACCACGTGCAAGCACCAGCGCGCGCCGCGCGCACCCGCAGGCTCGCTGAGCTGCTTGCGGAGGCAGGCGTCGGGTCGCCGGGCACCGCTGCGGGCGAGTCGGGGCAGACACATTGATCGATGCCGATTCCGGAGCAGGCACCGCCCCGCAGGACTCGCTGCGCCACGTCCGTTTGCTGCTCATGGGGCTCGCCCTGCTGCTCGGCCTGACCGCAGCTTTCACCCGTCTGGTGGATCCCTTCTGGTATTTCCGGGACGTCGAGATCGATGGCTTTAACGCAATCAAGACCAAGTTCCGCCGCTTTGAACGCCACGTGAAGCCGGCGGTGTTCGCGGCAGAGCAGCCCGAGGCGGTTGTCCTCGGCGGTTCGTTTGCCGAAATCGGCTTCGATCCTCTGCACCCTGTCCTGACCCGGAGCGGGCAGGCCAAGAGCTACAACTTCGCGCTCGCCGGTACGCCATGGAACATGAACTTCTGTGCCCTCGAATACGTGCTTGCGACCGCGCCGTTGAAGCGCATCGTACTCGGGATCCACGCCCAGCCACTGCCTGCGTTCGACTGCACCGAAAGCATCGCCGACATGCGCGAGACCTCGTGGACGGCGCTCCTGCTGTCCCCGCGCGCCCTCGGCGCCGCCATCGAGACCGTCGCGCACCAGGGCCGGACCGAGCGGGGCAGCCATACCCGCGAGGGGATGTACTTCTACTCCCGCCACGACCCCGGCGTCGACCGCCGCTTCAGCCAGTTCTTCGCTTCGGTGCTGCACGATGCAAAGGATTGCCGTTGGGACAATCTCGAGCGCTCTCGCGACGGGACCGCGGCGCCGCTCGAGGTATCGCCGGATGTCCCGTTCGATGCGCAGGGTCTCGCGCGCGTGATCGACAGCGTGTCGGGCCGGGATGTGACGCTGCGCCTCGCGGTCTATCCGCGGCACGTGCTGAGTATCGAGGCCGACTACCTGTGTGGCCGGCAAATGGAGCGCTGGCGCGCTCTGTGGCAGCTCGCCCACTTCCTCGAGACGCATCCGCCCGCCCCGCCGGCGTCCGTGGAGATCTGGGACTTCCAGGGCTATAGCACCTACACGACGGAGCCGGTGACCTCCACCCTGATGAATTACTGGCAGGACCCGGAGCACTTCAACTACGAGTTTGGCAACGTGATGCTCGAGTGGATGTTCGGAGCAGTCCCCGACGCCACCACCACTGTGGACGGGTTGGGGTATCGGGTGACGACGGCGACGCTCGCGCGGCGATATGCCTGGTTCAGCCGGCAGCGAGTCGCTTTCCTCGCCGCGCATGCGGCGACCTGGACCGAGCTCGCACGGCTGCTGCCACCCGCACTCGTATCCGCAAACAGGGGGGAATAATCCGGATCGGCGCCGAATCGGCCGTGTTGACGCAAGGTGCCGAGATGGCGACGGCCGAGTCGGGTTACTATAATTTCGGATTCTGCGCGCATGTTGCGCTTACAGGGCTTTTACGGGGCATGCAGCTCTTTACCATCGGGGTCAATCACCACACCGCGCCGCTTGCCGTGCGGGAGCAGGTGGTATTCCACGGCGACCACATGGAGCAGGCGCTGCGGGATCTGGTCGGCCACCGCCCGGTGCGCGAGGCAGCCATCGTCTCCACCTGTAGCCGCACGGAGCTTTACTGCAACACCGAGGAACCGAAGGCAGCGATCGATTGGCTCGCCGAATACCATCGCCTGAGCGCCCCCAGCCTGCAGCCCTATGTCTACGCCCTGCCCACCGAGAGCGCGGTGAAGCATGCTTTCCGGGTCGCGAGCGGGCTCGACTCGATGGTCGTCGGCGAGCCGCAGATCCTGGGCCAGTTCAAGCAGGCGGTGAGGGTGGCCGAGCATGCGGGAACCCTCGGCGTGCTGTTGCACAAGCTCTTCCAGCGCACCTTCTCGGTCGCAAAGGAGGTGCGTAGCCACACCGAGATCGGCGTAAGCGCGGTTTCGATGGCGTCCTGTGCGGTCCAGCTGGCCGAACGCATCTACCCCTCGATCTCCGAACAGAGCGTGCTCTTCATCGGCGCGGGAGAGATGATCGAACTCTGCGCCGCCCACTTTTGCGCCGGGCATCCGCGCAACGTGACTTTCGCCAACCGTAGCACCGACCGCGCTGCGGAGCTTGCCCGTCGCTTCCAGGCCGCGACCATCGCGCTGAACGATCTGCCCGAACATCTTCCGGCCCACGACATCGTTGTCACCTGTACGGCGAGCCCGCTGCCCATCATCGGCAAGGGGACCATGGAGCGCACCGTCAAGGCCCGCCGGCACCGACCGGTGTTCATGGTGGACCTCGCCGTGCCGCGCGATATCGAGCCCGAGGTGGCCGAGCTCGACGACGTGTTCCTCTACACCGTGGATGATCTCGGTCGTGTCGCCCAGGCGGGCGTAGATTCGCGCCAGGCGGCCGTTGCCGAGGCCGAGGCGATCATCGATCACAAGGTGCAGGACTTTCTGCACTGGCTCGAGAACCGGGAGGCGGTGCCCTCCATCCGCGCCTTGCGCGACCAGGCGGAACGGGCCCGGCGCCACGAGATGGAGCGGGCGCTGCGCCGCCTCGCCCGGGGCGACGACCCGCAGCAGGTCCTGGACTATCTGAGCCGCGCGCTCACCAACAAGCTCCTCCACGCTCCCACTCACGCGCTCGGCAGTGCCGAGGCGGAGGACCGCACGCAGCTGCTCGCGCTCCTGTCGCGCCTTTACAACATCCACCATAACGAATGAATGCCAGCATTGCCGGAAAGCTCGCGCAGCTTTCCCGGCGGCTTGCGGAGCTCGACCGGCTGCTGTCGGCGGAGACCATTGCAGCCGATATGGACGCCTATCGCCGGCTCACCCGCGAACACGCCGAGATCGCGCCGGTGGTTTCCCTGTACGAAGCCCATTGCCGCGGCATAGACGACTTGCGCACGGCGCAGGAGATGGCTGCGGACCCTTCGATGCGCGAATTCGCGGAGGCTGAGCTGCGGGAGGGACAGGCGAATCTGGAGCGCATCGAGGCGGAATTGCAGAGCGCGCTGCTGCCTAAAGACCCGAACGACGAGCGCAATATCTTCCTCGAGATCCGCGCCGGCACCGGAGGCGACGAATCGGGGCTGTTCGTAGCCGATCTGTTTCGTATGTACTCGCGATTCGCCGAGCGTAGGCGCTGGCAGGTCGAGGTGATCTCACAGAGCCCGTCGGATCTCGGCGGCTACAAGGAGATCATCGCAAAGATCGTCGGCACGGGCGCCCACTCCCAGCTCAAGTTCGAGTCGGGCGGCCACCGTGTTCAACGAGTCCCTGTGACCGAGACTCAAGGGCGCATTCACACCTCGGCGTGCACCGTGGCGGTGATGCCGGAGGCCGACGAGGTGGGTGACGTCGTCATCAATCCGGCGGAAATCCGCATCGACACCTTCCGCGCGTCGGGGGCGGGCGGCCAGCACATCAATAAGACCGACTCGGCGGTGCGGGTCACGCACCTGCCTACTGGGATCGTGGTCGAGTGCCAGGACGACCGCTCGCAGCACAAGAACAAGGCGCAGGCGCTCTCCGTGCTCGCCGCCCGCATCAAGGACCGGCAGCTGCGGGAACAGGTGGCGAAGCAGGCTGCAACAAGGAAGTCGCTGATTGGCAGCGGCGACCGCTCCGAGCGCATCCGTACCTACAACTTTCCCCAGGGGCGCGTGACCGATCACCGCATCAACCTCACCCTGTACAAGATCGATCAGATCATGGATGGGGATCTGGGCGATTTGGTGGCCGCGCTGCTCGCGGAGCATCAGGCGGAACAACTCGCCGCCATGGCCGAAGAAGCGTGATGGATCGGTTGCGCCCGGCAGCATCCGCCGGCCTGCCCCCGGAGTCGATCGGCGCTACCCTTACCCGTGATGGCGGCCGGCTTGCGGCCGCGCTCGGACTCACGTTCGCGGAGGGCTATCGAGAGGCGCTAGGCCTGCTCGCCCAAGTGATGCGGGTTTCCCGCGCCGGGATCACGGCTCGCCACCGCGAGACGATTCCCCCCGATGCTTGCGCTACCTACATCGCGCTCGTCGAGCGGCGCAGCTTGGGCGAGCCTTACGCGTATCTCACCGGCAGCCGGGAGTTCTACGGTCTCGACTTCCTCGTGACCCCGGCCGTGCTGATTCCGCGCCCGGAAACCGAGCTATTGGTTGACGCAGCACTGGGACGGTTGCCCAAAAATGTTCCCGTGAAGGTGCTTGACCTCGGTACCGGCAGCGGTATTCTCGCGGTCACCCTCGCCCGATTGCGGCCTCTGGTGCAGGTGATAGCGGTCGACGCGAGCGGAGACGCTCTGGCGGTAGCGCGGGCGAATGCGGCCCAGCTCGGTGCCGAAAACGTCCGTTTCGACCAGAGCCACTGGTATTCGGCTGTCGCCGGCGAGCGGTTCGACCTTATTCTCTCTAACCCGCCTTACGTTGCGGCTGGCGATCGTCACCTCGATAACGGTGATCTCCGTTACGAGCCTCGGACTGCACTCGACGGAGGTGCGGACGGGCTGGACTGTATCCGCACCATTGTGGGTGGGGCACCTCCACACCTCCGCGATGGCGGGTGGTTGCTGTTGGAGCACGGCTACGATCAGGCGGAACGGTGCCAGGTCTTGCTTGCCGCCAGCGCCTTCGATGGCATCTTCTCCCTTTCGGATCTGGCGGGAATCGAACGCGTGAGCGGTGGTCAAAGAGGGGTGCGTTGACGCTTGGCAGTGCTCTCCGTACCATCTTCAACCTTTCCAATCAGAGAATTAAGAATCCTTCAAGGAGTTGCCATGAACGTCCAGAATGAGATCAAGAGTCAAGTGACCGGGCACCCGGTTGTCCTCTACATGAAGGGTTCACCCGATTTCCCCCAATGCGGATTCAGCGCTGCTGCTGTTCAAATGCTTCGCGCTTGCGGTGTTCAGGAGTTTTTTTCCGTGAATGTGCTGGAAGAACCCGCGATCCGCCAAGGCATCAAGGAATACGCCAACTGGCCGACCATTCCCCAGCTTTACGTAGGCGGGGAGTTCGTCGGTGGCTCGGACATCATGCGCGAAATGTTCGAGGCTGGTGAACTGCAGAAACTGGTGAAGGAAAGGGCCACAACCTAGCGCGCATCGGTAGTTATCGATGAAAATCCCAGTAGGCCGGCTCTCGCCGGCCTTGATTCTCTTGGTTCGCCCTTGCGCTATGGCAGTCGCTCTCTCGCGCGCGCAATTGCGGCGCGCACCTGATCCGGGGCGGTGCCGCCGATATGGTTGCGGCTTGCGACCGATCCCTCGAGCGTGAGCACGCTGAACACGTCGGCCTCGACGAGGGGTGAGAATCGGCGCAGGTCCTCTAGGCTCAGCGCCGCCAAGTCGCAGTCGCGCTCCACCCCGAGGCGTACCGCCCGCGCGACAGCTTCGTGAGCATCCCGGAACGGGACGCCCTTGCGCACGAGATAGTCCGCAAGATCGGTAGCCGTGGAATAGCCCTCCAGGGCTGCCGCTCGCATCCTCTCTGCGTTGGCCTGTACCCCACGCATCATGTCGGAGTAGATGCGCAGCGTCATCGCCAAGGTGTCAACGGTGTCGAACAGCGGTTCCTTGTCCTCCTGGTTGTCCTTGTTATACGCGAGCGGCTGACCCTTCATCAGGGTCAGCAGAGCCACTAGATGCCCCGTCACACGGCCGGTCTTGCCGCGCGCCAGCTCGGGCACGTCCGGGTTTTTCTTCTGGGGCATGATCGACGACCCGGTGCAGAAGCGGTCCGGCAGATCGATGAAGCCGAACTGCGGACTCATCCAAAGGATCAGTTCCTCAGAGAGCCGCGAAAGATGCGTCATGACAAGCGCTGCGGCGGCGGTAAATTCGATGACGAAGTCCCGATCCGAGACGGCGTCCAGCGAGTTCTCACACACCCCGTCGAAGCCCAATTCACGTGCTACCCGCTCGCGGTCAATGGGGAACGACGTGCCCGCCAGCGCGGCGGCTCCCAGGGGCAGATAATTCAGGCGCTTACGACAGTCGACGAGTCGGCCCCGATCCCGGTCCAGCATCTCCACGTAGGCGAGAAGATGATGACCAAAGGTCACCGGCTGTGCCACCTGCAGGTGGGTGAAGCCCGGCATGATGGTCCCTGCGTGGCACGCGGCCAGATCTAGCAGGGCGGCCTGGAGGTCGGCTACCAGCGGCAAGATCTCGTCGACAGCAGCGCGTGCGAAGAGCCGGACGTCAGTGGCCACCTGATCGTTTCTAGAGCGCGCCGTATGCAGGCGCTTACCCGCATCGCCGACCAACTCGGTCAGGTGCTTCTCGATATTTAGATGAACGTCTTCCCGGTCCAGCGACCAGGGAAACGTTTCAGCGCGGATATCCGTGAGAATGATCTGCATGCCCTCCTCAATGGCCTTCAGATCACCTGAGCTCAGAATCCCGACGCCATGGAGCATACGGGCGTGGGCGAGCGATCCCTGGATATCAAACTCGGCAAGTCGCTGATCGAACCCCACCGAAGCCGTGTAGCGCTTGGTCAGTTCAGCAACTGGTTCGCTGAAGCGACCGGACCATGCAGCGGGTCCTGGCAGGCTCGGGGGCGAAGATTCGTCGGGCATCGGGTTTGCTTTGAATTACGGGGTCAGGCGCGGAAGCAGAATGGGCAGCTATCCCAAAAAGGCCCGAATAATCCTTGAGTTCCGCGAAGCCCCAAAGCACATGCCGAGTATAAATCAAAACACCGATCCCATCGTTCTGCCGAATTTTCGCAATCTCGGCGTGATGCTGCGTGTCCTGCTCATGGCGAACGGGATGGTCCTCGCTGCAGCCCTCATCAAGGCGGCTAGCCTGGAGACGATGGGACGTCAGATCGTTGAGATCTCGACCCTGTTTCAGCCGATCCTGCTGATCTGCCTACTTGCGCTGGCGGCGGTCAGTCCCGCGCTCCAGAAGATTTCATATCCATCGGGCATCCTCATGGTGCTCGCACTCGTAGCAATGACCACCCTTTTCGTTTGTCGTTATGGCGAGAGCCTGTTGAATGAGGCCGACGGGATGGCACGACCGCTCATCCTCGCCCTCGGGGCAGCCGGCGCCATCGTCGGTTACTTCAACATGCGCAGCCGCCTTCTTTCTCCGGCGTTGACCATCGCGCGGCTTCAGGCGCTGCAAGCGCGGATCCGACCGCACTTTCTTTTCAACAGCATCAATGCCGTGCTTTCGCTGATTCGTTCCGAGCCACGGCGGGCGGAAATAGCGCTCGAAGACCTCGCCGAGCTCTTTCGAGTGCTGATGCAGGATAACCGCCAGCTGGGGCCGCTGCCCCGCGAGATCACGCTCTGCCGCCAGTATCTGGATCTCGAGCAGCTACGGCTCGGAGAACGGCTGCGCGTGGAGTGGCATGTGGAAAACATGCCCGCCGATGCGCTCGTCCCACCGCTCGTGCTTCAGCCGGTGATCGAGAACGCGGTCTACCACGGCATCGAACCTGCTATTGAGCCAGGCACCTTGAGCATCGGCGTCTACCGCAAGGGCAACGAGCTGCACGCGGTGGTTAAGAACCCGGTGCGCAAGCAGGGTCGCCATCACTCGGGTAACAAGATGGCGATAGCGAACATCCGCGAGCGCCTCGCCCTCCACTTCGACGCCGAAGCCAGTCTTACGAACACCGTGACGGAGAGTACCTACCATGTCCACATCGTCATGCCATACGTCACTACTGCCGCCAGTTGAGGACCATCCCATGAAGATCGTCGATCAACAGCTGCGGATCGTCATAGTCGATGATGAAGCCCCCGCTCGCAGCCGTCTTCGCGATTTGCTCGGCGACTGCGGCCAGAAGATGCCGCTAACGGTGGTGGGCGAGGCCGCCGACGGCCGCACGGCGCTGGAACTGCTCAACAGCCAGCCGGCGGACGTGGTGCTGCTCGACATCCGGATGCCCGAGATGGATGGCATCGAGTTTGCCGAACACCTGCGGAAGCTTCCCGACCCGCCGACCGTAATCTTCACGACGGCCTACGACGCCTATGCGATCAAGGCCTTCGAACTGCATGCGGTGGACTACCTGGTGAAGCCGATCCGGCTTGGACGATTGTTCGACGCCCTGAACCGCGTACGCCAGTTCACCCCGCTGCGCCTCGACGTGCTGCAGCAGATGAAGCCCGAGCCGCGCTCGCACCTGTCGGTACAGGAGCGGGGGCGGGTGCACCTGATTCCCCTCAAGGACATCATCTACCTCAAGGCAGAGCTCAAGTACGTGACCATCCGCACCGAGCAGCGGGAATACCTGATCGAGGAGTCACTTACCCGGCTCGAGGAAGAATTCACCGAACGGTTCCTTCGCATCCACCGTAACTGCCTTGTCGGCCGCCCCTTCGTCACCGGCTTCGAGCGTGTAACCAACGGCAACGGCGAAGGCCATTGGGTAGTCACGCTCACAGGGGTGGTGGAAAAGCTCGCGGTATCGCGCCGCCAGCAACACGTTGTGCGGGAGTTCGGCGGCCACAGCTGACGCACACCGGCCGAGATCCCCGTGATAAACGCAGGCGGCCTCAGGGCCGCCGCGTCATTTTGGTCTGCCGATAGCGAGGTGAAAACGGTGGCCCCGAGGCGAGGCGGTGCGCCCAGCGGGTGGTCTCGGGCAGTCGGTAGCGTGTAGTGCAGGCGAGCACGTACTGGATTGCCGTCAGCAGGCTTACCCGATGGCCAATCGACACGAAGACGGGCGCCACACCAGCGCGGGTACGCAGCGCGGCGCCGATGGTCTCTCCGTGTTGCACCAGCGGAACCCATGCCCCCTTCTGCATTGGCACGGGATTGTGCTCGCCCACCAGCCGGCTTTTCGCGACACCGATCGAGGGAATGCCGGTCACGAGCCCGAGGTGGCTGGCGAATCCGCACCGGCGGGGGATGGGCGATGCCCTGCCCATCGCACAGCAGAAGGTCGGGCCGCACGCTTATCGTGCCCAGCGCATTCAGTACTGGCGGGATCTCGCGAAAGGACAGCAACCCGGGCACATAGGGGAACGCAACCGGGACCCGCGCGACGCGTTGATCGGCGAGTTGTAAAGCGGGGAAAGATAGTACCGCAACTGCTGCGCGGGCTTGCCCGTTCTCGAAGCCAACGTCGACACCGCCTACGAACGCGCTGCTACCAAGGTGACCCCCACGGTCAACGCACGGCGCAAGCTCTCGCTGAAGAGCGCTCGCGTCTCGTGGCGCAAGGTTCCAAGGATGGTGGATCGGCGGCGCCGACTCTTGCATGGGAATCAGGAACAGCGACGACAGGCCCGACCCGGGCGCTTGAACCTCGCATGACAACCCGGCGCGGCCACTGATAAGATTTCACGATTCGGTAACATCGACAATCATCCGAGTGACTCCACCGCAGACCGCATCCACGCTACCGCAATCCGGCTGCGCGCAGGACCTTCCGTGGCGGCTGGAAGAGGTCGATTTTGCGAAGCTCGAGGCCGAAAGGGTGCGTCATGATCACACCCTCTTCTTCCTGCTCGTCACGTCTTCTTTCGTCGAGGCCGCGTCCGACCTCTACGCCCGGAATCTAAGCGCATACTACGCCGCCGACGCCGATATTGCCGACTGGCTGAAGGGCCACTGGGAGCAAGAGGAAATGCAACACGGCCGGGCGCTGCGTGCCTACATCCGCGCGGTCTGGCCAGAGTTCGACTGGGAGCGCGCGAACGCCAATTTTTTCACTGAGTACTCCGCCATGTGCACCCTCGATGAGTTCGAACCAACGAGGGGTCTCGAGATGGCGGCGCGTTGCGTGGTGGAGACCGGCACCTCATCCCTTTACCGGGCAATTCACAATTATGCCGACGAGCCGCTGCTGAAGGAGCTAACCGGCCATATCAAGAGCGACGAGGTGCGCCATTTCAGCCACTTCTACCGCTACTTTCAGAGGTACAGCGCTAGCGAGGTCGTGAGCCGTCGCAAGGTCATCCGCGCGATCATCAAGCGCATCGCGGAGGCCAAAAGCGAGGACTCGCTCGTCGCCTACAAGCATGCGTTCCAGGTACGTTTTCCCGATGCGCCCTTCGATGAGCGGTATTACCGCGAGTACAACAGGAAGCTGAAGGGCATCATGAAGCGGAATTTCCCGTTCGAGATGTGCGTGAAGATGCTGCTCAAGCCCGTCAACCTTCCCCCCAGAGTTCGCGGTCCCCTCGTGAGGTTGCTCGTGCACGGTGCGCGGGGTCTTATTTTCGGGTAGCTATCGCTGTGCAGCTGTCGCCGCCAGCGTAAAGTGGTACTCACCCGCTGTTCCTCAGACCGGACGCGATGCCATTGATCGTGAGCAGAATCGCCCGCTTTACCTTGTCGTCGTGATCGCCGGAGCGGAAACGCCGCAGCAGTCCCACCTGCAGGTGATTCAGCGGGTCGATGTAAGGCTGCCGGTTCCGGAAGCTGCGGGCGAGGGACGGGTTGGACTGCAGCAGCTTGCGCTGGCCCGTGATCGCGCACAGCTGTTGTACGGTGCGCTGCCACTCGCTGTAGATTCGGGTGAAGATGCGCTCGGAGAGCGTGTCGTCGTTTACGAGCTCGGCATAGCGTGATGCGACGCTCATGTCGCTTTTCGCGAGCACCATGTCCATGTTCGACAGCAGCGCCTGGAAAAACGGCCAAGTGCGGAACATCTCCCTCAGTTTTTGCAGCCCCAAGTCGCCCTCGCGTTTCAGGAAGTCCTCGACTGCGGTCCCGAACCCGTACCAGCCTGGCAGCATGATGCGCGCCTGGGACCAGCTGAAGACCCACGGGATCGCGCGCAGGTCCTCGATGCGATCCGACGCCTTGCGCGATGCCGGGCGACTGCCGATATGGAGGTCCGCGATCTCGGTGATCGGGGTCGCCTGGCGAAAGAACGTAACGAAACCCGGAGTCTCGTAGACCAGCCGGCGGTAGGCCGCATAGGCGTTCTCCGACAGGCCCTCCATGATGCGGTAATAGGCCTCGAGGTCCTGGTCCGGATAGTCATGCGGCACCATCGTTGCCTCCAGAGTGGCGGCCAACAGGGTCTCCAGGTTACGCCGGCCAATGTCCGGGTCGGAGTACTTGCTCGCAATCACCTCGCCCTGTTCGGTGATGCGGATCTGCCCGTTGACGCTGCCAGACGGTTGGGCCAGGATGCCCTGGTAGCTCGGCCCCCCGCCCCGGCCGACCGTACCGCCGCGACCGTGAAAGAGGCGCAGCGCAATCCCATGTGTGCGGAAGACCTTGACCAGCTCCACCTCTGCCTTGTGCAGCTCCCAGTTCGCGGTGAGGTAACCGCCGTCCTTGTTGCTGTCGGAGTAGCCGAGCATCACTTCCTGGGTATTGCCTCGGCTGGCGACGAGTTGTCGGTAGCCGGGAAGGCCGAAGAGCCTGTCCATGATCGGACCGCAGGCACGCAGATCGGCGATAGTCTCGAAGAGCGGGATGATGTTGACGGCGAGGCGGGGCTTGGGGTGCATCTGTAGCAGCCCGACCTCCTTCAAGAGCAACGCAACCTCGAGCATGTCGCTTGCGCCGTCGGTCTTCGAGATTATGTAGTTGGGAAGCGCGACTGCCCCGTAGCGGTGGTGGATCTCGGCAGCGACGTCGAAGATCGCGAGCTCCTTCTGCGTGGCCTCGCTGTACGTGATGAATGGTGAGCGTAGCGGTCGTGGCGTCGCAATCTCGCGCTGCAGCCAGTCCAGACGCTGTTCCTCCGTGAGCTCGCCATAAGGAGCCGCGTTCCCGCCGAGCTCGAGCAGCTCCGACACCACGGCCTCGTGCACCCCCGAGTGCTGGCGCATGTCGAGGGCGGCGAGGTGAAATCCGAACACCTCTGCCGCACGGCGGAGGTCCCGCAAACGCCCGTTGGCGATGCGGCTCGCACCGTGGCTGCGCAGAGAGGCGTCGATGGCATCCAGGTCCCGTATGAATTCCCCCGGGTCCGCATACGGTCCCGCGTCTCCCACCGGCTTCGGTTCAGGGGTGAGCTGCACCAGATCGTGGGCGGTAGCCGCCATGCGAGCGTAGATACCGGTGATGGCTTTTCTGTACGGCTCGTCTTCGCGATGATCGGACTTGTCGGGCGAACCGGCAGCGAGCGCCTCCACCTCCGGGCTCACGCTAACGAGCCGGCGTGACATGCTCAGCTCCGCGCCGAGGGCGTGGATCTGCTTCAGGTGGGAGTCGAGCGCGACTGTCGCGTGGCGCTTCATCGCGTGGCGCGTCACCTCATGTGTGACGTAGGGGTTGCCGTCGCGGTCGCCGCCGATCCAGCTTCCCACACGCAGCATCGACGGGAGCATCGGACCGTTCCCGGGCCACGCCGACGCAAGCTGGTCCTCGATGTCGGCGTACAGCCGCGGTATCTCGCGCAGGAATGTGTATTCGTAGTAGGCAAGGCCATTCTCGATCTCATCTGCGACCGTCAGCCGCACCGAGCGCAGGACGCGGGTCTGCCAGAGGGCGAGTACGTTGCGGCGGATTCCGTCTTCGTTGGCTGCGCGTTCCTCGCGCGTGAGCTGCAGGCGATCGCGCTCCAGGAGCAGCCGCGCGAGGTCGCGCTGGCGATTGAGCACGGCACGGCGCTGGACTTCGGTGGGATGTGCGGTGAGAACCGGCGTCACCACCGACTTCTCAAGAAATCGCTCGAGGTCTTGGCCGTTGAACCCCGCCGCGAGCATTCCTCCCAGCGCACGCGCCATGGTGCCTTCCTGTGGCGGCGAGTCTTCCATCTGGTCGATACGGCGGCGGCGGTTGTGGTGGAGATCCTCCGCGATGTTGGCGAGCTGAGAAAAGAAGGTATAGGCGCGGGCGACTTCGATGATCTCGGCGTGGGAAAGACCGGATAGCATGCGCTCGAGCTCGCGTTTCGCGGACGGGTCACGGTCGCGCCGGAAGCGGATCGCCGTCCGGCGGGTGTGCTCGACGAGGTCGAAGGTTTTTTCCCCATGCTGTTCGCGCAGCGTATCACCCAGCACCCGTCCGAGCAGCCGGATGTCCTCCCGCAGCGGAGCGTCCCTGTGGGTCTCTGCCTCGAGCGCTGGAGCGCCGGTGCGCGTACTGTCCATGGTTGCGTCGTTCATATCGGGGGCCCCAGTTGCGCACCGCCGATAGCGCACGCTCGATGGGTTGCTTAACGTACAGGCTGTAATAATTGGTAGACGTTATGCTGACTGCAGGAAGTTTCTGCTTCGCGCTCGCGCACCACCAGCAGTTATTCCGGCTGAACAGCGATAGGATGGGCACATCGGCGCACTCGGCCTCGCGTGCAGTGCGTGCGAAATCCTGCGCCTGCCTGCAGCCGGGGGCACAGCCACCCGGGCAGGGGGGTGCATGCTAGAATCGCCGCAGTCAGTGCGGCGCTCAGGCGCACGAGAATTGATCGTTCAGACAAGGGAGAGGAGCGGTTTGATCAGCAGCAGACCCGGAATCGTGCGGGCCCCGGCGCGCATCGTGATCGCTACCCGGGAGAGCGCACTCGCACTGTGGCAGGCGCGCCATGTCTGCGCAACCTTGACTCGATTATACCCAGAAAGCGAAATCCGGCTGCTCGGCATGACCACCGAAGGAGATCGTCGTCTTGGCACTTCGCTCGCGAAGATCGGCGGCAAGGGGTTGTTCGTCAAGGAGCTCGAAACCGCGCTGGAAGTGGGTGAGGCGGACATCGCGGTGCACTCGATGAAGGATGTGCCGATGACGCTCCCCGCCGGCTTCACCATTGCCGCAATCAGCGAGCGCGAGGATCCCCGCGATGCGCTCGTGTCCTCGTGCTGCCGCAGTCTTTCTGAGCTCGCGGCGGGCGCCGTGATCGGCACCTCCAGCCTGCGGCGCGAGAGCCAGATCCGGGCCCGCTTCCCCGCGCTCGATGTCGCGCCGCTGCGTGGAAACGTGCAGACCCGGCTGCGCAAGCTCGACGAGGGACAGTTCGACGCCATCATTCTTGCCGCGGCAGGGCTCAAGCGCCTCGGCCTCGAGCATCGCATCGCCGGTCTCATCCCCACCGAGGAGAGCGTGCCAGCGGTCGGGCAGGGCGCGCTCGGAATCGAATGCCGCGAGGAGCGGGAGGATATGCTGACCGCAGTCGCCGCTCTGAACGACGACGCGACCGCGAGGTGCGTGCGCGCCGAGCGCGCAATGAGCCGCGCTCTCGCCGGTAGTTGTAACGTGCCGATCGGCGGCTTTGCGCGCCTGGAGGCGGGTCGCATTCACATGACGGGCTTCGTCGCGAAACCCGACGGAAGCCGCTTTCTCGCCGCGCGCGCGGACGGCGGCATGGACGATCCCGAGCGGCTCGGCGAAACGCTCGCTCGCGAGCTGTACCGGCGCGGTGCCGCCGAGATCCTCGCAAGCCTCGCCACCGCGTGATGGAACGCGTGACGGAAACGCGCCCCCTGCACGGGCTAGGGCTCGCAGGGCGCGCCATCGTGGTCACGCGGCCCGCGCACCAGGCGGGGGCGCTCGCGGAACTCATCCGCGACGTGGGCGGAACGCCGTTGGTGTTTCCGGTGCTCGAGATCTTCGACGTCCAGGATATTCAGCCGCTCCTCGCGGTCATCGCACGTCTTTCGAGCTTCGAGCTTGCGATTTTCATCAGCCCCAATGCGGTGAACAAGGCGATGAATCTGATCCTGGCGCGCGGCGGCATGCCATCAACTGTCCGCGTCGCCACGGTCGGGAAGGGCTCCGCGCGAGAACTGCGTCGACTCGGAATTGAACACATCATCGCGCCAGAAGACGGCTTTGACAGCGAGGCGCTGCTCGCGCTGCCCGAGATGTGGGACCTCGCGGGCAAGCGCGTGGTGATTTTCCGCGGCGATGGTGGGCGCGAGCTGCTCGGCGATACCCTGATCGCGCGTGGCGCGGTCATCGAGTATGCGGAGTGCTACCGGCGCTCGAAGCCGACCAGTGACGCGGCGGTGTTGCTTGGAATGTGGGCACGCGACGAAGTGTCTGGTGTCGTCATCACAAGCAGCGAGGGACTTCGTAATCTATTCGACATGATCGGCGAAGCCGGCCAGCAGCGGCTCAGGGCGACGCCGCTCTTCGTTCCCCATCCGCGTATCGCAGAAACGGCGCGCGAGCTGGGCGTGATGCAGGTCGTTCTCACCGGACCCGGCGACGAGGGCATCGTCCGGAGCATGATCGATTGGTGGGGCGAATGCTCAGCGCCGCGCGTGGACTGCTGACCAACAGATGGACGATTCCGGGCAGCAACCCACGACATCGGTCGCACCCGTAGATTCGACCGGTCCGCGCGTGCCTCCCGCAGCGCGCCGCGGCGTCCTCGGCGTCGTCGCCCTCGGCCTGTCCGTGTTGGCGCTCGTACTGCTCGCGTGGCAGTGGCTCGATGCCCGAAGTGAAAGGCAGTCGCTCCGCCAGGAACTCGCGCGGCGGCTGTCCGAGATGGAGGCGCAGAATCGGGAAGCACGCGTCATCGCAGCACAGGCCCAGGACGAGGTGCGCGACGTGCAGGTGAAGGCCGGCGTCCTGGAGGACAAGCTCGCCCGATCCCAAAACCAGCAGGTGGCGCTCGAAGCGCTTTACCAGGAGCTTTCGCGCAACCGCGACGACTGGTCGCTCGCCGAGATCGAGCAGATCGTGCTCATTGCATCCCAACAGCTTCAGCTCGCCAACGACGTGCGCTCGGCGCTGATCGCGCTCCAGACGGCAGACAGCCGCCTGCAACGCATCGACAAACCGCAGCTCATTCCACTGCGGAAGGTGATCGCGAAGGACATCGAGCGCCTGAAGGCCCTGCCCTATGTCGATACCGTGGGCATCAGCGTCAAGCTGGATACCATTCTCGCCCAGGTCGACGGGTTGCCGCTCGCCATGGAGGTGCGGCCGACGGGGGAAAAGGCCACCACTTCGGAAGTGCCCGTGGACGAGACGGCGTGGCAGCGCGTCATGCGGGAGGCATGGACCGACTTCAAACAGATGGTACGGGTCCAGAGACTCGACAAGAGCGAGATGCCGCTGCTCGCGCCAGAGCAGGCGTATTTCGTGCGCGAAAACCTGAAACTGCGCCTGCTCTCGGCTCGCATCGCACTGCTGCAGAGGGATCAAGCCACCTATCGCGCCGACATCAAGGCGGCACGCGATTGGCTCAACCGCTACTTCGACACCCGGAGCAAGGCGGTCACCAATGTGCTCGCCAGTTTGCGCGAACTGGGTGAGAGCCCGGTGAATATCGACGTGCCCGATATCTCCGACAGTGTCGAGGCGGTACGCAACTACAAGCTCGCCCGGGACGAGACGACGCGGGAGGCCGCCGATACTGCCGCGCCGGTCACCAAGACCTTACCCAGGGGGAGCAGGGGCCGATGAAGGCGCTGCTCTGGTTGCTGGCGCTTGCCGCGCTGGCGGTCGGCCTGACTGTGGCCTCGCGCTATTCGAGCGGATACGTCCTCGTAGTGGTGCCACCATATCGGGCCGAGCTTTCGGTAAACCTGCTGGTACTGCTGGTGATCGGAGGCTATCTCCTTTTCTACCTGGTCACGCGGTTCCTCGCCACGGCGTTGCGGATGCCGGAGCAGGTGCGCGAGTACCATGAGAAGCGCCGCCAGGAACGCGGACGCAGAGCACTAAATGAGGCCGTTGGCGCGCTTTTCGTCGGTCGCTTCGCGCGTGCAGAGAAGTCTGCGGTCGAGGCATACGAGCTCGGCGAGTCGCCTACGCTCTCGGCTGTGCTCGCCGCGCGCGCGGCCCACGAGCTCAAGGCGTTCGAGAAACGGGACGACTATCTGACGCGGGCGGGCGAAGTGAAATCGTCCGACAGCGATCTCCCGCTAGTCGCCCGCTCTGAACTGCTCGCCGAGCAGCAGCGCTTCGACGAGGCGCTGACATCGCTGCAGGGCGTACAGCACAGGCATCCCGCGGTTCTCAAGCTCGAGCTCAAGCTGCAGCAGCGACTGAAGAACTGGGACCGGGTGTTGCAGCTCGCCGCCAGCCTCGGCAAGCGCGGCGTGTTCGACGCGCTTCGCGTCGAACAGATAAGCCGTAGTGCCCACATCGAGAATCTTCGTCGGCGCATGGCGGATGCATCGGGGCTCAAGGAGTACTGGCAGAAGATGCCGGCCGAAGAGCGCAAGGACACCAAGATTGCGTCAGTCGCCGCGCAGGCGTTCATCGCGATGGGCGGCTGCCGCGAGGCACACCAGATCATCGAGGAAAGCCTCGACGCGACCTGGGACAGCGAGCTCGTCGCCCTCTACGGCGAGTGCCTGGGACACGATGTGCGCGGGCAGATCGAGCTGGCGGAAAAGTGGCTGCCCGAGCATCCCGAGGACGCGATTCTTCTGATCACGCTGGGCACGCTCTGCGCGCGACAGGAGCTGTGGGGAAAGGCGGAGAGCTATCTGGAGGCGAGCCTTTCGGTGGAGCCGAGCTACTCCGCGCACCTCGCCCTCGCCGAGCTGAAGGAACGGCGCAGCCTGCATCAGGCGGCCGCCGAACACTACCGGAAGGGGCTCGAGCTCGTGTTGTCCCAGATCAAGGCGAACACGGGAGGCCGCCGCCGCACTGTGGTGTGACCTGCAGGCAGGGGTCAGACGGACGCGCTTTTCTTCAGCGCATCGCTTGCGGTGGTGAAGGCGTCGGAAAGGAACTCGTCCTCCGGAAGAGCGCAGTGCGATGTGAAGTCCCGGTGGGCCGCTTCCACCATCACCGGCGCGCCGCAGGCGTAGACCTGATGCCCGGACAGGTCAGGGTGGTCCTCCATCACCGCCCGGTGGACGAAGCCGGTGCGGCCGGTCCACGCGTCCTCGGGCCGAGCTTCCGACAGCACCGGGATATAGCTGAAATTCGGATGCTCGTCCGCCCACTGGCGGGCGAGCGCGTCGAGGTAGAGATCGGGCCGGGCGCGAGCGCCCCAATAGAGCTGCATCGGCCGGTCGAGTCCACAATGAAAGGCGTGCTCCGCAATACCCTTGATCGGTGCGAAGCCAGTGCCGCTTGCGAGAAAGATGATCGGCTTCTCGCTGTCCTCGCGCAGGAAGAAGGTGCCGAAGGGTCCCTGAAAGCGAAGGATCTCGCGCTCCTTCATCTGATTGAACACGTACGCGGTGAAGGTGCCGCCGTCGTAGTGGCGCAGGTGCAGTTGCAGGTGCTCGTCGTCGTGGGGCGCATTTGCCATCGAGAAGGCGCGCCGCTTGCCATCCTTCAGGAGGATTTCGATGTACTGTCCGGCCAGGAACTGAAGGCGCTCGTTCGCGGGCAGGCGCAGATGAAGCGCCATGACGTCGGGCGCGAGACGTTCCAGCTTCTGTACGCGGCAAGGCAGGGTCTTGATCGGAATGTCCCGCACGGCGCCGATCTCGCGCGCTTCGATCACGAGGTCCGAGAGCGGCTTCGCCTGGCAGAAGAGCGCGAACCCGGCCTCGCGGTCGGCGGCCGACAGCGCAGTCGTCTGATACCGGCCGTAGTCGACCTTGCCTTCCAGCACCTTTCCCTTGCAGGTGCCGCAGGCGCCATCACGGCAGCCGTACGGCAGCGGAAAGCTCTGGCGCAGTGCCGCCTCGAGCAGGGACTCGTCGGGCGCCACTGCGAACACGTGGTTGCTGGGCTTGATGGTGACGCACCAGGTCATGGTGATCCTTTCTTGACTGCACGCGGGCCGGGCATGCCGAACACCGATCGAACTCCCTTAGAATCTCGCAATGCGACGATTGCTGATCGTGGGTTGCGGGGACATCGCGTTGCGGGCGGCACCATTGCTGTCGCGGCGTTATCGGCTGTACGCGCTGTCGCGCACGCCGGAGCGGCATCCCGAGCTACGCGCCCACCACATCACGCCGATCCCCGGCGACCTCGACCATCGCCGCAGCCTGCGTCGGATCGCTGGCCTGGCGCAGGACGTCCTTCATCTCGCTCCGCCTGCTCCCAAGGGCCATCGGGACCGGCGAACCGCACGACTGCTCGCTGCCCTCGGAAGGCGCCGAAGTTTACCACGCCGTCTCCTCTACATCAGTACCACCGGCGTGTACGGAGACTGCGGCGGCGCAATGGTGCCGGAAACGCGCCGTGTCAATCCGCTCACCGACCGGGCGCGACGGCGCGTCGACGCGGAACGGCTGCTGCGCGCCTTCCAGCGCCGGACTGGGGCGACGGTTCCGGTCCTGCGCGTGCCCGGTATCTATGCCCGGGAACGCCTGCCGGTGGCACGGCTCAAGGCTGGGCTCCCCGCTCTCGGACACGGGTCCGACGGGTACTCCAACCACATCCACGCCGACGATCTCGCGCTGATCTGCGTCACCGCGCTGCGAAAGGGACGGCCCGGTCGCGTGTACCACGCAGTGGACCAAAGCGATCTCCGGATGGGCGATTACTTCGACGCGATCGCCGATGCGTTCGGACTGCCGCGTCCGCCACGCGTGAGTTGGGCAGAAGCGCAGACAAGACTCTCGCCGGAGTTGCTCTCGTTCATGGGCGAATCGCGCCGGCTCACCCAAACGCGGCTACGGACGGAACTCAAGGTCCGGCTGTGCTATCCCACGGTACAGGCAGCCCTCGCCGAGATGGCGCGTCGCGTTGCCCCATCCGGCGAACCGGGCTGAGCGTCCCGGCGGCTGCAGCGGTGTCGGAAGGATGTGAGGTGACGAAACCCGGTAAAATTCGCGATTTTCTCCCGAACCCCATGGACTTCATCTTCGTCTTCACCAATCTCCCCGACCGGGATAGCGCGTTGCTCATCGCTCAAGAGCTGATCACGGGACGCTATGCCGCCTGCGTCAACGTGCTTGGCGGCTGTACCTCCGTCTATCGTTGGAAGGGCGAGATCGAGAAAGCCGAGGAAGTGCCCCTGTTGATCAAGACGCGGGGGTCACTCTACGCCGAGGTCGAGAGGGTGATTCGGGAGCGCCATCCGTACGATCTTCCCGAGATCATTGCGGTCCCCGTTACTGACGGACTGCCGGCCTACCTCGACTGGCTGAAGGCAGAAACGCTGCCCTCGCTTTCCTAGCTCAAGCGGCCGGCATGGCGATCCGGATGCGCGTCCTTCTATTCCTTTGGGTTGCGTCTGTGAGTTCCGCTTTCGCAGCGGCTCCGGTCGCGGTGGGGGCAAGCACGGGCTTGACTGAACTCGAGCGGGCTGCTTTGACCCCTGCGCCGGACGCGGCCACGCGTAGGGGTACGCTATCGGCTCTCGGCGTGGTCGAGGGGTCGGATCGGAACTTTCTGCCGCCGGATCGGGCGTTCCGGGTGGAGGCGACGATGCGTGATTCCACGACAGCGGTCGTGCGCTTCACGCCGGCAGACGGTTACTACCTGTACAAGGACAGGGTCGCGTTCCGCGTAGACAGTCCTTCCGCAGTGCGCGTCGCGGCGGTCGATCTGCCTGCGGCGGAGTCGAAGCAGGATCCGACCTTCGGTCGCACGGACGTCTATCACCGGCCGTTCGAGGCGGTGGTCCAGCTCACGCTGGAATCCCCCAGTGTCCAGCGCGCCATCCTCTCGGCGGACTACCAGGGCTGCGCCGACCAGGGACTGTGCTACGCACCGATGTCCAGGACGTTTGATCTCGATCTGGTGACCGCGGCTGTGGCCGCAGGCGCGCCGCTCGCGGCATCACCGGTGCCCGCGACAGCGGAGGACAGCCGCATCGCCGCAGCCCTCACTGCCGGGGGGCTCTGGGCGGCGGTGGCAGCATTCTTCGGCTTCGGATTGCTCCTCGCATTCACCCCGTGTGTGTTTCCGATGATTCCGATCCTTTCCGGCATCATCGCGGGGCACGAGCACGCCAAACTCGATCACTACCGAGGTCTCCTGCTGTCGTTTGCTTACGTGCTCGGCATGGCGCTCACCTATGCGGCGGCTGGGGTTGCGGCAGGGCTTTCGGGAACCATGCTGTCGGCGGCGCTTCAGAGCCCCTGGGTGCTGGGAACGTTCGCGGGGCTTTTCGTCCTGCTCGCTTTCTCGATGTTCGGCTTCTACGAGCTTCAGCTGCCCGTCTTCCTCCAGAGCAAGCTCGCCGACGAAGCGAACCGGCTCCACGGCGGCCATTTTGCAAGCGTCTTCGCCATGGGTGCTGTATCGGCCCTGATCGTCGGGCCCTGTGTCGCGCCGCCTCTCGCCGGCGCGCTGCTCTATATCTCCCAGACCCGGGATGCGGTGCAGGGCGGCGCCGCGCTCTTTTCGATGGGGATGGGCATGGGACTCCCGCTGCTCCTCATTGGTGCTACGGGGGGCGCGGTGCTGCCGAGGTCCGGCCCATGGATGGAGTCCGTGAAGCAGGTATTCGGGGTGCTGATGCTCGGTGTCGCGATCTGGCTGATCTCGCCGCTCATCCCGCCTGTCGTGCATCTCCTGCTATGGTCTGCGCTCCTCATCTGCTCCGCCATCTACCTGCACGCTCTCGATCCGCTGCCGCATGGCGCGTCGGGTTTCAGGAAACTGTGGAAGGGACTCGGAGTGATTGCACTCCTCGTCGGCGTGGCGCTCCTGGTTGGCGCGCTATCGGGTGGGCGAGACGTGCTGCAGCCGCTCTCCGGCCTGCGTGCCGCTGCCGGCGGCGCGACCGCACCGGGGCTGCCGTTCCAGCGTGTGCGGAACGTCGCAGAGCTGGAGACGAGTCTCGCGCAGGCGCGGGGAAGGCCGGTGCTGCTCGATTTCTACGCTGACTGGTGCGTGTCCTGCAAGGAGATGGATCGATTCACCTTCAGCGATAGCCGCGTGCGTTCCAAGCTCGATGGATTCGTTCTGCTCCAGGTCGATGTCACTGGAAATACCACTAACGACAAGGCGCTGCTGCAACGCTTCAACCTCTTCGGCCCGCCCGGCTATATCTTCTTCGGGTCTTCGGGGAACGAACTATCGGGCCTTCGGGTTACCGGCTTCAAACCGGCCGGCGAGTTCCTGGGCATTCTCGACCAGGCCGGCGCCTGATGGCGGGGAGGCGCCGCCAGTTCGTGGTGGTGGCATTCGTTGCGGTCATCGCTGGCGCTACAGGATTCGCCATCCGTGGCTGGTATCTCGGTGCGCCGTCGGAGCCGACGCCGCATGCGGGCGATAAGTACGGTCTGTCGCAGGTCACCCTGAAGGATCTTTCCGGAACACCGCAACGGCTCGACCAATGGGGTGGCAAGGTTCTGGTCGTGAACTTCTGGGCAACGTGGTGCGCGCCATGCCGGACGGAGATTCCGGAGTTCATTCGAATGCAGGACCGATATCGCGACCAAGGGCTCCAGTTCGTAGGCATTGCGATCGACCAGCCGGACAAAGTCGCGAGGTTTGCGGACGAGGTGCGGTTCAACTATCCGGTGCTGATCGGCGAAATAGATGCGGTGGAATTCTCACGCCAACTTGGCAACCGCCTCGGCGCGCTGCCGTTCACTGCCATCTTCGATCGCAGCGGAAACCTTGCCCGGACCGAACTCGGCGGGCTGGACGAAACAAAGCTGGCGAGCCTCATCCAGCCCTTGATCTAGCCGCTGGCGCAAATGCGACCCCGACCAGGCACGTTACCTAGAAATGCGGATAGCGCGAACGATTGCCTTTTTACGAGAAAGTTGCGCTAATTTCGTCGAATGTCTGCAAAAGCCTAGACAGATTGCAGCGAACTGCGGCAAACTGCGCGGACCATGCCAAGGACTCCGCGAATAATTCTGGTCCTGCACGGCCCCAATCTCAATCTTCTGGGAACCCGGGAGCCTGATCTTTACGGGCGAATGACTCTCGACGAGATCAACGAGGGGCTGACTCGCCGGGCTCACGCGGCGGGGGTACAGCTGGAAGCATTCCAAAGCAACTCTGAAGGGGATCTGGTGGAACGCGTGCAGGGTGCATCCCGGACCGGGGTGGACTTTGTGATCATCAATCCAGCCGCCTTCACCCACACCAGCGTCGCGCTGAGGGATGCGCTCGCAGCGGTGAAGATTCCATTTCTGGAGGTCCACCTGTCGAACGTTTTTTCCCGCGAGACCTTTCGCCACCATTCCTATTTCAGCGATATCGCGGTCGGCGTCATCAGTGGGCTCGGGGCGAGAGGATACGAGCTCGCCCTGGAATTCGCACTCGGCTATCGCAGGGGAGGCTGAGCATGGATTTACGAAAACTGAAAAAGCTAATCGACCTCGTGGAGCAATCCGGCATCGCCGAACTCGAAATCACGGAGGGTGAGGAGCGCGTGCGCATCGCGCGCGTGGGCTCCCACGCTAACATCGTCTCGACGCAAGCAGCGCCCGCAATGGCACCGCAGGCGGTCGCAGGCGCGGCGGACCCGTCGACCTCAGCGGACCCGGCTGCGGAGCCGGCGGTGCCGGACGGCCACATCGTGAAGTCACCCATGGTCGGTACCCTTTACCGGGCGCCATCGCCCGGCGAGCCGAGTTTCGTCGAAGTGGGTTCGCAGGTGAAGGAGGGGGATACCCTCTGCATCATCGAGGCGATGAAGCTCTTGAACGAGATCGAGTCGGACAAGGCGGGGGTGGTGAAGGCTATCCTGGTCGATAACGGCCAGCCCGTCGAGTTCGGTGAGCCGCTGTTCGTGATCGGGTGAGGCGTGAGGCCCGCGCTGATCGGTTTCCCGGGAACGGCTCTTCACTCCTCCCGGCCTCATGTTTGAAAAAATCCTCATAGCCAACCGCGGCGAGATCGCGCTTCGCATCCAGCGTGCCTGCCGCGAGCTTGGTGTCCGGACCGTCATGGTTCATTCCGAAGCGGATCGCGAGGCGAAATACGTGCGACTCGCGGACGAGTCGGTGTGCATCGGCCCGGCCCGGTCGAGCGAGAGCTACCTGAACATCCCAGCAATCATCAGCGCAGCGGAGGTCACGGACGCGGAGGCCATCCACCCGGGCTACGGGTTTCTGTCGGAGAACGCCGATTTCGCGGAAAAGGTGGAGAAGAGCGGTTTCGTCTTCATTGGGCCGCGTCCCGAAACCATCAGGCTGATGGGTGACAAGGTGAGCGCAAAGCAGTCGATGAAGCGTGCCGGGGTGCCGTGTGTGCCCGGCGGGGACGGCGCCCTCTCGGAAGCGCCTGCCGAAATCGTGAAGCTCGCCCGCACGATCGGCTACCCGGTCATTGTGAAGGCCGCAGGTGGCGGCGGTGGGCGTGGCATGCGCGCCGTGCACACCGAGGCGGCGCTCCTCAACGCGGTGGCGACGACGAAGGCCGAGGCGCAGGGCGCGTTCGGCAATCCCATGGTGTACCTGGAAAAATACCTCGAACACCCACGACACATCGAGATTCAGGTCCTCGCCGACGAGCATCGCAACGCCGTTTATCTCGGGGACCGGGACTGTTCGATGCAGCGGCGGCATCAGAAGATCATCGAGGAAGCACCGGCACCCCAGATCCCGCCGAGAGACCGGTCCCGCATCGGCGAGCGTTGTGCAGAGGCCTGCCGCAAGATCAACTACCGCGGCGCCGGCACGTTCGAGTTCCTGTACGAGGACGGCGAGTTCTATTTCATCGAGATGAATACCCGGGTGCAGGTCGAGCATCCGGTGACCGAGATGATCACCGGCATCGACATTGTGCAGGAGCAGATCCGCATCGCGGCCGGCGAGCGCATGAGGCTCAAGCAACGGGATATCGCGTTTCGCGGCCATGCCATCGAATGCCGCATCAACGCCGAGGACCCGTACCTGTTCACGCCGTCGCCGGGGCGCATCCTTTCCTATCACCCGCCCGGCGGTCCCGGCATCCGAGTCGACACCCATATCTACGCGAACTATACGGTCCCGTCCCATTATGATTCATTGATCGGCAAGGTGATCGCATACGGCGAGACCCGGGATCAAGCCATCGCGCGCATGCGCGTGGCGCTATCGGAAATGATCGTGGAGGGTATCCTCACGAACATCCCACTGCACCAGCAGCTGCTCACGGACGCCAACTTCCTGCGCGGCGGCACGAGCATCCACTACCTGGAGCAGAAGCTCGCCGCCACCAAGGGTGGATGAGCGATGCCCGCAGGCGCAGCT
>JBEVOI010000276.1:0-3053 GCA_040507665.1 Burkholderiales bacterium
TCGGCATCGACGTGTTCCGCGCCAAGTGCGCCGCTTTCATCCTGTCCGGCCTGATCGTTTCCACCGCGGGGTCCATCTACGCGTCCATGGTGGCTTTCATCGAACCCAAGGACGTCTTCAATGTGCTGCTCTCAATCGAAATCCCCGTCATGGTCATGCTCGGCGGCGCCGGCACCATCGCCGTGCCGCTGGTCGGCGCCATCATCTATATCTTCCTGAAGGAACACGTCTGGGTGAACTTCATCAACTTTCACACCGCCATTCTTGGAATCATCATCATCACAGTGATCTATGTGGTCCCACGCGGTGTCCTGCGGCTGTTTCAAGGCCCGGCCTGGTCGAAGATGTCCGCGCGACTGCTCCGTCCAAGCCGGGCGGATCGAGCGCCATGACCGAGCCCGCACTGCGACTTGAGGGTCTGACGCGCCGCTTCGGCGGCGTGACCGCGGTCGACAATGTCTCCGTCAGCATTCCCAAAGGCGAGATCGTTGGTCTGGTCGGGCCCAATGGCGCCGGCAAGACCACATTGGTCAATCTGGTCACCGGCTTCGTGCCGAAGACGGCCGGACAGGTCTTCTTCGAAGGAACAGACGTCACCCGCCTGCCGCCCCATCTGATCGCCCGCAACGGCATTGCGCGCACATTCCAGATCGTTCAGCCCTTCGCCGAAATGACCGTTCTGGAGAACGTCATGGCCGGCGCGTTGTTTGCCGGACAGCGTGGCACCATGAGGGAGGCGGACGCCAAGGCGCGCCACTTCCTGGAGTTCGTCGGGCTCGACCGGTTCGCGGACTATTCCGCGTCGGAACTGTCCCTCGCCGACCGCAAGCGGCTCGAACTCGCAAAGAGCCTCGCCATGGAGCCGCGCCTCCTGTTCCTGGACGAGGTCAACGCCGGCCTCAACTCCAGCGAGATCGACAATGCGCTCGAGCTCATCCGCAAGGTTTCGCGCATGGGTGTCACCATCATCATCATCGAGCACGTGCTGCGGATCGTGCTGTCCCTGGTGAAGCGGCTGATCGTGCTCCACCACGGTGCGATGCTGAGCGATGGTCCGCCGGCGGAGGTGCTCAAGGACGCCGCCGTCATCAAGGCCTATCTCGGCACCAAGTTCGGCAAGCGTCACGAGGCTGAATTCCACCAGCAGCAAGAGAAGTACCAGCAGGAACTGAAATCGGATCGGGGCACAAATGAGTGATCAAAAAACGATCGTCGTCCGTGGTGGCCAGGTCTACGATCACGACGGCGACGTCCATAAGCCCAAGGTCGAAGACATCCTGATCCAGGACGGCACCATCGTCGCGGTTGGCCACAATCTCGACGCCGGCGGCGCCGAGATTGTGGACGCGCGCAACAGGCTCGTCGTCCCGGGCCTCATCAACGCCCACTATCATTCGCACGACACGCTCTGCCGCGGGCTGTTCGAGGAATTGCCGCTGGAATTCTGGCTGCTCTACACGCTGCCGCTGGGCATCAACCGCAGCAAGGAGGAGCTGCGCGCGCGCACCCTGGTGGGCGCCCTGGAGTCGATCCAATGCGGAATTACCTGCGTTCAGGACATGCTGGGGCTGTTCCCGCTCGATGACGAATCGACCGATGTCGTGGTCGACGCCTATCGAGACATCGGGTTACGGGTCGTGTTCTCTCCGATGGTCTGGGACATCCCGCCGATCGCCATGGTGCGGCATAAGGATTCGCTGCCGCCGGATGTCCAGGACATGCTCGGCACCGTCGGCCGGCCGGTGCAGGACCAGCTCGACTATCTCGACCGCCAGTTCAACCGCCATGCCGGGACCGGTCCGCTGCATTGGGCCGTCGCACCGTTCGCGCCGCAGCGCTGCTCCCCGAAGATGCTGCAGGGCTGCGCGGAGCTGTCGCACAAGCACGATCTGCCGGTCTATACCCACGTCTACGAGACCCGCGGCCAAAGGCTGATTGCGCGCGAG
Source organism: Burkholderiales bacterium (assembly GCA_040507665.1). Taxonomy (GTDB): domain Bacteria; phylum Pseudomonadota; class Gammaproteobacteria; order Burkholderiales; family JAEUMW01; genus JAEUMW01. Next base: position 1,947 of record JBEVOI010000276.1, read on the forward strand.
CTGTTCGCGGAGCACGACGGCTCGTTGATCACCTATATGGAACGCAACGGCCTGCTCGGGCCGAAGCTCAACATCGTGCACAGTGTCTGGATCACGCGGCCGGAGATGGATCGCATGGCGGCCGCCGATGCCGGCATCGTTCTCAATCACCTCAGCAACCTGAAGCTCAAGAGCGGCATTGCGCCGGTGCTCGATCTGCGCGACGCCGGCGTACGGATCGGGCTGGGCTGTGACAATTGCAGCGGCAGCGACGTGCAGAGCATTTTCCAGGCCATGAAGACGTTTTGCCTGTTCGCCGCGGTCAGCGACCCTGAGCCGGGGGCGCCGCTGGCGCATGAGGTGCTGCGCCATGCGACGCTCGGGAACGCGCGCACCGCGGGCTTGCAGGGCAAGGTCGGCGCGATCAAGGCCGGGCACAAGGCGGACCTGGTTCTGATCGACCTCAACGACACCGCCTACCTGCCCTACAACAGTGCCGCCAGGCAATTGGTCTATACCGAGACCGGCCGCGGCATCGACAGCGTGATGATCGATGGCCGCATGGTCATGCAGGGGCGCCGCGTGACCACCATCGACACCGACGCGTTGCGCCGCGAAGTCGAAAGCCTGATGCGCCACTTCATCGCGGACTATGATGCCGTGGTGAAATCGCGCGCACACGCCCTGCCCTACATGCGGGAGGCGCATCGCCGGATGTGGGAGCCGGATGTCGGGATGAACCGCTTCATCGCGCGCACGCGGTGAAGATCACCGCCTGTCCGGGACGCTGATCTCGCCTGCGAGGTCGGTTCTCATGATGGACCGCACGTCTCCCCCCTGCCCGAGGGCCCACATCAATTTCACCAACGCGCAGTCGCTGTTCATATCGCCTGCGGGAATGACGTTCGGGATGGCGAGAATGTTGCGATCGACGTCGTACGAACCCAGGCGCTCACCGCCATAACCCGTCTGGGTGCTGATGAGCGTGGGCTTGGCCAATTTGGACACGACCGGTTGCAGATCGGTCCGGATGTGGCCCACGCCGGTGCCCTCGAGCACCGCACCCGACGCCCCCTGCAGTTGCCGGGCCAGAGACTCGGGGGTATCGGCCGGCGTCAGCTTGATGAG
>JBEVOI010000113.1:0-4281 GCA_040507665.1 Burkholderiales bacterium
GTCGTGGGCAAGCTCGAGGGAGATCCGAACTCGGTACAGGGGTTCTACAACGTGCTCCGCGAGCCGCACAACCCGGTGGATCTGCAGCGCGGAATCTTCTTCGAGCAAGACTGGGCCGGCCTGCGCAATGTCATGCCGGTCGCTTCAGGCGGCATTCACGCCGGCCAGATGCACCAGCTGATTCACTACCTGGGTGAAGACGTTGTATTGCAGTTCGGCGGCGGTACCATCGGCCACCCGATGGGCATCCAGGCGGGCGCGACTGCCAATCGCGTCGCGCTGGAAGCGATGATCCTGGCGCGCAACGAAGGCCGCGATTATCTGAAGGAGGGTCCAGAGATCCTGGAACACGCCGCCAAGACGTGTACTCCGCTCAAGGCCGCCCTCGACACGTGGAAGGACGTCAGCTTCAACTACGAATCCACCGATACCGCCGACTTCGTTCCGACCGCCACGGCGAGCGCCTAGTCCGTTGAGGAGAAACAATCATGATGACCAATACCGGTAACCGGATTACGCAGGGTCAGTTTTCCTTCCTGCCTGACCTCACAGACGCGCAGATCACGGCGCAGATCAAGTGGGCGCTGAAGCACGGCTGGGCTGTGAGCGTGGAATATACGGACGATCCGCACCCGCGGAACACCTATTGGGAAATGTTCGGCATGCCGATGTTCGACCTCAAGGACGCCGCCGGAATCCTGCTGGAGATCAACAACTGTCGCAAGGCCTTCCCCCATCATTACATTCGGGTGATGGCGTTCAACTCGACGCGCGGCGTGGAAAGTCCGGCAATGTCGTTCATCGTCAATCGGCCACAGACGGAGCCCGGCTTCAGGCTTGCGCGTCAGGAAGGGGACGGTCGAAGCATTCGCTACACTATCCACTCCTACGCCACCGACAAACCGGAGGGCGAGCGCTACTAGCACGCGCTGAGCAGCTACGCTCCGCGTCCCGGAGCGCCTATTCCCTGGTTGACGCCATGAACGAGAGCAGAGTGAACGTACCGGAAGACACCCTCCCGATCCTGCTCTCCGACGACACGCCGGTTGATCTCGACGCGGAATTGCGGGCGTCCAACGTCCAGGAGATCCTGGACAAGCTCGACCGCGAGTTGATCGGACTCAAGCCCGTCAAGACCCGCATACGCGAAACCGCCGCGCTGCTGCTGGTGGATCGGTTGCGCAAGAAGCTGGGCCTCGCCTCCGGCGCCCCGACGCTGCACATGAGCTTCACCGGCAACCCCGGGACGGGCAAGACGACCGTCGCGCTGCGAATGGCGGAAATTCTCCATCGTCTGGGCTATATCCGCCAGCCCGATGTCGTGTCCGTCACGCGCGATGATCTGGTCGGGCAGTACATCGGCCACACTGCTCCCAAGACCAAGGAGGTCCTGAAAAAGGCGATGGGCGGTGTGCTCTTCATCGACGAAGCGTATTACCTCTACAAGCCGGAGAACGAGCGCGACTACGGCGCGGAATCGATCGAAATCCTCTTGCAGGTGATGGAGAACAATCGCGACGATCTGGTGGTGATCCTCGCCGGCTACAAGAACCAAATGGACCGTTTCTTCCACAGCAATCCGGGTATGCGCTCGCGCATCGCGCACCACGTCGATTTCCCCGATTACAGCGCAGACGAACTGCTCGCGATCGCCAAGCTGCTGCTGGCGGAGCAGAACTACCGCTTGAGCCCGAAGGGCGAGCAGGCTTTCGCCGAGTACATTCCGCTGCGCATGCGCCTGCCGCACTTCGCCAACGCCCGCTCGGTACGCAATGCGCTGGACCGGGTCCGGTTGCGGCAGGCGAACCGTCTCTTTGCGGGCGGCGAGAAGCGGCTCACCAAGGCCGATCTCATGACGATCGAGGCCGAGGATGTGCTGGCGAGCCGGGTGTTCCGCGAGGGCCGGCCCGACGGGGATGCCGGGATTGACGTGACGCAACAGAAGTAACGCACGCTTCTCACATGCCGTTGCGACATCTGATCGCCAACAATCGCGCGTGGGCCGAGAACATCAAGGAACACGAGCCCGATTTCTTCCAGGAGCTGTCCGAACAGCAGCATCCCGCCTACCTCTGGATCGGCTGCGCGGACAGCCGCGTACCCGCGAACGAGATCGTGGGGTTGCTGCCGGGAGAGCTTTTCGTCCACCGCAATGTAGCAAACATCGTCGTGCATTCGGACCTGAACTGCCTGTCCGTCATGCAGTTCGCCATCGACGTGCTCAAGGTCCGGCATGTCATCGTGGTCGGCCATTATGGTTGCAGCGGCGTTCGCGCCGCTCTGTCCGGCGAGCGCCTCGGCCTCGTCGACAACTGGCTGCGTCACCTGCAGGACGTGCGCCACAAGCATGAATCGTGGCTCTCTGTGATTCCGGACACTGGTCAGCGCGTGGACAAACTGTGCGAGCTCAACGTGGTCGAGCAGGTCGCGAATGTCTGCCATACGACGATCGTGCGTGACGCCTGGGGCCGTGGTCAGGAGTTGATGGTGCACGGCTGGGTCTACGGTCTGCAGGACGGCCTGGTGCGTGACCTGGGCGTTACGGTGCGCCAGGACAACGAAGTCGATGCGGCGTATCGGCGAGCAATGCTCGGTCTGCAGGTCCGGGTTTGACGCACCGGATGCGAAACGTGCACTGGATCACTAGGCCCGCGTGAGTCTCACGGTTGTCCCGCTATAATCGGCGTTTTCTTCTTCGGGCCGTGACATGGAAGCGGTGAGCGTCGGCATCGTCATGGGCAGCGACAGCGACTGGGAGGTCATGCAGCACGCCGCCCGCCAGCTGAAGGAGTTCGGCGTGCCGTTCGAGGCGCGGGTCGTCTCGGCCCACCGCACTCCTGACCTCATGTTCGAGTATGCAGAAACGGCCGCTACACGCGGACTGAAGTGCATCATCGCAGGCGCGGGCGGGGCAGCGCACCTGCCTGGTATGCTCGCCTCCAAGACACCTCTGCCCGTGCTCGGCGTGCCGGTCACCTCGCGCTCGCTCAAGGGCATCGACTCCCTGCTCTCCATCGTGCAGATGCCGAAGGGTGTACCTGTGGCTACCTTCGCCATCGGGGAGGCCGGCGCGGCGAACGCCGGGTTGTTTGCCGTCGCGCTCCTCGCCCTCCACGATGCGGATCTCGCCGTAAGGCTGCGCGAGTTCCGTCAGGCTCAGACCGCGCGGGTCCATGCCATGACGCTGCCGGAGGTGGAATGATTGCGCCCGGCGCCTACCTCGGCCTGCTCGGGGGAGGCCAGCTCGGACGGATGTTCACCGTGGCGGCCCAGGGCATGGGGTACCGCGTCATGGTCCTCGATCCGGGCACCGAGAGTCCGGCAGGGTCTGTCGCCGACCACCACGTGAGGGCCGGCTACCTCGATCGCGCGGGGCTCGCCGAGTTGGGCGATGCGTGCGCCGCGGTCACGACCGAGTTCGAAAACGTGCCCGCCGAAGCGCTCGACCACCTGGCACGGACTTGCATCGTGAGTCCCGCTGCCGCAAGTGTCGCCGTCGCGCAGGACCGCATTCGCGAAAAGCGCTTCCTCACCGCCAACGGCCTCGGCACTGCGCCCTTTGCTGTCATCGAAAGGCGCGACGACCTCGGGCCAGGGCTCGATCCGCGCCTCCTGCCCGGGATCCTGAAGCGCAGCCGCTTCGGCTACGACGGCAAGGGCCAGTCGCGGGTGCAGACCCGCGAAGAAGCCCTGGCAGCCTTCATCGGCATGGGCGAAGAGCCATGCGTGCTGGAGCAGCTGCTGCCCCTGGATGTCGAGGTATCGGTGGTCGTTGTGCGCGGCTTCGACGGTGCCGTGAGCACGTTTCCGGTGGCCGAAAACATCCATGCTCAAGGTATCCTCGACGTAAGCATTGTCCCGGCACGGGTACGCCCCGGGGTCGCTGCCCAAGCGCGGGAAGCTGCTGTCACCGTCGCGGAGAAGCTCGACTACCGGGGTGTACTGTGCGTCGAGTTTTTCGTAGTCGCGTCTGACCGTCTGCTCGCGAACGAGATTGCTCCGCGTCCGCACAACAGCGGTCACTATTCCATCGACGCCTGTTTCACGTCGCAATTCGAGCAGCAGGTAAGGGTGATGGCGAAGCTTCCGCTCGGCGACACCGCGCTGCACTGTCCGGCGGTGATGGTGAACATCCTCGGCGATGCCTGGCATGCGGGGGAGCCGAAGTGGGCGTCGGTGCTCACCCATCCGCGCGTCAAGCTTCACCTCTACGGCAAGCGCGACCCGCGCCCCGGGCGCAAGATGGGCCATTTCACCGTGCTCGGCGACGATGTCGAGGCC
>JBEVOI010000163.1:0-9839 GCA_040507665.1 Burkholderiales bacterium
ATGGCTGGCGGACGAACTCGCGCGCTACCCCAAGCTCGCGGTCCTCGGTGACTACAACATTGCACCCGACGCCGCTGATGTCCATGACCCCAAGGTCTGGGAGGGTCAGGTGCTCTTCAGCCAACCCGAGAGAGAAGCATTGCGCGGGCTTTTCGACCGTGGGCTCAAGGACAGCTTTCGGCTCTTCGAGCAACCGGCGAAGTCCTTCACGTGGTGGGATTACCGGATGAATGCGTTCAAGCGCCAGCTTGGTCTCCGCATAGACCATATTCTTCTCTCGCCTGCGCTCGCACACGTATGCACTTCCGTCCGCATCGATCGCGATATGCGGGCGCTCGACCGTCCTTCCGACCACGCCCCGGTAATTGCGGAGCTGAAGCTCGCATAGGCGGCCCTTCCCTCGTCAGCGGCAGGATGCCTATCGCAGCATGAGTTCCCCTGCCACGGTCACCAGGGCGATCCAAAGCGCCCGGTCCCGGTTCCGCGGTTTGTTCGGCGGATTCCGTGCCGCCTATCTGCCGATCCTCGTGACTTACTTCGCTTTCGGTGCCAGTGCGATCACCGCGATTGCGACGCTCTACTTCCAGAAGGACGTACTCAAGCTGACGCCTGCCGAGGTGGCGGAGATCGGCTTCTGGCTCGGACTGCCTTGGTCCATGAAGATGGTGGTGGGCGTCTCCTCCGACGCATATCCCATCTTTGGCAGCCGCCGCCTCGCTTACCTTCTGCTCGGTGTCGCATGCTCCGTCGCCGGGTTCGCCGCGCTTGCTGCGGCAGTGGACACAAAGGGCGGCTATCTCGCGGCAATGCTCCTTGTCACGATCGGCTTCATGATCCAGGACGTGGTCGCCGATGCGCTCAGCGTCGAGGTTGCTCGCAACGACGAGGAGGTCGGACAGATCCAGGCGCTGGGTCGCATGGCGCTGCTCGTGGGTAGCATCAGCGTCGGGTACGCGAGCGGCGTGCTCGCTGAACACATCGGCCCGCACAACACGTTCGCGGTGGCGATGTCCCTACCAGCGCTCGTGCTGCTGACGTTGCCGTGGATGCGAGGTGAAGTACGACGCGAGGCGACGACCGCGCGGTCGGGGCCACTGGGCCACGGCACGGCGGGTCTGGTCCTCGCTGTCGGCCTTGGTTACGCAGGGCTTGGTGTGGCCCTGAATTCGCTCGATGTGTCTTATGCGCAGGAGATTGTGCTCGTCGTGTCGGTCGCGCTGATTTCTTTCCTGCTGCGTCGAGTGAGGGTTTCCGCGGCGGTGGCGATTGCGGCGGTGGTCATCTTCCTGTTTCGTGCGACGCCGGGGGTCGGGCAAGGGTACAGCTACTGGGCCATCGACAGGCTGGGCTTCGACCAGCGGTTTCTTGGCCTGCTCGCCCAAGTGAGCTCAATCCTGAGTCTCATCGGCTTGATAGTCTTCCGCAGGACCATCGTAGCGCGGCCGGTGAGCTTCACACTGTTCTGGGTCGTAATCGCCAGCACCGTGCTCTACTTGCCGAACATCGGACTCTTCTATGGGTTGCACGAGTGGCTCGGAATCAGCGCCCGCACCTTCGCGTTTATCGATACCACGATTTCCGCGCCGCTCGGACAGCTCACGATGGTTCCGATGCTGATCCTCATCGCGCGCAGCGCGCCGCCTGGCGCCGAGGCCACCATGTTCGCCATCATGGCGTCGTGGATGAATCTCGCGCTTTCGGCGAGCGAACTTTTCTCGCGGTATCTCAACCAGGCGTTCGCGGTAACCCAGCAGGATTACTCGAATCTGGGGATTCTGATGATCGCGGTGGGCGTGATTGGTCTGTTGCCGCTCGTCACTTTGCCGCTTCTGCGCAAATACGAACTGAGCAGCGACTTCCCCCCCACGAAGCCTGCCCCGTCCTGACCGGCGCTCTGCTCTCGACGTCGGTCCGCAGCGAGACGCGAGATTCGGGTTGACGCGATAAGGCGGTCAGCCTTCGACGCTTCCTGCGTCCTCCGGCGGCGGCCGGCTGTCGCGGCGCTCCAGCCCCAATTCCTGAATCTTGCGGGTGAGGGTGTTGCGTCCGAGTCCCAGCAGGTTCGCCGCCTCGATGCGGCGGCCACCGGTGTGGAGCAACGCGCGCGTGATGAGCGACTTCTCGAACTGGCGCGTGAGCTCGTCCATGATGGCGGTGTCACCGCGCTTCAAGAGCGTATCCACCTCGCGTTCCAGCGCGCCCGACCAATCCTGTGCAGCTTGCGCCGCAGTTTCTGTCCGAAGCTCCGGAGGCAGGTCGTTCAAATCGACATTCAGGCCCGGTGCCATCACAGTGAGCCAATGGCAGACATTCTCCAGTTGGCGCACGTTGCCTGGAAGGTCCTGGGCGGAAAGGAAGCGCACCGCCGCGTCGGTGAGGCGCTTGCATTCCACACCAAGCTCGCGCGCGCTCTTCTGCAGGAAGTGACGAGCGAGCACCGGAATGTCCTCGCGCCGTTCGCGCAGCGACGGCAAGCGCAAACGGATCACGTTCAGGCGGTGGAAGAGATCCTCCCGAAAGAGTCCCTGCTTTACCCGGGCCTCCAGATCCTGATGGGTGGCCGCGATCACGCGCACGTTGGCCTTGATCGGCTGGTGCCCGCCCACGCGATAGAACTGCCCGTCCGACAAGACGCGCAGCAGCCGGGTCTGCAGCTCCGACGGCATGTCGCCGATCTCGTCCAGGAACAGCGTACCGCCTTCCGCCTGCTCAAAGCGGCCACGGCGCATGCTCTGCGCGCCGGTGAAGGCGCCGCGCTCGTGTCCAAAGAGCTCGGACTCGAGGAGATCCTTCGGGATCGCGGCGGTGTTGATCGCGATGAAAGGTTTCGTGGCGCGCGGACTGTGGCGGTGGAGCGCCCTTGCGACGAGTTCCTTGCCGGTGCCCGACTCGCCCGTGATCAGCACGGTGGCCTGGGACTGCGAGAGGCGTCCGATGGCGCGGAAGACCTCCTGCATCGCCGGTGCCTGTCCGAGGATCTCCGGCGTCGCTTCGGCGACCTCGACGTTCCGCGTCTGACGGAGGCTTTCGTCCAAGGCGCGCCGGATCAGCTCAACAGCGTTGTCCACATCGAAGGGTTTCGGCAGGTACTCGAACGCGCCGCCCTGGAACGCTGCCACCGCGCTCTCGAGGTCCGAGTAGGCGGTCATGATGATGACCGGAAGGTTGGGGTGTTGTTGCTTCAGCGTCTGCAGCAGCTCAAGCCCCGAACTTCCAGGCATGCGGATGTCCGACAGCACCACCTGCGGTGTCGCTGTCGCGAGGTTGGACAGCGCTTCCTGCCCGTTAGCGAAGGTACGGAACGGTATGTTCTCGCGCGTGAGCGCCTTCTCGAACACCCACCGAATGGAGCGATCGTCGTCGATGATCCAGACTGGTTTCATGGTCGGGCCCTGCTGGCCCCAAGGGCCAGAAATCATGGAAGCGTTTTCCTGGTCGAAGCGGGTGCACACCCAGCGCGACTCGTTGGTCCTGCGTTCAAGCGATACCCTTCACTGGCAGCAGAATGCTGAAGCACGTGTCGCCGGGGCTGCTCTCGAACTGGATCACGCCGCCGTGCTGCCCCACGAAGGATTGCGCGATGGTGAGGCCGAGTCCGGTACCGCATTCGCGAGCCGTGACCAGCGGATAGAAGATCTTTTCCTGGATCTCGGCAGGTACGCCCGGGCCGTTGTCGATCACTTGCACCTGCAGTGCCTGGCGGTAGCGTTTGCGAGCGAGCGTCACCTGCCGTGCGAGGCGGGTGCGCAGCACGATGCGCCCCCGGCCCTCGAGCGCCTGGGCAGCGTTGCGGACGACATTGAGCGCCGCCTGGATGAGCTGCTCCCGGTCCGCTTTCAGCAGCGGCAGGCTGACGTCGTAGTCCCGCGCGATGCTGAGCCCTTCCGGAATCTCCGCGAGGATGACGCTGCGAACGCGCTCGAGCACTTCGTGGATGTTCACCATCGACAGCTGCAGAGCGCGGTTCGGCGTGAGCAACCTGTCCATCAGCGATTGCAGTCGGTCGGCCTCCTTCATGATGACCTGCGTGTACTCGGACAGGTCGGGGCGCTCGAGCTCGCGTTCGAGCAGCTGTGCCGCGCCGCGGATGCCGCCCAGGGGATTCTTGATCTCGTGGGCGAGGCTGCGCACAAGCATCCGATTCGCCTCGGTCTGGTCGATGATGCGTTCGTCGCGCGCGATCTTGAGCTGCTGGTCGATCGGGCGGAACTCCGCGACTACCCTGCTCCACTCGCCGCGCCAGCCCGGCACCTCCACCGGCGTAATGGTGCAATTGAGATGCTGCCGCGCATGGCCGGGCGTGCCAAGCAACACATCGTGCTCGATGTAGGTACAGTCGTTGGAGATAGCGCACTCGACGGCAGCGAGGAAGACGGATGCATTCTCGAAGACCCTGGAGACGTTCTGGCCGACGATGTTGCGATTGCTGAACTCGAACAAATTCTCGGCAGCCGGGTTCGCATACTGCACAACCATCTCGTGATCCAGCACCATCACGGCAGTGGCAAGCAGCTCGAAACCCGCGAAGGCAGAGGGCACCATGTTTCTCAGCACACGCTCGGCGCTGCCTACGGGCACGCCGGTACCGCTCGTGGCGGCGAGGAGCCTGGCCGGTACCGCGCCGCCCAGGGCCGCGACAGGCAAAGGGAAATGCGGTCTGCTGGATTGCATCGGCGGGTTTGCACCTCGATCACTTCACGCGGGTCAGCTCACGCTTGAGCGCAGCAACGTTCTGTTCGTGGAGACTCACGGTCTCCTTCAGCTTGCGCACCCGGTCGGCAAACGCCGGTGCGGCGCGGTCTTCGCCGCTCCTTGCAATCTCTCCTTCCGCGAGCAGCCGTCGCGCGTCTGCAAGCAGCGTCTCCTCGTTCGCGAGCTCGGTCTCGAGGATGCGCCGACGGCCCTGGTCGCGCTGCTTCTGCGTCTCGCGGTCCACGCTCGGGAAATCCGCCGGCGTCGGCTGGCTTGCCCGCGACTTCGGCCGGGCAGCGGCTGGAGCAGGTTCGCGATACGGCGCGATGTCCATCGCCGTGCAGCCCTTGTGCTTCGCATTGGTGTACGTGATGTTACCGTCCCCGTCCAGACACTTGAAAATCTCCGCCGCCGCCGGCAACGGCGCAAGGATGAGGAGAGTCAGCAAGCGAGCGAAGGTCATGGCGAAACCGGCCGCGCTTCCCACGCGGATCAGAAAGGGTCGAAAATTGGGTTCGATATCGCAAACGCCGTTGGCGCTCCGGGTGGTGGACCCGGAAGAAAAAGGGCGGGAAGTCCCCGCCCCTGGTTTCACCGGATCGCAGCCCGGGGATTACAGGCTGTAGTACATCTGAAACTCGAGCGGATGCGTAGTCATCCGGAATTGGGTGACCTCTTCCATCTTCAGCTCGATGTACGCGTCGATCATGTCGTCCGAGAACACGCCGCCGCGGGTGAGGAAGTCGCGGTCCTGGTCGAGGTAGTCGAGGGCCATGTCGAGGGACGAGCAGACGTTTGGCACCTTCTTCGCCTCCTCCGGCGGGAGATCGTAAAGATTCTTGTCGATCGGGTCCCCGGGGTGGATCTTGTTCTGGACGCCATCGAGGCCCGCCATCATCATTGCCGTGTAGGCAAGATAAGGGTTCGCAGTCGGATCAGGGAAGCGCACCTCAATGCGCCGGCCCTTCGGGCTCGCCACATACGGGATGCGGATCGAGGCCGAACGGTTGCGCGCGGAGTAGGCGAGATTGATCGGCGCCTCGAACCCCGGCACCAGGCGCTTGTAGGAATTGGTACCCGGGTTGGTGATGGCGTTCAGCGCGCGCGCATGCTTGATGATGCCGCCGATGTAGTACAGCGCCATCTCGGACAGGCCCGCGTAACCGTTGCCAGAGAAAAGATTCTGGCCCGCCTTCCATAGCGACTGATGCACGTGCATGCCCGACCCATTGTCACCCACCACAGGCTTCGGCATGAAGGTCGCGGTTTTGCCGTAAGAATGCGCCACATTGTGGATCACGTACTTCATGATCTGGCTCCAGTCCGCGCGTTTCACCAGGCTTGCGAACTTGGTACCGATCTCGCATTGACCGGGCGCCGCCACTTCGTGGTGGTGCACTTCCACTTCGACACCCATTTCCTCCATTGCCAGGCACATGGCAGAACGGATGTCCTGGAGCGAATCGACTGGGGGCACGGGGAAATAACCGCCCTTGATCGGCGGCCTGTGGCCCATGTTGCCGTCCTCGCGGTCGACGCCCGAACTCCACGGGGCCTCGGAGGAGCCAATCCTAACCGAGCAGCCCGACATGTCGACATGCCAGGTCACGGAATCGAAGATGAAGAACTCGGGTTCGGGGCCGAAATAGGCCGTGTCGGCGATGCCACTCGCCTTGAGGTAGGCCTCGCCGCGTTTTGCGATCGAGCGCGGATCGCGGTCGTAGCCCTTCATGTCGGCGGGTTCAAGCACGTCGCAGGTGATGATCACGGTCGGCTCATCCATGAACGGATCGAGGCGTGCACTCTCCGGATCGGGCATGAGCAACATGTCGGAGGCCTGGATACCCTTCCAGCCGGCGATGGAGGAGCCATCGAAGGCGTGCCCTTCGGTGAATTTGCCCTCGTCAAAGGCCTTCACCGGCACCGATACGTGCTGCTCCTTGCCGCGCGTGTCCGTAAAGCGGAAGTCGATGAACTTGACTTCGTTGTCCTTGATCATTTTCATTACGTCGGCAACCGCCATGGCTCTCTATCTCCGTTGATTGACTGGGGTTGGGTGGCAGGAAAACAACAGGGCCTGCCGGTCTGCAGATTCTGTGCCACGGGATTTCATGACCCAAGGTATTGTGTCATAACCATTTTGGGGCATCGACGCGGCGCTGTGCGCACCATTATAGTGCGTCTAGGCAAACAGCGCACTATGAGGGCGCGAGTAAATCTGGGAGCACGGGACTCGGTCGCCGGCAGTCGACGGAGTAAAATCGACCGCTCATCCACGCACGCAGGTTCCAGCCTATGACCTCTATCACCGACATCCTTGCAGCGGCACGGGAGCGAGGCCAGCGGCTTGCCGTTCCCTACAGCGGGGCACTCACTCCTCAGGAAGCCTATGAATTGCTCCAACACGCGCCGGGTGCCAGGATTGTGGACGTTCGCACCCGCGCCGAGCTGGACTGGGTCGGCCGCATTCCCGGCGCGGCGGAGGTCGAATGGTTGAGCTATCCAGGCAGCCAGTCCAATCCTCATTTCCTCCAGCAGCTGAAACAGCAGGTGGATCCCGAATCCCTGGTCATGTTCATCTGCCGCAGCGGGGGACGTTCCCATGCGGCGGCCGCGGCGGCAATGCAGGCGGGCTATACCGCTTCCTACAACGTGCTCGAAGGGTTCGAAGGGGATAAGGACGCGCAAGGACACCGCAATTCCGTAGGTGGGTGGCGGCGCGCAGGACTGCCTTGGTCCCAGTCCTAGCGCTCACAGCGGAGCCCAAGAAAAGGGGCGTGACTTCAACCAACGCGATCGAGCGAAGTTGCGTGCTCACGCGTCCCGCCGAACCACTGGGTAAGCCACGAGCGCAGCCGTGAGCGCTGCCCCCGCTGCGGCCAGCAGGGCGAAGGGGGGTGAGTAGCGTTCCACCAGCATGCCGCCGACGGCGGTGCCCGCGCTTATCCCGGCGAGGAGAGCGGTCGACGCCCATGTAAACGCCTCCGCGACCCGGTCCTCGGCCGCGACCCTAGACACCAGCACCGAGTTCGCCGCGATCACCGGGGCCATTGGCGCAGCCGCAACGACGACGACCAGCGCAAAGAGCGGCAGGCTGTCGATCGGCGCGAGCATGGCGAGCCCCACGGTCATCAGTGCGAGCAGCACGAGGAACTGCCTGCCCACATCAAGGCGCCACGAACGCCCCCCGTAAACGAGCACGCCCAGCACGCTACCAACGCTCGCGAGCGCAAGGAGCACACCACCGGCGGCGGGCGCACCCTGAGCGGTGGCGAATCCGACGACGCCGATCTCGAACAGGCCGAACGCAGTGGCGAAGAGCAGCGCAGCGGCGATGAGTCCGCGCAGGCGCGGGTCTCGCAGCGGACTGATGGTCCGCGCCGCCACGCTGTGGCCCCGCGGCTGCCACGCACGGACCGGTTCCGCTCGCAGAAACAAAATGCCACCAGCCACCGCACATGCCGCCGCAAGCAGCACGGCACCCGCTGGAATCCCCAGCGCCGCGAATCCGGCTGCCAAGGCGGGGCCGACAATGAAGACGGCCTCGATGATCGCGGAGTCGAGGGAGTAGGCGACGCGCTGCAAGGACACCTCTCTGACCAGCCGAGGATAGAGCGCGCGTGCGCAGACCGTGATCGGTGGCAGCGAAGCACCTGCAGCCAGCGCCGCCGCGAATACCCACCTGCGGTGCGCAGCCATCAGCACGATACTCGTCAGAATGACAAGGGCCGTCGGGTAGACGGCGGTGCAAGCGAGCAGCACGCGTCTGGGCCCGGCCCGGTCGACAGCACGCCCGATGACGGGAGCCGTAAGCGCGAGGCCGAGCACGTAGCACGCTGCGGCGAGGCCGGCGTCGGCCAGGGAGCCCATGCGGCTCTGAAGGAACAGCACCAGCGCGAGGGTTGTGAGGCCGACTGGGATGCGCCCGACCACCGACGAAATCACCAGTTGGCGCACTTGCGGCAGCGCGAGCAGCCGGGCGTACGGTCCCTTGGCGATCATCGCCGTACGCGCCCGCTTCGCTTACCCGGCGGTCCACTCCACGACGCCGGTGTATGCGGTCGCGAGCACGACTACGCCGAAGACGATTCGATACCACGCGAAGATGGCGAAGTCGTGGCGCATGATGTAGCGGAGCAGCCAGCGGATGCAAAAGAAAGCGGACACGAAGGACATCACCATGCCGACCGCGAACGGGCCGACATCGTGCACATCGAGGAGCGCACGATTCTTGTACAGGTCGTAGGCGCCTGCGGCAATGAGCGTCGGCACCGCGAGGAAGAAGGAGAACTCGGTCGCAGCCTTGCGCGAGAGTCCGAACAGCAGGCCGCCGATGATCGTCGCCCCCGAGCGGGACGTGCCCGGGATCAGCGCGAAGGCTTGCGCGACCCCGACTTTGAGCGCGTCCTTCCAGCTCATGTCGTCGACCGACTCCACCGTAATGCGGTGCTCACGCCGTTCCGCCCACAGGATCACGAATGCTCCCGCGATGAACGCGATGGCCACCGGTACCGGCTTGAAGAGCGCGGCCTTGATGTACTTGCCGAAGATGAGGCCGAGGAGCGCGGCAGGCAGGAGCGCGATGGCGAGATTCGCGACGAAGCGGTTCGCCGCCGGATCCGAGAACAGGCCGCGCAACACGCCGGCGAACTTGCGCCGATACTCCCAAACCACCGCCAGCATCGCGCCGGTCTGGATCACGATCTCGAAGATCTTGCCCTTCTCGTCATTGAAGCCGAGCAGATCGCCGGCCAGTATGAGGTGGCCGGTGCTGGAGATGGGCAGAAACTCGGTCAACCCCTCGACGATGCCGAGGATCACCGCCTTCCAGATAACAGGCTCGAGCATGGGACTCGCGGTCGCGGAAAAGCGCGGATGGTAGCACGCAGCCCTCGAAACGGCCGGAGGGCACAACACGAAGCGCGTGCGAATGCGGTCGCCGCTGCCGGTGTGGTCCGCGATTCCGCGGGAAAAGGGCAGTGCTTCAGTAGCGGCGCAATCGCCGATGCGCAATGAAGCCGATCATGGCGATGCTCGCGAGCAACATCACGCTTTCGGAGGGTTCGGGCAGCGCGGCGACGACCACCGTCAAGAGCTCCCCAGCGCGGTGATCGGGCGCGCTGCCGCCGCCGGCGCTGCCAGATATC
>JBEVOI010000165.1:0-6715 GCA_040507665.1 Burkholderiales bacterium
GAACTTCATCCGCGCGTCTTCGAACGCTTCGAAGCCGCACTCGTACGGAGAGAGTTTTTCGCTATCGGGTCGGTGAACTCCGAGAAGCCGCGAGATGCCGCCGCCCAACGACATCGGAACCACGCCGACGGCCAAGCCGACCAGGACGAAGAGGAGAATGGGAAGGTAATTCTCTAGCACGGTGGTTCGGGTCCGATAGAGTCGTCAGAACAGCAAAGACCGCATGCTTCCCCCTGTCTACACCGTTGTCCGACCTTCTGCAACAAGATTGGATTTTCGCGGATTACCCCGTTTCGTCAGCCCGCCGGCCCGCGAACCGGGTGCTGCAACCTCTTGGTGCCGATGGGGAGACTCGAACTCCCACGGCTTTCGCCACCGCCCCCTCAAGACGGCGTGTCTACCAATTTCACCACATCGGCACGGGTGGAACCCTTGCTCTCATTCAAACGTCCGGGCTCGCGATCACGCCCGGTTCATTTTGGAACCTCCTGCGCCTTCGAGCCGTCGGGAGCAGCCGGGACCAAGGCAGGCTTTTCGGCCGGCGCGGGTGCCGCAGGCTGCGCCTTGTGGGTCGCCATCACGCCACGGTCCCGCGATTTGTCTGACGACAAATACGTGAGCCCGAGGCTCGTCACGAAAAATACAGCCGCGAGGACGGCGGTGGCGCGGCTCAGGAAGTTCGCCGACCCGGTGGAGCCGAACAGGCTACCCGAGGCGCCACTGCCGAAGGCGGCGCCCATGTCCGCACCCTTGCCATGTTGAAGCAGCACCAGGCCGATGATGACCAGTGCTGCCAGAACGTGCACAACCAGGATTGCCAGTTCCATTCAGTCCCGCTTTTTCCGCGACGGCACCTTCATCCGGCCGCCGATCGCAACATTGCATTCCATTCAGGCTTGCGCAGCTTTGGCGGTGAATCCACTGGAGGCAGCGCCACAAATAGCCAGAAACTCATCCGCTACCAGCGACGCTCCGCCGATCAGACCGCCATCGATGTCGGGCATGACGAAGAGGCTCGATGCGTTGGCCGCCTTCACACTGCCGCCATAGAGGATGAGCAGCCCTGTCGCCACCGCTTCGTCGAGCGCCGAAACCCGCTGACGGATGAACGCGTGCATAGCTTGCGCCTGCTCGGGCGACGCGTTGCGCCCCGTTCCGATCGCCCAGACAGGCTCGTAGGCGACCACCCCATGGCCCAGGCCCTGCACCCCGACGAGGCCAATCACGGCGTCCAGCTGCGAGGCCACCACCTGTTCCGTCACGCCCGCCTCACGCTCGGCCAGTGTTTCGCCGACACAGAGGATAGGCGTCAGGCTCACATCCAGGGCCGCCCGATACTTGCGCGCCACGGTGTCGCTATCCTCACGGAAAACGGTCCTGCGCTCGGAGTGGCCGACGATCACATACCGGCATCCGAAGTCCCGCAGCATCGCGCCGGACACTTCACCCGTGTATGCGCCTTTCCCGAATTCACTCAAATTCTGTGCGCCCCAGGCGACCGGACTGCCGCTCAGCGCTTCTTGCGCCTGGGCGAAGTAAGGGAAGGGAACACAGACCGCCGATTCCGCCGCGCCCGTAACGGGGGCGCCGCCGCGAACCGCATCCAGCAGAAAGGCGTTCTCGGACCGGCTGCCATGCATCTTCCAGTTGCCCGCCACGAGCATGCCGCGCACGCGATCCCCTTCTCCAAGGCTGCGGAATAGTAGCGTTTGGGTGCTCGACGGTCAATCGTCGTTGCGGAGCAGCATCCCTCGCGAGGCGGGGAAAGCGGCGTCGGCAGACGCCTGCCGAGCGAGGTAATCGAAAAGTGAATTCGTGAAGAACGAGCGTGCCCGTTCCTGCGGCACTGGGTCGCTAGCCGAAGCGGCCGGTGATGTAGTCCTCGGTCTGCTTGTTCTTGGGCTTGAGGAAGATGGTATCGGTCATGTCGAATTCGATCAGCTCGCCGAGATACATGTAAGCGGTGAAGTCGGATACCCGCGCCGCCTGCTGCATGTTGTGGGTAACGATGACGATCGTGACCTTGTTCTTCAGGTCCGAAACCAGCTCCTCGATGCTCGCCGTGGCGATCGGGTCGAGGGCGGACGTCGGTTCGTCGAACAGCAGGATCTCGGGGTCGGTTGCGAGCGCCCGTGCAATGCAGAGGCGCTGCTGCTGCCCACCGGAGAGATTGAAGGCGAGATCGTCCAACCGGTCCTTTGCCTCTTCCCAGAGGGCTGCCCCGCGCAACGCCTCCTCCACCTTGTCGTCGAGGATGCCCTTGCGGTTCACTCCGCGCACGCGCAGCCCGTAGGCAACGTTCTCGTAAAGCGATTTCGGAAATGGGTTCGGCTTCTGGAACACCATGCTGATCCGCATGCGAACCTCGATCGGGTCCACTTCGGCGGCGAGCACATTGACATTGTCCGGGTAGAGCTTGATCTCGCCCTCGTAGCGGTTCCCGGGATAGAGGTCGTGCATGCGATTGAAGCAGCGCAGCAGGGTCGACTTGCCGCATCCCGACGGCCCGATCAGCGCGGTCACCCGCTTCTCGTGGATCGGCATGTTGATCTTCTTCAGCGCTTTGAAATCGCGGTAGTAGAAGTTCAGGTTCTCGACCGACGACTTGATCGGGAGGTTCGCGATCTGGGGCACGGCTGACATGAAGGCTCCTACCACTTGAGGTTCTTGCGCAGGCGATAGCGCAGCCAGATCGCCAGCCCGTTCATGGCGAGGGTCATGACCACGAGCACGATCCCCGCCGCCGCCGCGTTCATCTGAAACGCCTCCTCCGGGCGTGACACCCAGTTGAACATCTGGATGGGCATCACGGTAAACGGCGCCGTCAGCCACTCGAAGGAAATAAAGGGAAAGGTCTCCGTCAAAGGCGGCGGCGGCAGGAAAGCGATGAAGGTCAGCGCGCCGATCGTGATGATGGGGGCAGTCTCGCCGATTGCCCGTGCGAGTCCGATGATGACGCCAGTCAGAATACCGGCGGAGGAGTAAGGGACGATGTGATCCCGGGTCGTTTGCCATTTGGTAGCGCCCAGCGCGTAGGCGCCCTCACGGATCCCGACGGGGATGGCGCGAATCGCCTCGCGGGTGGCCACGATGACCACCGGCAGGATCAACAGAGCGAGTGTCAGGCCCGCAGACAGAATGCTCCGCCCGAAGCCAAGTGCGTACACAAACACACCGAGCGCGAGCAGCCCGTAGACGATCGAGGGTACGCCCGCGAGGTTGGTCACATTGATCTCGATGATGTCCGTGATCCAGTTCTTCGGCGCGTATTCTTCGAGGTAGATCCCCGCTGCCACCCCGAGCGGAACGGCGGCCAGCGCCGTCACCGCCATGACGAGGATGGACCCGACCCACGCTGAGAGGATGCCCGCCTGCTCCGGCTTGCGCGACGGAAAGTTGGTGAAAAACTCCGGCGTGAGGCGGTCCCATCCGTGCCATACCATGCTAAGGAAGAGCGCGCTGAAGGCGATCACGCCCACCATCAGGCATGCGAGTCCGACTACGATGAAGATCTGGTCCCACCGCTTATGCTTCGCGATGAGAGCACGGATTTCGTTCAGGCTTGCGGCGGTTTTCTCGGTCCCGATGCTCATCGGTCAGTACGCCTCCCGATACTTTCTCCGCAGCCAGTGCCCCGCGATGTTGAATCCCAGGGTCATGAGCATCAGGGTCAGTCCGGCCGCGAAGATGGTCTGATATCCGATACTTCCATGGGGAAGATCGCCCAGACTGACAGCGACGATGTACGCGGTGATGGTCTGGGCCGGCTCCATGGGGTCGAGGGTAAAGTTGGGCTGGTTCCCTGCGGCGATGGCGAGCACCATGGTCTCGCCGACGGCGCGCGAGACACCCAGGATATAGGCGGCGGCGATGCCCGAGAAGGCCGCGGGAACCACCACCTTGGCCGACGTCTGCAGACGCGTCGCACCCATCGCGAACGAGCCCTCGCGCAGCGCCATCGGCACCGCCCGCATCGCGTCCTCGCAGATCGAGCTCACATACGGAACGATCATGATTCCCATCACGAGACCGGCGCTCAGCATGTTGAAGCCCGGCAGGTTCGGGAGAAGCACCTGCAGTATCGGCGTTACGAACAGAAGCGCGAAGTAGCCGTAGACAACGGTCGGTACGCCCGCCAGGAGTTCGAGAAAAGGCTTTGCGATCTCGCGCGCCTCGAATCCCGCGAACTCGGACAGGTACATGGCCAGGATGGTGCCCATGGGCACCGCGACGAGCAGCGCGATGGCCGAGGTCACCAGCGTGCCCATGAGCAGCGGAAGAATGCCGTACTTCGGGTTGTCGAAGAGCGGCGTCCATTCCGTGCCGGTGATGAAGTCCCAGATCGGGACGTGCCGGAAGAGAACCACCGATTCCTCGACCAGGATCACCACGATGGCGATCGTGGTAATAACCGAGGACAGCGCTGCTAGAAACAGCGCGAACTCGATCAACTTTTCCTTGATATGGCTGGAGGCCCGCCGACGCAGGCTGGACCCACCGATGGCGGCAGCATCCGGCGCGGACGCGGAGGTTTGGACGTCGTTCACAGTGGCCGTGCCGTTACCCATGTTCCGGTTTCCCGTATTGTAGTTGTACGGGTAGGTCAGGAGGGCACGAGTTTCGCCCTCCTGCGGTCGACCCCTGCGAATGCTAGAGGCTCGCTTCCTTCTTGACCAACTCCTCGATTTTCAGACCGACGTCGGACTTGCCGCCGAACACAGTACCGAGCCTGTTCTTGTTCAGGTGCTCGATATTGACGGTGTAGATGCCCGACGGCAGGGGAATGTACTTTACTTCCTTCACCAGTTTCGCGGCGTTCTTCATGTAAAACTCGACGAACTCCTTGACCTCCGGCTTCTGGAGTGACTTTTCCGCGACGTAGATGAAAATCGGGCGGGCGAGCGGAACGTAGGTCCCATCCTCCACCGTCTGGCTCGAGGGCGCGACCGGACCCTTGCCGCCGTCGATGCTCGCGGCACCGAGCTTCTTGCTGTTTTCGGCGTAGTAGGCGTAGCCGAAGTAGCCAAGACCGCCCTTGTCCCGGGAAACGCCGGTCACCAGCGTGTTGTCATCCTCGGACGCCGTGTAGTCCGCGCGGCTCGCTTTGGCTTTCCCGACCACCGCTTCGGTGAAGTATTCGAAGGTGCCGGAGTCGGTCCCCGGACCGTAAAGTTTGAGCGGCATATCGGGGAAGTCGGGGCGTACCTGGTTCCAGTTGGTGACCTTGCCCTGGGCTTCGGGCTCCCACATCTTCTTCAGATCAGCAACGGTCAGGGTTTTCGCCCACGTATTCTGGGGGTGGATGACGACCGTAAGTGCATCGTAGGCAATGGGCAACTCGAAATACTTGATTCCCGCCTTCGCGCACTCTTCCATCTCCGATTTCTTGATCGGGCGCGATGCGTCAGAGATGTCGATCTCCCCGCGGCAGAACTTCTTGAAGCCGCCACCCGTGCCTGATATGCCGACGGTCACCCTCACGGCCCCCTTCTTGTCCTTCTGAAATTCTTCGGCCACCGCTTCGGTGATCGGGAACACGGTGCTCGAGCCGTCCACCGTCACGATCGGACCGGCACCCAAAGCCACATGCCCCCCGAGGGCCAGAAGGCCTGCGACGAGCGCAGGGGCGGCAAATGATACTGCATGGGCCTTCAGCATTAGCCTGCTCCAAGGATAAGTGCGAATGAGGGAATGGTAGGCTGCAGTCGTTACCGTTTTATTACATGCCGTAGTACAGACGGACGATACGGTCCAAAACGCACAGAAATGGTGCGTTTGCCGCAGCCACTATTACCTCGACCTCGACGGTGTCCCATCGAAGCGTCACATTGCCCAGCGTCAGAATGCCTTATTCTAAGGAGGCAGAGTCGGCCCCCAGGCCCTCACATTTATCGGACCGGGACAAACTCGATTGCCGACAGAGTCGTTCGACACCACAACCCGATTCACGCCGCCAACGCCGCTCCAGGATGATGGCCTGATCTGTGGCTTTCACCTTCCGCGCGACGGCCCGCTCCGCGAGATCCGATTCTCCGAGGTTTCAGAGGCGCTTGAGGAACCGGGATCGGTAACCTGGCTGCATTTCAATCTTGCCCACGCCGGAACCTGGCGACGAATCACCCACGCGCAGCTCCTCCCCGAGAACTTGTGCGAGACCATTGAGAGGCACGACGAGCGCTGCCGGATCGAGCCCGCTGGGGATGGCCTCATCGCCGTGATCCACGACCTGACGTTCGAAAAGGATTCCGATCCTTCCGAGGTCGCAACGCTGTGGCTCTATGCCACCCAGTGCCTCCTGATCAGCGCGCGACGGCACCCCCTCAAGACCGCCGACGACCTTCGCTCAGCCGTGCGCGGCGGCCTGCGCGCCGAAAGCGGGATCGATCTCATGGCGCAGCTCTTCGAATTGCGGATGGAGGCGCTGCGCCAACTGGTGGAGGAAATCAACGAGCAGGTCGACGACATCGAGGACAAGGTGCTGCGGGGCCGCGTGACTGAGCAACGCGAGGAGCTCGGGCGCATACGCCGTATCTGCGCCCGTCTGCGCCGGAGTTTCGCCCCGGAACGTATAGCGCTGCAGCGAATGCTCGCGCGACCCCACTCGGCTCTGGGCGAGCGGGTATCAGGGTGGCTGCGGACCGTGTCCGATGACCTCGCCTTCCTCACCGACGAGGTGACGGCGCTTCAGGAACGCGCCAAGCTGCTGCAGGAAGAA
>JBEVOI010000176.1:0-8640 GCA_040507665.1 Burkholderiales bacterium
CCATGTTCCGTTTTCTCCTATCGTTGACACGCCACACACCAAGCTTAGAGCGTCGCCAGCGCACTGCGCCTCAGCGGCGGGCGCGCTGCAGCTTCAGACCTTGCGGTAGATTTCCGCGCCCTGAGCAGTGAACTCGCGCGCCCGCTCGGCCATCCCCTGCGCCAATGCTTCCTCGTCGGAGAATCCGCGTTGCGCGGCATAGGCACGCACATCCTGCGTGATCTTCATCGAGCAGAAGTGCGGTCCGCACATCGAGCAGAAGTGCGCGAGCTTGGCGCCCTCCTGGGGCAGTGTCTCATCGTGGAACTGCTTCGCCTTGTCCGGATCGAGGCCGAGATTGAACTGGTCGTCCCAGCGGAACTCGAAGCGCGCCTTGGAAAGCGCGTTGTCCCGGATCTGCGCGCCGGGATGGCCCTTCGCAAGATCGGCGGCGTGGGCGGCGATCTTGTAGGCGATGATGCCGTCCTTCACGTCGTCCTTGTCCGGGAGGCCGAGGTGCTCCTTCGGCGTCACGTAACAGAGCATCGCGGTGCCGTACCAGCCGATCATCGCCGCGCCGATGGCACTGGTGATGTGGTCGTAGCCCGGCGCGATGTCGGTGGTGAGGGGGCCGAGGGTGTAGAACGGTGCTTCCTTGCAATACTTCAACTGCAGGTCCATGTTCTCCTTGATCAGGTGCATCGGCACGTGGCCCGGACCCTCGATCATCACCTGCACGTCGTGCTTCCATGCAATGTCGGTGAGCTCGCCCAAGGTCCGGAGCTCTGCGATCTGCGCCTCGTCGTTGGCGTCGTAGATGGAACCCGGCCGCAGTCCGTCCCCGAGGCTGAAGGACACGTCGTACGCCTTCATGATCTCGCAGATCTCCTCGAACTGCGTGTAGAGGAACGACTCCTTGTGGTGGGCAAGACACCACTTCGCCATGATCGACCCGCCGCGCGAGACGATGCCGGTCATGCGCTTCGCCGTCATGGGGATGAAGGGCAGTCGCACGCCGGCGTGGATGGTGAAGTAATCGACGCCCTGCTCCGCCTGCTCGATCAGGGTGTCGCGGAAGATCTCCCACGTCAGATCCTCGGCGCGGCCGTCGACCTTCTCCAGCGCCTGGTAGATTGGCACCGTGCCGATGGGCACCGGCGAGTTGCGGATGATCCACTCGCGCGTCTCGTGGATATGGCGGCCGGTGGAGAGGTCCATCACGGTGTCGCCGCCCCAACGGATGGACCAGGTCATCTTCTCGACCTCTTCCGCGATGCCGGAGGTGAGCGCCGAGTTGCCGATGTTGGCGTTGATCTTCACCAGGAAGTTGCGGCCAATGATCATCGGCTCGCTCTCAGGATGGTTGATGTTGGCCGGGATGATGGCGCGGCCACGCGCGACCTCTTTGCGGACGAACTCCGGCGTGATGAACTTCGGGATCGACGCGCCGAACGATTCGCCCGGATGCTGGCGTGTGATCAGATCGCCGAGCAGATCGCGTCGCTGGTTCTCGCGGATGGCGATGAATTCCATCTCGGGCGTGACGATGCCGGCCCGCGCGTAGTGCATCTGCGAGACGTTCCGGCCCGCTTTCGCCCGGCGCGGTGTGCGCTTGAGGTTGAAGCGCATCTCCGCAAGCCGGGGGTCGCGCAGCCGCTCGACACCGTAGTGCGACGTCGGGCCGGCCAACGCCTCCGTGTCACCCCGCTCCTCGATCCATCGCGCACGCAGCGCAGGAAGGCCCGCACGAATGTCGATCTTCGCGGCAGGGTCGGTGTAGGGGCCGGACGTGTCGTACACGTAGATCGGCGGATTCTTCTCCGCGCCGAAGGAGGCGGGTGTGTCCGACTGGGAGATTTCGCGCATCGGCACGCAGAGGTCCGGACGCGATCCATCAACGTAAACCTTGCGCGATTGAGGAAGCGCCTGGATGGCCGCTTCATCGACGTGGGCGGTGGCGGCGACGAACTTGGGATTGGCGTTCATGCTCCCTCCAAGGGAAGTTCCGGGGAGCGAAGGTAGGCGAGACTACGTTTCCCTACGGCGGCATTACCCGGACAGGTTCAAAGGGTTTGTCTCACCCGGGTTTAGGTTTCCCCAGGACCCCTACGCAGACTTCGCACCCTAGCGGAAAGTCCTCGCCGCTTCAAGTGCCTGCGCAGGGCGAGAGGGTCCGGTTGCGGCGCTGCGGAGGCGCGGGGCCCATGTTATTATCCAACCCCCGTGGATATTTGCGCCGTTGCGGAACCGCCATGAACATCGAGCAGGCCCGTTACAACATGGTCGAGCAGCAGATCCGCCCATGGGACGTGCTGGATCAGCAGGTGCTCGACCTCTTGCTCGAGGTCAGGCGAGAGGACTTCGTGCCGAATAGCTATCAGGCGCTCGCATTCGTGGATATGGAGATTCCGCTCGGGCTCGGCGAGGTGATGCTGGCGCCCAAGCTCGAAGCCCGCATCGTCCAGGAGGTTGCGATCAAGCCCACCGATCGCATACTCGAGGTGGGCACCGGGAGCGGCTACCTCACGGCCCTGCTGGCGCGGCGTGGAGCGCATGTCTACAGCGTGGAAATCGTGCCGCAGTTCGTGGCCGAGGCAGGCCGCAAGCTTGCCGCCCACGGCATCTCCAACGTCACGCTGGAAGAAGGCGACGCGGCTCGCGGATGGCCTGGACACGGTCCCTACGACGTGGTCGTGCTCACCGGCTCGGTGCCGGAGTTGTCCGCCGCCTTCCAGGAGAGTCTTGCCCCCGGCGGCCGCCTCTTCGCCATCGTCGGCGACTCGCCCGTGATGGAGGCGATCCTCATTACCCGCGTGGGTGAAGGCGTCTTCAACTCCGTCACGCTGTTCGAAACCAGCGTCACACCGCTGCGCAACGCGCCGCATCCCGCCCGCTTCGTTTTCTGACATGCAGCAGTTGAGTCCCACCGGCCTGAAGAGCTGGCTAGCCGATGGCGACCGTTCCGGCCCTTACCTGCTTGATGTCCGCGAGCCTTGGGAGTACGCCCTTTGCCACATCGAGGGTGCCGAGCCGATACCCATGGCATCGATTCCCGCCCGCTCCGAAGAGCTGCCAAAAGACCGCGACATCGTGGTGATCTGCCACCATGGCGGACGCAGCCAGCAGATTGCCTTGTTTCTTGAGAAGGCCGGATTCGACCGCGTTTACAATCTCCAGGGCGGCCTAAACCAATGGGCGCTGCAGGTCGATCCCGCCATGCCCCGCTACTGAACGGATGCGCTTGACTCGTCTGACTCGATCGCTGGTGACGCTGCTGCTTGTGGCTGCCGCCGGACTCGCCCAAGGGGCGGACCTGCTCCAGATCTACCGGGACGCCCTCGTGCAGGACTCCGCGTACGCTGCGGCGCGGGCTTCATGGCAGGCGGGGCAGGAGACGGTCGTCCAGGGGCGGGCGCTCTTGCTGCCGAACGTCAACGTTTCCGGTAACTATCAGTTCAATAACCGCGACTTCCGGAATACGCCGAACCAGCAGTTCGACTCGCTGTTCCTCGGCGTCAGCCTGACGCAGCCGCTCTTCCGCATGCAGAACCTGGTGCAGTACCAGCAATCCCGGACCCAGATCACCCAAAGCGAGGCGCAGTTCGCCCTTGCGGGCCAGGACCTGATCCTGAGAGTCGCCCAAGCCTATTTCGAAGTGCTGCTGGCGGAGGTGAACCTCGAGGTCAACGAGGCGCAGAAGAGGGCAATTGCGCAGCAGCTCGAACAGGCGAAACGCAACTTCGAGGTCGGCACGGCTACCATCGTCGATACCTATGAAGCTCAGGCTCGCTACGACCTGGTGGTTTCCCAGGAGATCGTCCTGCAAAACGATCTTGCCGTGAAGCGCGATGCGCTGGAGCGGATCATCAACAAGCCTGCACCGTCTCTCGTGCAACCGCCACGGGGAATCGAGCTGAAACCGCCCCAGCCCAACAAAATTGATGCCTGGGTCGAGGAAGCCTATGCGACCAGCCTCGATGTACGGCAGGCGACCGCTGCGCTGACCTTAGCGCAGCAGCAGGTCGAGTTGCAGCGGGCCGGTCATTACCCGACCCTCGACGCAGTGGCCTCCTACGGCAGGAGCGAAAATAGTCTGGGCAGCGCGTTTGCCACCCAAGGCTTCAACGGCGATATCGCGTCGGTGGGCGTGCAGCTCGCGATTCCCATCTACCAGGGCGGGGCAGTCGAATCCCGCGTGCGGCAGGCGATCTCGAACCAGGAGAAGGCGAAGCAGGATCTGGAGACTGCCCGTCGCATCGTCGCCCAGTCGACGCGGCAAGCCTTCCTTGGGCTCAACAGCGGCATCGCGCAGACCCAGGCGCTGCGCACCGCCGTCGTCTCGACGCAAAGCCAGGTGGACTCCACCAAGCTCGGCCAGGAGGTCGGCGTGCGAACCGAGGTCGACGTGCTGAACGCGCAGCAGCTGCTGTTCTCCGCCCAGCGGGATCTCGCCCAGGCGCTCTTCAACACGGTGCTCAACCTGTTCCGGTTGAAGGCGGCGGTTGGTCAGCTGACCGAGAACGACGTCGTCGCGGTCAACGAGTGGATCAACGGCCGGATTCGCTGATCGGGGACGCCAAGGGCAGTTTGCGCCTATCCCTGCGCGCGAAGCGGGAAGCTCTCCCTGCCTCCGACCGTGCGGCGTTCAGCCGCCGAATCACCGAAATGCTTCTCGCGCTCCCAGAGTATCGCCAGGCGGAGACAGTGCTCGCCTACATGTCCATGGGCGCCGAGTTCGATACGGATACCTTCGCGCGGCGCGTGCGTGCGGACGGCAAGGCGCTCGTTCTTCCCCGGGTGAACCGCGCCGAGCGCCGCCTGGATCTGTACCTGGTTGAGGACCTCGAGAACCAGCTCGCGCCGGGAGTGTGGGACATCCGTGAGCCGTCCCCTATGCGCTGCGAGCTGGTTTCCCCGGAGACTATCGACTTCGCGCTGGTTCCGGGCCTCGGCTTCGATGCGCGTGGCGGCAGGCTGGGATATGGCGGTGGCTTCTACGACCGGCTACTCGTCGCTCTGCCAGCTGCGACGCCCCGTGTCGCCGCAACGTTCTCGGCGCAGGTCATCGAATCGGTGCCGATGGGGGCGAGGGACCAGTACGTGGACCTGATCGTCACCGAGAACGGTCCGGCCCGGGCGCAGCGCTGAAGTCGAGCAGCGCAAGGGTCTTCTGCGTTGCGCCCCGGTGCGCGCGGGCGAAAAAGATGCCCTCGCGGCCCATCGCTTCCCGCGTCGTCGCATCCTTGAGCAGCCGCGTCGCCTCCTGCGGCAGCTCGTCCAGTTCCATCACCTGCACGGCTGCGCCGGCCTCGACCGCGCGCCGCGCAGCTTCCGCGAAGTTGAATGTGCTCGGCCCGATGATCACCGGCGTGCCCACTGCGCACGCTTCGATCAGGTTCTGCCCGCCGTAAGGCAGGAAGCTGCCGCCAACCAAGGCCACGTCCGCAGCGTGGTAGTAAGCGAACATCTCTCCCATGCTGTCACCGAGGACTACCCGCGCAAGCGGGTGCACCGGCTCGCCGAGACTGCGCCGCTGGTAGCGCAGGCCGCGCTTCTCCAGCAGCATCGCCACCTCGTCGAACCGCTGCGGGTGGCGGGGTACGAGTGCGATCAGCAGGTCGGGCAGGTCGATCTGCTCGCAGGCGTCGAGGAGCATCGCCTCCTCGCCGTCCCTTGTACTCGCGAGCAGCAGCAGCGGGCGGCTGCGTCCGAACATGTCCCGGAGCGTCGCCCCGAGCGCTCTCGCACTCTCGGGAGGCGTGATGTCGAACTTGAGATTTCCAGTCACGACCACGTGCTCGGCGCCGAGCGCCCGCAGGCGCTTGGCATCGGCCTTGGTCTG
Organism: Burkholderiales bacterium; assembly: GCA_040507665.1. Lineage (GTDB taxonomy): Bacteria > Pseudomonadota > Gammaproteobacteria > Burkholderiales > JAEUMW01 > JAEUMW01. The sequence goes on from JBEVOI010000176.1 coordinate 5,822, forward strand.
CGCGCCGAGGGCGGCGAAGGCTGCGAATGCCGGGCGGGAAAGGGACGGGAATGAACCGTATCCCCGGGCCGACCGTTCCGAGAGCCGCGCGTTGACGAGGTACAACGGCACACCGCGGCGAGCGCAGGCATGCACGAGGTTGAACCACACCTCGGTTTCCAGGATGAGCGCGACTGTCGGGCGATAGTGCTCGAGAAAGGCACGCACCGTGAAGGGAAGGTCGTACGGCACGTAGCAGCGGAGCACACGGTCGCCGAAGAGCTGCTCGCTCGTCTCGCGGCCAGTCGGAGTCATGTGGGTGAGCAGGATGGCGTGCCCCGGAAAGCGCACCTGCAACGCCTCGACCAGCGGCTGCGCAGCGCGGGTCTCGCCCACCGACACCGCGTGGATCCAGATCACCGGTTTGTCGGGCGCCGGTGGATAGGAGCCGAAGCGCTCGCCGACGTGGCGGAGGTAGCCGCGCTGGCGTCGGGCCCGCCAGACCAACCGCAGCAGGATCAGAGGCACGAGCAGGGTGAAGAGCGTCGAATAGATCAGCCGCGCGAGGCTCATGGCGGCGCGATGCGGTCCAGCGCTTCGATGACCTTGCTGACGGTCGGTGGCGTTCCCATCCCGCCTAGGTTTACCGCTACGGGCGACCCATAGACGCCGGTGAGGCCCGGCTCGGTGGCGCAGTAAAGACCCACAGTGGGGCGCCCCACCGCGGCCGCGAGGTGGGTGAGCCCGGTATCCACTCCGATCACTGCGCGAGAGCCGCCGAACAGCGCCGCGAGCGCTTCCAGGCCAAGGCGCGGCGGCACCCATGCATCGGCGATGACCCGCGCGAGTCGCTCGCTTCGAGTGAGTTCATTCGCGTCGCCCCACGGCAGAACCGCACGTATGCCCCGTGCCCGCAAGTGCGAGCCCAATGCAATCCAGCTTTCCTCCGGCCACAGTTTTTCGGGGCGGCTGGTGGCGTGGAGCAGAACTGCGTAGCGGCGGGCGGATAAATCGTGCAGTTCGGGAAAGCCTTCCAGCGTGGGAACGCGAATCCCATAGTCGAGGGTCGCGGGCACGGTGTACCCCAGAGTCTGCGCGACGAGTTGGCGGTTACGCTCGACTGCATGCAGTCCCAACGACACTTTGAGCTTGCGCTGGTAGAACACCGATGCGAAGTCGTCGCGGCCGCTGCCCCACGCGTAGCCGCAGCGCAGCCCCTTCGCGGGCAGGGCGAGCAGCGCGCTCTTCGTGAGCCCCTGCGCATCGATGACGAAATCGTGCGGCTCGCGCAGTTCGTGCCGATACATCTCGACCTCGCGCCAGGTGGCGGCGGCGAAGGGGCGACCGCGCCAGCGCCGGAATGCCACGGCGATCACGCGGCTCACCCCGGGATGCATGCGGGGCAGCGCACCGAACGGCTCCTCGACCAGCCAGTGGACCTCGGAGCCGGGCCGCACGGCATGAATGTCCGCGATGACCGGCAGCGCGTGGACAATATCGCCCATGGAAGACGTTTTCACGAGCAGGATGCGCGTCATTGCGCGCCCGTCCGATCGTGGCCGGCGCAGGCGTCAGGCTCGACAGCCGCGTAGGCAGGCAATTCCGGCGCTACGTGGGACCGCGGGCCAGCCTGGGAATGCGGGGGAAGGAGCAACGTGGCGACTGGGGAGCTTGGCAGCCGTGACGTTAGCACGGCGGCATCGGGCTCGGCCAGCGAACCGGGGGTGTTCTCTAGCGCTCGCCGCGCGTCGGCCGCAACGGGGCTTGGTAGCCGCCTCCCAGTGCGGTGCAATCTTTCCTGATAAAATATAAAAAGATGCGTGGCTTGCCTCTCCAGAGGCCATCAACAAGGTTCCCCCTTCCCCGAATGACCCTCTTCGTGACCGGTGGCGCCGGATTCATCGGCTCCAACTTCGTACTCGACTGGCTGGCTCAATCCGGTGAGCCCGTCGTCAATCTGGACAAGCTGACCTACGCCGGCAACCTCGGCAACCTTCAAAGCCTGCAGGGCAGATCCGACCATGTTTTTGTCCGCGGAGACATCAACGACCGCATGCTGGTGGAGCGGCTGCTCGGGGAGTACCGGCCCCGGGCGATCGTCCATTTCGCGGCGGAGAGCCACGTCGACCGCTCGATCCACGGCCCTGGGGACTTTGTCGAGACGAACATCGGTGGCACCTTCAGTCTTCTCGAGGAGGCTCGCGCCTATTGGGCTGGGCTCGAGACGGACGAACGAGGCCGGTTCCGGTTTCTGCATGTCTCGACCGACGAGGTGTACGGCACCTTGGGGCCGCAGGACCCCCCCTTCGCGGAGACCACGGCCTATGCGCCGAACAGCCCGTACGCCGCGTCAAAAGCGGCGTCCGACCACCTGGTGCGCGCTTACTGCCACACCTACGGTCTGCCGACTGTCACCACGAATTGCTCCAACAACTACGGCCGATTCCAGTTTCCCGAAAAGCTCATTCCGCTGATGATCAACAATGCGCTGCAGGGCTTGCCGCTACCCGTGTATGGCGATGGCAGGCAGGTTCGCGACTGGCTTTACGTGGGCGATCACTGCGCCGCGATTCGCATCGTTCTGGAGCGGGGGCGTTTAGGCGAGACCTACAACATCGGCGGTTGGAACGAAAAGACCAACCTCGAGGTGATTCACGCCCTATGCACGATCCTCGACGAATTGAGCGATGCGTCTCCGATGAAACCCCATGCGTCGCTAATTACCCCTGTGAAGGATCGTCCTGGGCACGACCGCCGGTACGCTATCGACGCCACCAAGACCGAGCGCGAGCTGGGTTGGCGTCCGCAGGAAACTTTCGAAACCGGCATCCGCAAGACCG
>JBEVOI010000204.1:0-9928 GCA_040507665.1 Burkholderiales bacterium
GCGCGTGGGAGCGCACCCTCACGCACCAGCGCATCGAGCGCGGCGAGGGCGATCTGGTGACGATCGACTTCGAAGAAACCACGCAGCGCGGATCGCGTGTCGCTGCGACCGAATCCGTCGGTGCCGAGCGCGACGAAGCGCGCATCCACATAGCAAGCGATCAACTGCGGATACGCGCGTACGTAGTCGGTTGCCGCGATCACGGGTGCCTCACCAGCGAGGCATTCTTCGACGTGGCTGCGGCGAACGTTCTGCTCCGGATGCAGCCGGTTCCAGCGCTCGATCTCGCGCGCTTCGCGAGCAAGCTCGCTGAAGCTCGTCACGCTCCAGATCTCGGCGTCCACCTGCCAGTCCTGGGCCAACAGATCCGCAGCCGCAATCACCTCGCGCAGGATGGTGCCCGAGCCGAGCAGACGTACCTTGCCCTTGGCCGCGTCGACCTCTCGCTTGCCAAACCGGTACATGCCCTTGATGATCTGCTGCTCGACGCCGACGGGTAGCGACGGCTGGGCGTAGTTCTCGTTCATCACCGTCAGGTAATAGAAGACATCCTCTCGGCGCTCCATCATCTGGCGCATGCCGTGATCCATGATTACCGCGAGTTCGCAGGCGAACGCAGGATCGTACGCTCGACAGTTCGGAATCGTCGCGGCGATCACGTGACTGGAGCCGTCCTGATGCTGCAGTCCTTCGCCACCGAGCGTCGTGCGGCCCGCTGTCGCGCCGATCAGGAAGCCGCGCGCCCGCTGGTCCGCGGCCGCCCAGATCAGATCTCCGACGCGCTGGAAGCCGAACATGGAGTAGTAGATGTAGAACGGCAACGTCGGAATGCCGTGGACGCTGTAGGACGTGGCGGCGGCGACCCACGAAGAAACCGCGCCCGCCTCGGTGATGCCTTCCTCGAGCAGCTGGCCATCCCGGGTCTCGCGGTAGTAGAGCATCGAACCGGCATCCTCCGGTTCGTAGAGCTGTCCCACCGACGAGTAGATGCCGACCTGGCGGAAAAGATTGGCCATGCCGAACGTGCGCGCCTCGTCGGCCACGATCGGCACGATGCGCGGGCCGAGCGTCTTGTCCTTGAGGAGATTGCCGAACATGCGCACCGCCGCCATGGTGGTCGACATCTCCTTGCCATCCGCCTGCAGGGCGAACTGGGCGTAGTCCGAGAGCGGCGGGATCGAAACGGCAGGTGCCTCGCGCCGGCGCCTGGGCATGAATCCGCCGAGCGCTTTGCGCCGGTCGCGGAGATATGCGATTTCGAGACTGCCGTCTGCCGGACGGTAGAAGCGCAGATTGGCGACGTCGTCGTCGGAGAGCGGCAGGCCGAAGCGGTCGCGGAAGGCCTTGAGCGCGTCGATATCGAGCTTCTTCGCCTGGTGCGAGGTCATGCGTGACTCGCCCGCGTCCCCCATGCCGTAACCCTTCTTGGTCTTGGCGAGGATCACCGTAGGGCGGCCTCGGTGCTCGCGTGCAGCAGCGAATGCTGCGTGCAGCTTGCGCAGGTCGTGGCCACCGCGTTTCAACGCATCGATCTCGGCTTCGCCCATGTGGGCGACGAGCTGCCGCAGTTCGGGCGCGCGACTGAAGAAGCGCTCGAAGTTGTAGTGGCCGTCGTTGGCCCCCAGTGTCTGGAACTCACCGTCCGGGGTGTCGGCGAAGGCGCGCAGCAGCGCGTGCGTCTCGTCGCGCGCGAAGAGAATGTCCCAGTCCGACCCCCACAGCACCTTGATCACGTTCCAGCCAGCCCCGTTGAAGAGCGACTCCAGCTCCTGGATGATCTGCCCGTTGCCGCGCACGGGACCGTCGAGACGCTGCAGGTTGCAGTTGATGATGAAGGTCAGATTGTCGAGCCGCTCGCGCGTGGCGAAGGTCAGTGCGCCGACCGACTCCGGCTCGTCCATCTCACCGTCACCGAAGACTCCCCAGACGTGACGGTCACCCATGTCAGCTAGTCCGCGGTGCTCCAGATAGCGCATGAAGCGCGCTTGATAGATTGCGCTGATCGGCCCCAGGCCCATTGAGCCAGTGGGGAACTGCCAGAAATCCGGCATCAGCCAGGGATGCGGATACGAACACAGGCCCTTGCCACCGACCTCCTGTCGATAGTTCGCGAGTTGTTCCTCGCTCAAGCGACCTTCCAGAAAGGCGCGCGCGTAGATGCCGGGCGCCGAGTGCGGCTGGAAGAAAACGAGGTCGCCGCCGTGGGTGTCATTCGCGGCGCGGAAGAAATGGTTGAAGCCGGCCTCGAAGATCTCGGCTGCCGAGGCGTAGCTCGCGATATGTCCACCCAGCTCTCCGTACGCCTGATTGGCGCGTACCACCATCGCCAGCGCATTCCAGCGGATGATCGAAGTGATGCGCTCCTCGATCGCGAGGTCGCCGGGGTACGCGCCTTGGCTTTCCAGCGGAATCGTGTTGCGATAGGCAGAGTACGGTTGGACGTGGGTGATGATGCCCAGTTGCTGGGCCTGTTCCTCGAGCTGCTGCAGCAGGAACAGTCCGCGCTCATTGCCGGAGCTGCGCACGACCGCTTCCAGGGACTCGACCCACTCTCTCGTCTCGATCGGATCGGAGTCCGTCCCGTCGCGCGCGGAGCTGAGACCTTGTGAACGTTCCTCACGTGCGCCCATTTGACGTCCCTCCCAAGCAAGCCAAATATAGCGGGAAGACGACCGTAGACGCTATCGAATCGCGATTTAGAGCAGCTGCCGTCCGATCCACCACGCCAGTGCGGCCATCACGGCGGAGCAGGGGATGGTGAGCAGCCAGGCCCAGACGATGTTGCCCGCTACCGCCCAGCGAACCGCTCCCGGGCGCTGCGTAGCGCCTACGCCCACGATGGCACCGGTGATGGTGTGCGTCGTTGAGACCGGAATGCCGAGCCCGGTGGCGAGGAAGAGCGTGATGGCGCCTCCGGTCTCGGCGCAACATCCGCCCACTGGCTTGAGCTTGGTGATTCGCGTGCCCATGGTTTTTACGATGCGCCAGCCGCCGAACAGCGTTCCCAGTCCGATGCAGATATAGCAGGAAAAGATGACCCACGTCGGAACCGCCTCCTGTGTGCTGCTCCTGCCCGCCGCGATGAGCAGCATCCAGATGATGCCGATCGTCTTCTGGGCGTCGTTGCCGCCGTGACCGAGGCTGTAGAGGGAAGCGGATACGAGCTGCAGCCGCCGAAACCAGCGGTCGACGCGCCACGGCGTCGAGCGGAAGAAGAGCCGCGCCACGATGACCATCAGAATCGACGCGAGCACGAAACCCAGGACCGGCGAAATGACGATGAAGGCGATCGTCTTCAGGATGCCGCTCATCACGAGCGAGCCGATCCCCGCCTTCGCGAGCCCCGCTCCGACCAGGCCGCCGATGAGGGCGTGGGAGGAGCTCGACGGCAACCCGACCCACCATGTGATCAGATTCCACACGATTGCCCCGCACAGCGCGCCGAACACGACGTACTGGTCCACGATACTGGTGTCGATGATGCCTTTGCCGACTGTGGACGCGACCTTCAGCTGGAATACGCCCAATGCGACCACGTTGAAGAACGCGGCGAGCATCACCGCCTGGTGCGGCTTCAGCACACCCGTGGACACGACGGTGGCGATGGAATTCGCCGCGTCGTGAAAGCCGTTCAGAAAGTCGAAAGCGAGCGCAAGCCCAACCAGCAGAACCAGCGTCCAGATCGTCATCGTCGAAGCGTCCATCGTGCTTCTCAGGCGCTTTCGAGCACGATGCCTTCGACGATGTTCGCTACGTCCTCACAGCGGTCGGTGACCGCTTCCAGCAGTTCATAGATCCCTTTGAGTTTCAGCACCTGGCGCACGTCCGACTCGTCGCGGAAGAGGCGCGACATGGCCGAGCGCATGACGCGGTCGGCATCCGACTCCAGGCGGTCGATCTCGTGGCAGATCTTGAGCAGACCTTCGGGGTCCTTTATCTGCGCGAGCGCTGCGACGGCCGTTTGCACGCGTTCCGCGCATGCCCGGCAGATCTGCGCGAGCTGCTGTGCATCCGGCGTGACGCGGCGGATATCGTACAGATGGAGTGATTCGGAGACGCTCTGGATCAAGTCCAGGATGTCATCCATCGCGTTGATGAGGCCGCGGATGTCGTCGGTGTCGAGCGGCGTGATGAAGGTGCGATGCAGGAGACGGATCGTGTCGTGGGTCACCTTGTCCGCCGCGCGCTCGATCTCGTCGATGTTGTGCGTTCGCGTTTCCATCTCGTCGAGATTGGACATGAGTGCCTCGAGTTCGCGGCTGCCGCGCACGATGTGCTCGGCGTGGGCGTTGAACAAGTCATAGAAGCGCCGCTCTCGCGGCATCAGCCGTCCAAACATCGGATATCGTCCGTTTTCTGGGTGAGTAGAGGAACGCCAGCGCCAATGGCCGGCGGATGTCATAATTCTTTCATCATTTTCTCACGGAAGCGCGCTGCGCAGGGTCGCGACGTGCAACGAGGCGAGCGCCGCCCAATCCTGCCTTGCGCCTGTATCATCGAATCCGGAGCCGGCTCGTCGCATCGAAGTGGACGGGCCATGAGCAGATATGTCCGACATGCTGGTGAAGCTCTACGCACTGCCGGAGGTCGCGCCGCTCCTGGCCGAGCTTGCCTCGCGCGGCGTCGAGATCCGGCAGGCGCAGCCGACGGAGAAGCGGGTCGTGGCTGAATGGGCGCGCCGGCATTTCTCCGACTCGATCGCGACTTGGTGCGAGGTCGCGATCGAGCAACGTCCGGTCACGTGCTTTCTTGCCGTCGAGAAACAGACCCGGGGTGCCGGGGGTGGAAGTGCGTACGATCTCCCCCCTGAACTGCTCGTCGGGTTCGCTTGCTACGACACGGTGGCCAAAGGCATGTTCGGCCCCGAAGCCGTGCACCCGGACCGGCGCGCGCGGGGCATCGGTTCGGCGTTGCTGCTGAGTTGTCTGCATGCCATGAAGGCGGAGCGCTACGCCTACGCGGTGATCGGGTGGGCGGGCGCGCCGGAATTCTATGCGAAGGCGGTGGGCGCGGTTTCCATCGAAGACTCCGAGCCGGGCTATTATCGGGGCTCCCTGCTCACAGAGGTGCCAGGGAGTAGCGGAGCGGACATTTGGTAGTTGGAGTCGAGCAGTGGACCGTGCGTACCGTCTTGTTCATCCTCACCATCCTTGTCATTATCCTCGCCTTTGTTCACAGCTTGCGGTCGCCGAGCATGAAGGACCAAGAGCGGGCATGCGCGCAGAAGTGTCAGGCCGACGGTTACCGGACCTACGAATTCACGCGCCCCGGAGTGAGCAATCCGAAGAGCGAAGTCGTTCCGGCATCGTGCAAGTGCGTCAGGTGAGCTTCGCCGCGACATTGCCGCACCTGAGGAATCCTGGGGTGGTATGGGTGCACCGACGGATTCGATGTCGCTAAAGATGAGAGTGGGGTCTGCATGTCGATGGTGAAGAGCGTTTGGCTGCGCGTCCTGCTGATGTCCGCCATGCTCCTTCTGGCAACGGGCGGCGCCGAGGCGCAATGGGTCTTGCTCGGCCGGAAGGCGATCGGCGCCGTGCGCTCGGTCAGCCAGCCCCACGACGGGACGCGGCCGGGATACGACGTTGCCACGGTCGTGCTCAACGCCGACGCGGAGAAGGTCTACAGAACGGTGGTGGACCGATTGCAGAACAATCCGCAGATCACCGTTTCGGGAAGGAATGACGCCAGCCTCTCCGTCAACTTTCATGATGCGCAGCGACAGGGCGAAATTCAGGTTACCCCGCTGAAGAAGGGGTACTCCGAACTGCTGGTTGCCTCGTCCGGCGCCCCGCCGGGTACGCCGAGCGGAACGTCACTCGTCGTGGAAGGCATCCTGCGGGTTTGTGACCAGCTGAAGGTCGAGTGCTCGCTGGCTCAACCGTAGGCACCGCGGCTGTCGTCGCAATCTGTCGCGACGACCTATACTGAATATTATCTGTCGGCCCAAGGGAGGTCACCATGCTCGATTGCCCCATCGCGGTCTGCCCCATCTGCAAGCAACCCATCCTGCTCGACCAGACGCGGAAAGAGTGCGCGCGCGAGCACGACTGTAGCGAGCCGCACTGCCCGCTCGAATCGGATTTCACGGGCATCGAGTTCAAGGAAGGTGCGAAGGGCATGCCGACGCGCCGGTCAAACGGCAAGCCGACAGCGAAATAGCACCACCCCCCGCGGGTCCGCTGAATCCCGACCGACCTTCAGATTCGTCTCGGAAGCGTTACAAGACGGAGTGCTTCGGGGGCGCTGCCCCCATTTGCTAATTCGAATTTCGGCTGTAGCTGTAAGAGATCCGTACCCTGCGCGGGACTATGCTTCATCTTTTTCTCTGCAGGGAGGGTATGCCGCCGTGATCGACTCGCCCCTCGCTTTCTGCCCCGTGTGCCGCGAAATCGTGCTCCTCGACCAGACCCGAGCAGAGTGCGCGCGCGATCACCCGTGCATCGAAGGTCGCTGCCCTCTCGCGGGCAGCTTTACTGGCATCGAATTCAAGGAAGGCGCGACCGGGATGCGCGTGCGCCGGAGGCTCGCGACCCCCCGCAGCTAGACCCTTTAGCCCGACTCAATCTGCCTTCAGGCGTCCTAGGACCTTCACCCGATCGTGATCTGACTTCAGGATCACCATCTCGCCCTGCGCGAGTGCTGACCCGACCAGCGCGGCAATGTTCCGGGCGTGGGTGACGAGGATCGCGTTGGCCCCGCGCTCGTAATCCAGCACGAACGCCTTCACGGCTGCGGTCCGTTCCGCCTCCCGGGCGGGGTCGGCGAACAGCGAATCGAGCATTGCCCACGGCTGCGCGCTTCCAAATGCGATCCGCGCGGTGTCGAGGCAGCGGCACCAGCGCGACGATCGTACCTCGCCGACGGGGATCGACCGCTGCGCGAAGGCGTCGCCGATCCGGCGCGCCTCGATCCGCCCTGCCTCGCTGAGATTGCGCTGGGTGCTGCAGTCGCCGAGCTTGAAACCCGGTGGATCGCCCGTACCGGGATCCGTGGTCGCATGGCGGATCAGGATCACGTGGCCGCCCTCCTTGAGCGCAGCCCACAGCAATTCGTCCGCGTTCGCCGCAGCCGCGAGCAGGGTTAGGGTGACCCCGACGATCCCGCCGAACGCCCTCCGCATCATGCCTTTGCTACGAGGTTTGCCGGCGATCGCGCAGCCAGGCGAGCACGTCGTCGACATTCCGGTCCGGCGGGAAAACGGGATAGAAGACCTTGGCGATCCTGCCGTCCTCCACGATGAGGGTGACGCGCTTGATCAGGACCATGTCGTCGACTTCGAGAAGCGGCAGCTTGAGGGCGCGGGCGAAGTCGAGCGAAGTGTCGCTCAGCAACTCGAACGGCAGGTGCAGGCGCGCGACGGCTTCTTGGTGGTATTCGGTGGTCTGGCTGCTGAGACCGAACACGCGCGCACCGAGCGCAAGCAGCTCGTCCTGATGGTCGCGGAAAGAGCAGGACTGCGGGGTGCAGCCGCGCGCGCCGGGGATCTGGTCCCAGCCGGCCGGCAGCGCCTGATCTGGGCGACCGGTTCTTGGGTAGCAGTAGAGGACGACCGTTCCCGGAACCGCCGCGAGATTGACACGGTTGCCGGACGTCGCCGCGAGCTCGATGGAAGGGAGCAGCGCGCCGGGCAAATGATCGCAGGCACCGTCGTCGACGGGGATTGGGAGATTCGGAGGCACGACGCTGACGTTGCGGTTCATCGGGTCACTCCACCACACCCAGCTTTCCGCTGTGGGACCCCATGTACCAGAGCTTCCCGTTCGCATCGACAACCATCTTGCGGATGCCCTCGTTCTTCGAGGGCAGGGCCACCACCTTCATCTCGCCGCTTTTCGGATCGAAGCGCACGATCGTGTCGGTGTTGATCTCGTTCGCCCAGACGATGCCGGCGCCGTCGACAGTTACCGCATACGCGCCGCCGCGTGAGCCGGCAGGGAGCGGATACTCCTTCACGATTCTCCCCGCTGCGGGATCGAGCTGCCCGAGCTTGTTGGTGCCGTAGTAGGTGACCCAGATGCTGCCGTCCGGCGCGGTGGCCATGCGCCGCGGCCGGCTGCCGGCCGGGACGGCAACCTCCGTGACAGCGCCGGTTTTGGCGTCGATGCGCCCGAGGCGATCGTCCGCCATGCGGCAATACCAGACGTTCCCCTGGCGATCGAGCGCGATGCCGTAGGGACCGCCCGAGCTTGGGTATTCCTTGATCGTCCCCGTCTTCGTATCGAGTCGGCCGACCTTGTCGCCGCTCTGCATGGAGAACCAGATGGTGCTGCCGTCATCGCTGATGACGAGCGTGTGCGGTCCGCCGCCGCCGGAAGGTGTCTTGAACTCGGTGACCTTTCCAGTTGCGGGATGGAGGCGCCCGATGGTGCCGTTGCCGTTGCCCGTGTACCAGACGATGCCTTGCCTGTCCACGAGCAGTCCGTGGGGCCGGGCTCCCGACGGCAGATCCCATTCCTTGAAGGTGCGGGTTCTTGGGTCGAAGTGCGCAATCTTGTTGCCGTGCATGACGGCGATGTAGATCGAACCATCGGGCGCGGCAGCGGGATCACGCGCAAACTCTGGCGTGGGCACGGGCCATTCGGTTACCTGCCCGGAGTAGCCGGGGCGTGCGCCCGGCGCGACTGCGTAATTCGAACCGCCGGCGAATGCCGACGCCGGCAGGGCAAGAACAGTAACGGCGACCGCCGAAAGAATCGAGAACCTGGTCATGGGCGACTCCGGCCATGTGCAGCCAAGCTGCGGAGGGTGAGACTCCGGAGCCGTCGCCGGGTTTCCGGCGCAACCCTTCGCGAAGCCTGTGGGAAGCGCAATCAGGACCAGCGAGGCGGCCGCTTCTGAAGGAACGCGTCGATGCCTTCACGGGTGTCCGCAGCGAAAAGGTTGCGCGTCATTTCGTCGGCAGCGATCGAGTAAGCCGCCTCGGTGTCGACCTCGATCTGCTCGTAGAACACGCGCTTGCCATCTGCGATGGCAACCCTGGGCTTGGACAGGATCTTTGCTGCAAGCGATTGCACTGCCTCGTCAAGCGCATCGGGCGCAACGACCTGGTTCACAAGCCCCTGGGCGAGCGCCGTATGCGCGTCGATGAAGTCGCCCGTCAGCAGCATTTCCATCGCCTTCTTGCGTGGCACATTGCGCGCGATCGCCACGCCCGGCGTGCTGCAGAACAGCCCCACGTTGATGCCGGAGGCGGCGAAGCGAGCGTCGCTGGATGCGACAGCGAGATCGCAGGCGCCCACGAGCTGGCAGCCAGCGGCGGTGGCGATACCATGCACGCGCGCGATCACCGGCTGGGGCAGGCTCATGAGTTTGAGCATCAGGTCGCCGCAGAGGGTGAACACCGGGTGCGCGAGCACGGGATCGTTGAAGCCGCGCAGCTCCTTGAGGTCGAGGCCCGCGCAGAACGCCTCCCCTGCTCCCGCGATGATGACCACGCGAACGGACTCGTCGTGCTGGAGCTTCGTCAGCTCCGCCATGATGGTGCCCAGGAGCGCGTGGGACAGTGCGTTGAATTGCTCCGGACGGTTGAGCGTCAGCGTCGCTATACCGCCACGATCGTTATGCAGGAGCAAGGCCGGCGCGGTCCGGGCGACAGGGGAAGCCACGACCTGAGTCTGTCGCGCGATGGCTAGAAGGCGGGCTTCACCTGGGCGTTGTTGTAGCCCTCGACGCCAAGCATGATCTCCTTCTTCGCTTCTTCGGGGCCAAACCAGCCCTTTACCTTCACCCACTTGCCGCGCTCGAGATCCTTGTAGTGCTCGAAGAAGTGCGTAATCTGCGCCAGCGTCATCTCGGGCAGGTCCCGCGGAGTTTCGATCTCGCGATAAGCGGGCCACAGCTTTTCCACCGGAACCGCGAGCAACTTGGAATCGTCGCCTGCCTCGTCCTCCATCTTCAGCACACCGACGGGACGGCAGCGCACCAC
>JBEVOI010000221.1:0-6913 GCA_040507665.1 Burkholderiales bacterium
AGGGATCGCGACTGTCTTTCGGGGCAACCTTGATCAGAAGCGAAGGATCAGCGTCGGGAGTTCTTACTGACAGCGCCGGAAACTCTTACCTGCAACCGCCCGCTCTGCGCGGCCTCCTTCGCCGACCCCGTAAGGCGCAGGAAGCCCAATACCTCTGGTACTCCGGCGTTTCGGCCCGATCGGCACGTGTTGTGCGGTGCAGACTGCATGTCTCCTCGCATCGGTGTCATCGGGCGACGACGACATAGCATGTTCGTAGAACACTACTGGAGGACAGTCATGGAAACTACGACGTATGACCGGGGAGTAGGCAGCGACGCAATGCGTGCTGCGGAGAACGTCATCGGGCAGGCCGGAGGCTCCGCCCATGGAGCGATTGACAGGGTGTCCGACGCTGCACGACCGGGCGTCGAACGTCTCGCGTCCGGTGCGCATCACGCGGTGGACAAGATTGCAGGATATGCAGGGCAAGCCGTCGACACCCTGAACAGCAAAAGCGGACAACTGACCGACACAGGTGCTCGGCTCGTTGACGCGGGGCGGGACTATGTGCGGGCAAATCCGATGATGTCGGTCGGAATCGGCATCGCCGCCGGATACGTATTGAGCCGACTCTTCACTTCACGCTGAATGTCTCACATCGATCGACAGGACGCGACGCGGGCCTCTTCGGGGCGCGCAGTCGGGCCGGTCCGTCGGGCCGTCTGTGGGCAGACATGGAGGGCTTGGCCCGTGAGCTATGCGGCGTAATCCAGGATCGACTTCGTCTCGTCTTCCTGGAGGGCAAAACGGGCGGGTAAGGGGCTCACCACATGATGGTGGCCGCGGCGACATTCGTCTTCCTCCTTTCCAGCGCATGGTTGGGATTGAGCGGCGGGTGTGTTCCGCCTGGAACGGCGTTGAAATCGTCCCCGCGGTAATGGCGGCGGTGGCCTTGGACCTTGCAAGCTTGGCGCGATTCGGCGCGCCAAGATCGCGTTGCAGTTTCCCGCAACAATTCGCGCGTTCGACCCTCAGCCGGCTGAAGTCGGTCGACTAAGAGATCGCACCCACCGAACGAAGCGCCAAGCGATCCGCGCATGCGTTCCTGAGGTGGCGTTTGCGGAATGGACGCGCGACGGCACGCTACGGCAGGCGTCGTTCAGGGGCTGCGTGAGGACAAAAGGTCCGACGAGATCGTGCGGGAGAAGGCGGAAATGCGGCGCGAGTTCAGGTGGCATCGAAAAGTGTAAGGCAACCGATGAGGATTTACGGCTCGCGGGAATTGCGCTGACTGATCCGCATAAAGCGTTCTACCCCGAAGCCAATATCACCAAAGTCGACGTCGCTCGGTATTACGAAGCGGTCGGGGAGTGGATCATGCCCCGTCTCGATCGGCGGCCACTGAGTCTGCTGCGTTGTCCCGACGGCTGGAAGGGCGAGTGCTTCTTTCAGAAGCACGCAGACAAAAGCGTGAATCACGTCGTGAAACGCGTGTCTGTGCCGCAGTCCGGCGGACGAGCGCGTTATCTGATGGCGACATCGGTTTCCGCGGTCGTGGCCTTGCACAGTGGAGTGTACTTGAATTGCATCCGTGGGGATCGCGAGCACCGAAGCTCTACGGCCCCGATCAGCTGATCTTTGACTTTGATCTCGATGAGGCAGTGTCTTGGGCGATGCTGACGGAATCAGTGGCATTGTTGCGCGGACTGCTCGGAGAGCTTGGAATCGTCGCCTTTCTCAAGACGACCGCGGAAAAGGCTTGCATGTTACGTTGACTTGGCCGCAGGCGAAGTCTTTCACAAGGGCGGTCGCCGACTTGATGGTGCAGACCTTCCCGGATCGCTACGAGAAGCGACGAAGGACGAGACGGAAGGATTGGGACGTAGGTGACCCTAGAGAGCTGGCCGCAACACTACACCGTGCGGAGGAGACCAGCCGATTGTGTGTCTCCTTTAGTTCGCCTTCTGGCCGATCGACGTCGTCTCAAAGTTTTTGCAACAGGCTCGTCTTGTGTCCGGCCGCGTCTGGGAGATATGGGCCAGGGCAGGCCGGGACCCGCCTTCTTCCCGTCAGGCTAGAATCTTCGACATACCCGCAGACGCAGACGCCGAAGCATGCTCCGCGAAATCGAGCTCAATAAAGGTCCATGCCACTTCAGGAATTTGTCGTTGCAGCGCGCTCTTGCAAGCCGCAACGGCCTCCGCGGGCGTATCCAGGAACTGCGGACGAAGCGCAACCTGCGCGAGCACGATCACATCCGGCCCCTGTTGCAGGGGGAGCAAGCGAACGTACTGCCAGCACCTCGGGACATTCTTCGAGGATTCGGCGGATTGCGAGGCGCGTTCGGGGCGAGGCGCTTTCGCCCACGAGCAAGCTCTTGATCTCGGCGGCCAAGGCAAGCGCAACGATCACCAGTAATGTGCCGATCGCGATGCTGCCGATAGCGTCGTACAGAGGATCATCGAAGAGCACAGTTGCACCCAGTGCCGCAAGCGCAATGATGAGACCCACGAGGGCGGCGCTGTCTTCCGTGACGATCACGAGCAGATCGCTGCGCCTCGTTTCGCGGAACCATTGCAGCATGGATCGCCCGCGTCGGGAGCGGTTTGCTTGTGCCAGAGCGACGCGCAGCGATAGGCCCTGGGCCGCAAGCGCGAACCCGATAATACCGATGGCGATCCACGGATTGCGCACGCCGGCGTGGTCGGAGAACTTCTGGATGCCTCCGTAAATGGAGAGGAGTCCGCCGAGACTGAAAAGGAGAAGCGCGAGGACGAAGGACCAGAAATATACGTCCCGCCCATGGCCGAAAGGATGGTCGAACGACGGCTGCGCCTTGGCGCGGTGGAGCCCATACAGCAGCAGAGCCTGGTTCCCGGTGTCGGCCAACGAATGAAGCGCTTCGGCGAGCAATGTCCCCGAACCGGTATAGAGCGCGCCAATGCTTTTGACCGCCATGACGGCCAGATTCGCGACCAAGGCGTACCAGATCGGGCGCGTCGACTCGATCTGGCGATACGAGCGTTTGTCCGCGTACATCGTAGAGCCAGTGCCTAAATCCGTAAGGGGTCTTTCTTCATTGGATTCCTCTTACAGCACCATGGTGCCTAGCATAAGGAAGACGATCATCGCCATGGCCCCAGTTGCGAGCCAGCCGAGGGCTGCGAGCCGGCGAGTGAGGGTGAAGTCTCCCATGATGTCGCCGCGGCTCGCCATGAGCACCATCACCACCATCACGGGCACGGCGACGATCCCATTGATGACAGCGCTCCAGAACAGGGCTTTGATCGGGTCGATCGAGGTGAAGTTGAGGGCCACGCCCAGTCCCGTTGCAACGGCCACGATCGTGTAGAACCCTTTCGCTTGCCAGAGCTCAAGTCCGAGTCCCGCACGCCAGCGAAGCGCTTCGGCCACGGCGTAAGCCGCCGAGCCGGCGAGGACCGGCACGGCCAGCAAACCGGTGCCGACGATGCCCCCGGCAAAGAGGACGAACGCGAACTCTCCCGCGACGGGGCGAAGGGCCTCGGCGGCTTGCGCCGAGGTCGCAATGTCGGTCACGCCTTTGAGATGCAGGGTCACGACCGCTGTGAGCATGATGAAGAATGCGACGAGATTGGAAAATCCCATGCCGATGACGGTATCGACCTTAATGCGCCGCAGCTGCTCACCGGCCTGCTCGGGTGCAGCGACGAGAGGCTCGTCCCCTGGCGCCGCGCGCTGCTCTTCAACCTCCTGGGAAGCCTGCCAGAAAAACAGATAGGGACTGATCGTGGTCCCGAACACTGCCACGACCGCGACCAGGTAGTCGGCATCGAACGAGAGGGACGGAACGATCGTTTGGAAGAGTACCTCGCGCCAAGGAACGTCTACCACAAAGACGGTGGCCACGTAGGCGAGAAGCGCCAGTGTGAGTGCCTTGAGTAAGGGTGCGTAGCGCGGAAATGGTACGAAGGTCTGCAGTACCACCGATACCGTTCCGAATGCGATGGCGTACCAGTGGGCCGACCCGCCGATTAGCAGCTTCAGCGCGGCCCCCATGGCGCCGATGTCGGCGGCGATGTTGATGGTGTTGGCAACCAGCAAGAGCAGCACGAGACTGTGCAGCAGCCAGGGCGGGTAGTAGCGACGGATGTTGGCCGCTAGCCCGCGACCAGTGACGCGGCCGATGCGCGCGCTGACGGTCTGGATACCAACCATGAGCGGAAAACTGAAGAGAGCGGTCCAGAGTATCGAGTGCCCGAACCGGGCCCCGACCTGCGAATACGTGGCGATGCCGCTCGGATCGTCGTCAGCTGCTCCGGTAACCAGACCCGGGCCGAGGCGCGACCAGAATCCCCGCTTCGAGGTTGTCTCTTCGGCGCTTGGAAAGACGCGGGATCGCAATTTTCTTTGCTGGGGAGTTTGGGAATTCAACGACTCCCACCTCTCTTTCTGGATTCGGCCATGCCGACGGATCAGCGCCGACGCCCGCGGCCCTCCGCATGTGGCGCGCACGAGGACGTCATGCTTGACAATGACAACCTACGTGGGAACGGCGGGCGCGGGATGACCTGCCAGGGTTGCAGCCCAGAAAGCAATACTGCATGGAGCTCATTCATACGGATTCGCCGATGGCGAACTCTGCAACCCGCGCGGATCTTCGGAGGTGTTGAATGCGAGCTGCATTGAGGGAACGACATCGGCTTTCAACACGCGGGCCATCAACCGAATAGCGTTTTCATTTTCGCGCGGGTCCTCCGCCACGACGCAATCGGGAGGGATCACGACATGCAGCCCCCTCATGTGTGCGTCGTTGGCACTGAACAACACGCAGATATCCGTGGCCATGCCGGTAAGGATGACGCGCCCAACGCCGAGAACCTCAAGTAGCGTATCTAAGTTGGTCTGATAGAAGGCAGAATGCCGAGGTTTGATGATGAAGTAATCGTCTTGGGAGGGAACGAGACACTCCACGACCTCGCGGCCGCGCACCCCGGAGGCGACGCAGGCTTCGACGAGCATATTGAGGTCGGACCGCCAACGCCCAAAATTATCATTCGCATAGATGACAGGAATGCCTGCCTCCTTTGCGCGACGTTTGAGCGCAGCGAGAACTTTCGCCATGGGCAGCGCCAGCGCGAGCAGTTGTTCGCCGCCCTCGAATTCGAGGTCGTTGATCATGTCGATAATAAGGAGCGCTGTCGCGCTACGCGCGGACCGGTCAACCATGCTGCCGCCCCTTTATCATCTTCAATGGGAAATGGCGCGAGAAGTCCACTAACTTCCGCGGGAAACTTTTTTTTTCCACCTCGCCGGGCCTAAGGGTGCTGTCAACCTAGCGCCGCGAGATCGGCCTGCTTTTCCAAGAATGCGGTCTTCGGGTCGTCGCCTGCCAGTTCCGCGTTCCTTGCGGCGATCCGCGCAGCCAGCGCCCTGAGATCGAGCCCCGCCTTGCGCATCTCGCGCTGCTCCTCTTTCACGTGGGTGGCGCATATATTCGCCCAGGACGGTGATCGTCGCATCGGTCGCGAATCGCTTGCCGTACCGCCGGATAGAAGATTTCCTCCTCGCACCGGGGGCTTGCGAGGAAACCTCTTCGTGGCAACCATGGGAAACTCTCCTCTCGCGCGTGGTTTCGAAGCGATGTGTGCAAATATCGATCCGGTGACACTTCAGCGAGCATTCAGAGAGTTGCCCTTGCAGTTTCCGAACGTTCCAGGAAAAAGTTACATCGCGTCTCGACAGAACTTACCGCTCTGGTGTGGGGCTCTTGTGTGGGTCCAGCTAAGCTCGACAAGTTTCTGCCGCATCCTTCATAAACTTCGCCCTGCCTTGCTCAGCGATCTGGAAAACGACGCGATGCAGTGGACGCGCCCGGTGTAGACGTCGACCCGACTCGCAACTCGTGACGCGGCGCGATTAAGGCAATTTTCTGACGATGGCCGGCGTAGCGACAATGGCAGGCAGACCGACTCGATAGCTAGATGCCTCCGCAGCGCCCGCGGCATTCAGTCAGGGGGCAGCGGGCAACTTCTACCGATAGCTTGGTAGTTTTTTCCCGACGCTGCGCTGGGCGTCTAACCAATCGTCTGATTCGCTACCGATTTATCAAGGACCGATGTTTGCGTTTTTAAGGCTCGCTCTGGCGGCACCTCAATCTCGGGGCGCCGGCAAATCCGGTTCGGCGCAAGTCGATGGAAGCCGCCGGAAGGAAACCTAATCACAGGGGTTTAACCATGACAGATGTAACGGAAATCACGACTGGAAGCCTCATAGCAGCGCAAAAAGTCAATGGAACGGCCGTCTTCAATTTGGCAGGAGAAAGGCTCGGCACCGTCGATGACATCATGATTGACAAAGTCAGTGGTCGCGCGATTTATGCGGTCATGTCATTCGGCGGCTTTCTGGGCATGGGTGAGAAGTTTCATCCGCTGCCGTGGACCACTTTGAAATACGACGAACAGCAAGGGGGCTACGTCGTCAACTTGGACAAGAACCGCCTCCAGGATGCGCCGACTTACGACCGCGGTTCGGACTTCACATGGACGCCGGAATACGGGCGTCGGGTCGATAAGTTTTACGAAACGCCCAGCTACTGGCAGTAATCACCAAGCGTGTCTGGCGGGCGCCGGTGTGTCGGCGCCCGTGCGGGCTGACGCACGGTGCTGTCGAGGAGGGATTAGCAGATGTTCTCCAGTCGCAACCGTGTCTATACCTTTGGTGCTCTGCTGCTCGAGTCTACAACCGTAACGGTGGGCAATGAGCTAGTTAAGCTGTCCGGCGACCAAGAGGTGCCTCCGACGAAGGCGTCGGGCAAAGGAATGATTGTGGTCAACTCAGACAAGTCATTAAAGGGTGAAGTTACTGCGAGTACGATCCATCTCCATCCGATGCCTGAAAATCTTTGATCGCTTCTTGCGTCCGCGAACTCAGGACCCGGTCTTCTGCCCCG
>JBEVOI010000282.1:0-3569 GCA_040507665.1 Burkholderiales bacterium
TCACCGTCTCTCGCTTGACGCCATCAAATGTCATGGCCTCCACCGTCGCCGGGGAATCCAGGATCTTCATGCAAGTGTCCAGGTCATCCGGCTCGAGACAGACCGCAACGTGATTGCCTTCGATTGTCGCGAAACTAACGGGTTTGTTGACGGTTTGACTCCTGAAGAGGCTACCGTGTGTCCGGAAATTCTTTTCCCATTTCACAGGGTCCTCAACCTGCGCCGTGACTACGACCTTGGGCATGTTCTACCTCCTTGGTATTAGCACCACTGTGTGCCCGGACATCTGGCACGACGTGACGATCGCAGGCACCGCTCGTCGCGATACGCATGCGCCTATTCTCTCGCTGCCACTTCCGCAAACGACCCCAGTCCGTCGCGCTTCATCATAGGCACGTCCGAGACGAATCGCCTCATTGAAATTTTCTACCGCACGCTGGATGCCCCGTCGTGTGGCCCTCACCATCGACGCCGACGACGGCAGGCTGACGAACGTAAGGAAAAGTATTGGCCGCATCCACTCTAAGATCGCCTCTCGGACCAGGTGTGTGGTGTCGGGTGATCCCTGTGGGTCGTGCATTTTCTCCGGGATAAATAGAGCTGGAATGATGCCTGTCCGGCGTGGAAAGGGCGGGCGCATGCTACCAGCTGATCAGGCCGAGCAGCCTCTCGCCGAGTGGCGTGAGCGTGGCCGTTCGGGCGTGCTGCTGCTCCCAGTGGCGTGGGTCGCCGGGGAAAGCGTCGCGCTTCGGGGAATCCAGTTCGCGCCAGAGACGAATGCGCTCCGCGCGCTCCGGCGCGTTGTTCCAGTCAGCTGGGTGCATCGAGATGTACTGCGCCATGCGCACGCGAGCGTCTGAGTGGTTGGGGCGCACGCCGTGGGCGAGCAGCGAGTTGAAGATGAGGAGATCGCCGGGCTCGAGATCGGCGCTGACGATCGTCAGTCCGGTCGTGTCCGGATGCATTGGGTCCCGGTCCGCAGGCTGTGTCTCGACCCACTCATCAAAGTTGGAGAAGAGCTCGGGCACGCACTGAAACCCTCCCACCTCGGCATCCTGTTTCAGAAGGCTGAGCACGCCCTGCACACCGATCGGCAGCGGCCGCACCGATGTGTCGACGTCCCAGTGGATGAACCCGTTCGGATTATCGTTCATTCTGTTCGGCGGATTCAGATTGGCGCGGTCGATTGTTACCCACAGGTCTTCGCGATCCCAGATATCGACGAACGCGTCGTAGACCCGCGGCTCCATGCGAGTGTCCCAGAGCGCTTGGTGGTTGTAGATCTCCAGCATTCCGGTGTTGTTCAGCTCGGTCATTTTGTGGTCGCGCCGTTGCGGCGTGTACCAGGTCGACGGATCGTCGGGATCCTTCTCGTCGAATTGCCAGAGCACGTCCACGAGTCGCTCGACGGTGGCTGCTGGAACAGCTTGTCGAACGATGACGTAGCCTCTTGTCGTCCAGTGAAGCCAGTCGGCCTGCGATAGCACCCGGAGCGGCAGGGTCTTGCGGATGTCCTTGAGCTGCGTCGTCGCCTCCGAAGCCGTTGGGTGGCTGTCTCGCTTGATGGGGGACTGCATGGATGTCTCCTTGTCGGCGCCGGCACTGCTATGATAATCCCTACCGCGCGGCACTGGTCCTCACAATGCAATTGTCTTGGCGCCGCGCCAGGCTGGGCTTACAATGAGCCACTTTCCTGAGTCCTGTCCCTGCTGCCGGTGCGTTCTACCGCCAGCTCTCCCAGCGCTACGCCGGGCCAAGCGAGACGATCATCTTGAAGCGGGGTGTTGGGCACCGCTGGTGGAACGCTGGTACGACTGAGCTGCGTTGCACGGGGTCGGCCACACCGCCGAACAACCTTGAGTACTTCCTCACGGCTCTCTTCGATTCGATGAAGCGGAGTGGACGAAAACGCCCGGGCTTCTTCGACGCGGCGTTCTTGCTGACGCGTTATCGGTCGGAAATACGCATGCTCGACATTCCGGCGGTCGTGCAAAAGGCGGCGTTTCCAGTTCTTCTGGCCGCAGGGACTCTTCTCGGGAAGTACGACAAATTCAAAGACGCACCAGAGCCGATCCTGGAAACACAAGCCGGTTCTCCTCATTCAACGCGTGCGGACGCACCCTCTTTTCGAAGGTTGCCAATGAGCAGCCTGCCGGAGCTTCCTGCAGCTTCGAGATCGTCACATAAACCGAAGAAAGGCGTCAGGATCCGGCCTCATGGTGGCGATAGAGTGAAGCCGTGAGAGAGGGACGCTCGCCGTTCACCGCCGCCCGTTCAGCCCTTGTTGGCCTTCTTGGGGATCTTCCAGGTGACCGCTTTGAGTGCGGCCGCCTTTTCGTCCATCAGTTGATCGCTCAGCGTCTGGAGAGGGGTGTCGGGATCGGGCAGCGTCACTTCGTACTTCACCGTCGATTCGTTCTCCTGCTTCTCGACCTCACAAGGCTCGAACTCGATCTGATAGGCGGAGAGCAGCCGGTGTACGTACTCGGTCGGGAACTCGGCACCCTCGGAGACCATTTCGAGCGTCAGCACTCGGGGCTTCCGCTCGACCTTGGAGCCGAGCAGCGCCAGGACCAGACAGAGAAACGTCGTGGCCAGGCCCGCGACCGCAAACGTTCCCATGCCGCACGCCATCCCCAGGCCAAGCAGCAGGAAGAGGATCGTCGTGTCCTTCGGATCTTCGACCGGCGTGCGGAACCGGATGATACTGGCCGCCCCGACCACGCCAAACGCGCGGGCCAGCGAGCCGTCAATGATGACCATCATGAGCGACCCGGCTACACAGAGGAGAATCTGGGCCTGGGCCAGCGAGCGGGTCAACGGCTTGTCGCTCGGATACCGTCGGTGGACCGCCGTGACCAGTAGGCCGATGATCGCGGCGACGACCAGCTTGAACAGTTGCTGGAGCGGCCGAACGAACACGGGGGGACTCGCGGCGCCCTCGAGGGAGAATGCGGGCGGGACGCCGCCAGAGGTCACCGACGCCGGCCAGTGCGCGTCGATCCACAGCAGCCCCGCGCACAAGGCTCCGATTCCCACGACGAGCGCAGCCGTCCAGCCTCTCTGTTTCAATAGCATCACGTCTCGCCGCGCCGGAAAGGCAGGGATCCAGGCGCCGGATGGCGCGAACTATAGCAGTGACGACGCCGCGCCTCAAACCGACCCATCAGGCCCGAACTCCCGGCGCGCGCGAACGCTCCGCGACCTATCTCGGTCGGATGCAACCTGGCGGCAGGGGGCGCCGCAGGTTCCAATGAGAGGCCGCGCCTCCCTCGTGAGACCACAGCCAGCGGGTAAACAGGGTATGATGGCCCCCCGTTTACACCTCGCCGTGGCCACTGTCGTGAGGAGCGCATGACTTTGCGGGCCCTCGTCGCGTGGATGCGAGTGGGGATTCTCGCCGCCAGCGCGCTGTCACTCGCAGGGCCTGCCGTTGCGCAGCAGGCCGCCCAAGCCACCAGCCCGCCGGAGCCGGAGAAGGAGCCACAGAAAAGCCCGGCGGAGAAGAGCGACTGGGGCTTCCGGTGGGACAATCGCCCGTCCCTCAGGCTTGGCAGGGGTACCCGCAT
>JBEVOI010000307.1:0-13751 GCA_040507665.1 Burkholderiales bacterium
TAAAGCCTCGGATTCACAACGGATACACGTGAAAAAGTCTGCTCGCTCTTTGTTTTCTAACTTATTGTTTTTCTTGGCTCCCCGAAGAGGGCTCGAACCTCTGACCTGCGGATTAACAGTCCGTCGCTCTACCGACTGAGCTATCGGGGAATTTTTGAGGCGCCTATAATAGCGGCCCACCATTACACGGTCAACCCGACTCGGGGTGTTGGACACCGGCCCGAAGCCCATTCCATGCGGTATTCGGCGGGGTAATGGCTCTGCACGACATTCGTGTCAGCATGGACGGCAAGGGCTGCCGGCGCGACACCGCTGGCCTCGGTTTTTTGGACACGGGCTCAAGTGGATGAACTGCTCTATCCTTATCTACGAAAGGAGCAGGAACGCTCCCGTCACAACAACTCCCCTGCCTTCAAGGCCAAAGTCGCCCTACAGGCGATCCGCGATGACAAGACGCTGGCCGAACTGGCGCAACAGCATTCAGGTCCACCTTACGCAAATTGGCCCCAGGAAGCAGCTGCTGCTCGAGCATGCCGCCGACGTGTTCGCCAACGCTCATAGTCTGGCCGAGGACTCCGAAGGGCGCGTCCAGGAGCTGCACGCCAAGATCGGCGAGCTGACCATGGAGCGCGATTCTTTGTCCAACGCGCTCGCGCGCTTCCCCGGCCCGAGGTAGGGGAGCCAACCGCTTTTTCCTCTCGACTGCCGCCGCGATTCGGCCTTCAGCGGAAGCCACCCTAAGGCATTCTTGCCTGATGCACGCTGACCCCAAAGCGTAAAGGAAACGCGCGAGCAGTGCCTCCAGCAGGGGAAACAGGCCCCACTCTTGCTGTATCCGCGATCCCGGTCAGTGGAAGTTCAATCCGGAGGGCGATTATTAGGTGCGCATGACGAAGAAGGTCAAACCGGTTCTGGCCCAGCCCCCCGAGGATTCCGACGCGCGTTTCAAAGCCCTCGTCCAGAATTCGGCCGATATCATCACAATTCACGACGCGAGTGGCGTGACGACCTTCGAGTCGCCGTCCGCGTCGCGGGTACTCGGCTACAAGCCAGGGCAACTTGTCGGACGTACTCCATTCGAGTCCATCCACCCGCGCGACGTCGCACGCGCGCGCGAGGCATTCGAACGGGTGCTCGAGGGGGCAGCGCAGGCGGCGCATGTGGAATTTCGATTTCGCCGCGCCGACGGCTCGTGGATTCATCTCGAGGCGGTAGGCACCAATCTGCGTGACTACCCCGGCATCGGGGGCGTCGTCCTCACGTCGCGCGACGTCACGCAGCGGAAGGTGGCGGAAGAGCGAATTCAGTATCTCGCGCACCACGATACCTTGACCGACTTGCCAAACCGCGCACTCATGCGCGACCGGTTGCAAGTGTCGCTCGCTCAGGCACAGCGGTGGAATTACGCGGTAGCAGCGCTCTTCATCGACCTCGACCGCTTCAAGGTCGTGAACGATACGCTGGGCCACGCAGCAGGCGACGTGCTACTTCAACAAATGGCCGCACGGTTGAAGCAATGCACGCGGGAGGGTGACACGGTCGCGCGGCTGGGCGGCGACGAGTTTATGGTGATCTTGTCCAACCTCAGCAATCCTCAGGGCGCCGCGACGGTTGCCCAGAAGATCCTGCACGCGCTATCGCAGCCGGTGACGGTCAGGGGGCAGGATGTTTTCGTGTCCGCAAGCATGGGGGTAAGTCTTTTCCCCGCTGATGCGAATGGCGCCGACGAGCTGATTCGCAATGCCGACACCGCGATGTACAGCGCCAAGCGGCTCGGTCGCAACAATTATCAGTTTTTCACCGACGAATTGAACGTCCAGATGCGGGAGCGTCTGGTGATTGAGCACGGGTTGCGAATGGCTGAGCAGCGAGACGAGCTGCGGCTGCTCTACCAGCCCAAGATCGAGCTTGGGCAGCGCACGATTACAGGCCTCGAAGCGCTGGTGCGCTGGCATCACCCCAGCCTGGGACTTATTTCTCCGAGCCGTTTCATCCCCATCGCCGAAGAAACCGGCCTCATCGTGCCGATCGGTGAATGGGTGATTCGCACCGCGTGTCGACAGATTCAGGATTGGCGCGAAGAAGGTTTCGACCTGCGGGTTGCCGTAAATCTGTCGGCGCGCCAGTTCCGTCAGCGTAACCTGGCCCAGACCATCAATCGCATTCTTTCGGAATCGGGGGTGCCGCCGGAGTACCTCGAAATCGAGATCACCGAAAGCGACGTCATGGAGAACGCGGAAAGCGCCATTGCAACGCTCGATCAGCTCAAATCCAGGGGCATGAGCATTTCCATCGATGACTTCGGTACCGGTTACTCGAGCCTGAGCTACCTCAAACGATTCCCACTGGATATTCTCAAGATTGATCGCTCTTTCGTCCGCGATATTCCGGCCGATGGCGACGACGCCGCCATCGTCGAAGCAATCATCGCGCTTGCGCGCAGCCTGGACATTAAGGTGGTGGCGGAAGGCGTTGAAACCGAAAGTCAGGTAGAGTTTCTCAACCGGTCCGGTTGCGACTTTGCGCAGGGCTACTTCTTCAGTCCTCCCGTAACGCCCGAGGAAATTCGCAAGCTCCTCAACCGTTGCTAGTCGCAACAGGGAAATTCCCTTCCTACGCCGAACGGGTCTGCGATCCCTGCAACCCGGCAAGTCCTCACCGATCCCCTAAGTCCCTCCCTTCATGCCCGGCCACGCTACCGTGTGCGCGTTCCTCCGCGTTGGAGTACCCAGGTCGCCGAGGCGCTCTTTGGGCACAACCCGCGACCACCCTTTAGCATCGGAACCCCGGCATAAATTGGATAACGATTCCATTTGCGGCGGTTCTCGAGGAGGCGGTTCCCGGACGATGCTGGATAACTAACTTGTGAAACTTTGGATGCTGACCGTTCGCCAACCGGCACATTTCCTGAGAAACCCTTAATTTGCGCTGGCCGCGGCCTGACGCCGCCAGGCACAAACTGCCTGAAGATGCCGAAATATCCCATCCCTGGCCGGCAGACCCCTCCGGGCAGCCGTCGCCTGACGGGCAGGTGAGCGACCCGCGACTTCGACTAGCGACAAACCTTCGAATTTCACTTTTGATGCACTTGGGGAACAGGCCCCTTGTTTGATACGAAACGTCATCCGACACGCGCATTGTGAGGACGGCTCGGCCGGAGCCGCTCCTTCGAGCGACTGCTAGTTTCGGGGTGGGTAACCATTGGTTTTCAGTGGCATAGCTCTTGCTGAAATACCTTCGAGTGGCGGGTCTCAACTGCTCTTTCTACAGAGAATTGCAGTTGTGCACCCGAGGACTTTCCAGTTCATCGTCACTTGAACACAAACACTTCCGAGCGACGTCTGCCATGAGCGTCACAGCGCCAGTTCCATCACCCAAGGACAGCGAAGTGCCTTATACCTCCGAAATATCGGACGTGAAGGTGCTGGTGATCGACGACAGCAACACGATACGACGGAGCGCCGAGCTGTATCTGACGCAGGCGGGCTGCAAAGTGATCCTCGCGGAGGATGGATTCGCGGCACTTACCAAAATCACGGACCACCATCCGGACGTCATATTCGTCGATATCATGATGCCGCGACTGGATGGGTACCAGGCCTGCGCGCTCATCAAGCGCAACCCAAAATTCCGAAATACGCCGGTGATCATGCTCTCGAGCAAGGACGGCGTGTTCGATCGGGCGCGTGGTCGCTTGGTGGGGTCGGACGAATACCTCACCAAACCTTTCACAAAGGACGACCTGGTCAAGGCGGTTTGTGCGTACGCTCGCAAGCCGGACAATTCGTAAGCGGAGCTAACCATGTCAAACAAGAAGGTACTTGTAGTCGACGATTCCATGACCGAGCGCCATGTTTTGACGGCAATGCTCGAAAAGAACGGCTACGAAGTGTTCACGGCGGAAGGCGGTGCAGAGGCTCTCAGCAAAGCCGACGAAGTCAGACCGGACGTTATCCTCATGGACGTTGTGATGCCCGGAACAAGCGGCTTTCAGGCGACCCGTACCATCTCGAAGAACGAGGCGACGAAACACATCCCGATCATCATCTGCAGTTCGAAAGGCCAGGATACGGACAGGATTTGGGGACTGCGTCAAGGCGCCCGTGAATACCTCGTCAAACCCGTAAGCGAGGCCGACCTGATGCAGAAGATCGCTGCCCTTACCTGACTTGTTCAGACATGCACGTTCGCTCCCTTAGCCTTCGCGAATATCAGCAGCAGCTGATCGAACGCATCCGTGCGACGGCGTCCTCCGAGGCAACCTCATCGCATCTGGGCTTTGAGGCCGGAGAGCAGCTTTGGGCGGTTCCGCTTACAGAAGTGAGCGAGGTAATCCCAACATCCGCGCTCACGTCCGTGCCGCTCACCGAGAGCTGGTTCATGGGCATGGCGAACATACGTGGAAGCCTCTATGCGGTCACGGACTTCGCGCGCTTCGTGAGCGGAAGCATTACACCTATCACGGTGGAGTGCCGCTTTATCCTCTTGCACGAAAGGTATCGGGCGCACGCTGCACTGCTGATCCGCAGAAGCCTCGGTCTGCGCCAACTGCGCGGCAGCGCAGAACAGGATGCGGCAGCGCCGACGTGGCAGAGCGCGACCCACAGCGACATGGAAGGGCGCACTTGGCGCGAGCTGACTGTACAGAAGTTGACTCGGGACCCCAGATTTCTCAGAGCCGGTCGATAGAGATGGCATGCAAGTGACCGGCGAAACCGGGATACCGAATCTAGGAGAGTACTAATGGCCTCAATCGTGTCTGCCCTGAAGTTCCCTTCGCTACCCTTCGGGAGAAGCGCGGCCAAGCTACGGAGTGCCTCCGCACAAAATGACTCTGAACTGACGGCGTCGCCGGGGATGGAAGTGGACGCGATTGAGGTCTTGATCAATGAGCCCTTCACGCTAAGCAGCCTGATGGGCAAAATCGCCGGGACGAATCGTCGGGTCACCGCGTGGCAGATTCCGCTGATCGGGAGGCTACCCTTTTCGAAGCAGATCGAGGCGCTCTCAGTTCTTGTGACCCTGCTGCTGCTGCTCACCCTCGCCACCTTTGGCATCTCGGTCTGGGACTCTCGCCTCAAGCGAGAGCAGGCGCTTGTTTCGAACGAGATGCAGGTGCTCTCGCAGCGTATCGCAAACCTCGCTCAGCAAGCTGCATCCGGTAACCACGATGGCTTCAAACCGCTCGACGAGGCGCGTGCGCGGCTTGTTGCCGACCTTGCACTACTCAGCCAAGGGGGGGAGCGCGACGGGTTCGATCTTCCGGCTGCATCGGAGAGGGAGGATCCCATCCTGCGCGGAATCGTCGAGTCCTGGAGCCCGATCGATGAGCAGGTCACGAAGATCCTCCGGCAACAGCAGAACCTCATGCAGCTGCGCAAGAACGAAGACGTTGTCGGAAAGAGCGGCACCAAGGTGTTCAGGCTGACCCAGCGGCTCCTGAACGGCGCCGTCGACAGAGGGGAGGATTATCGGGCGACCGCCTGGACCCGCCAGCTATTTGCGGACGTCCTCAACTTTGAACTTCTCGATGCCAAATCACTGGTATCGACCGACCAACCCAGTCCTCAGATCGCCCTTCAGCTTTCCTCCAACGTCGGCAGTTTCCAGAAAACGGTGAAGGGCCTCATCGATGGCAATCCCGAAGTCGGAATCAGTGCCCTGCAGCACCCGGTCAACCGCGACGCCGCAAGCGAGTTGCTGAAGACCATTACCGAGCTCAAGGCAAGCGTAGACAGCATAGTCAAGAATATGCAAGACCTTGCTCAAGCCAAACAAGCAGCACGGGACGTATCAAAGGGCGCTCAGGATCTGCTCGGGAAAATGGCGGTCCTGACCAACGTTTACCGAGATTCCGGGACGGGTTGGGGCGGCATCGTGACCGGAATTATCCTCACGATGCTCACGGTTATCGCACTGGCTCTCGTGGCGAAGGTGCTGCTCGACGATGCGCGGGCTCGAGCGAGCCGGAACGAGGAGGAAAATCGCCGCAATGAACAGGCCATTCTTCGTTTGCTCGACGACATGTCCGACCTGGCGGAGGGTGACCTCACCAAGCACGCACAGGTTACCGAGGACATGACGGGGGCGATCGCGGATTCCGTTAACTACGCCATCGACGAACTGCGTTCCCTCGTAGCACAGATTAACACTGCTGCAGGCCACCTCACGGAGTCTTCCACTCAAGGTCGCGCAGTATCCACCCACCTCCTGCAGGTCGCGGACAAGCAGTCGAGTCAAATCGAGGAAGCCACTGGCTCAGTCTTGCAGATGGCCTCCGCAATGGATGCGGTTTCGGAGAGCGCTTCCAAGTGCGCAGAGGTGGCAGAGCAATCGCTCTCGGCCTCGGGTAAGGGCGGAACCGCAGTGCAGGACTCGATCGCCGGAATGAATACGCTGAGAGAGCAGATCCAAGAAACGTCCAAGCGGATCAAACGCCTCGGGGAAAGCTCGCAGGAGATCGGCGAGATCGTGCAGCTCATCACAGGGATCACCGAACAGACCAACGTTCTCGCCCTGAACGCGGCAATTCAGGCAGCGGCGGCGGGTGAAGCGGGACGGGGCTTTACCGTGGTAGCGGAAGAAGTACAAAGACTGGCCGAGCGCTCCGGGGAGGCGACCAACCAAATCGGCACCATCGTAAAGACCATTCAGAACGATACCCAAGACGCCGTGGCCGCCATGGAAAAGAGCACCCACGGGGTTGTGCAGGGCGCCCAGCTTGCGGATTCGGCTGGTCGCGCACTGGAGGAGATTCGCGAAGTGTCGCACCGGCTCGCACAGCTCGTCGCGTCCATATCCTCCTCCACACTAACCCAGCAGCAAGTCGCGAAGCAGTTAGCCCAACGCATGCAGGACATCCTCGGCATCACTGTGCAGAGCGCCAAAGGGACAAAGTGGACCGCCGAGTCGATGGCGCAGATTTCCGATCTCGCGCAGAAGCTCAAGCTCTCCGTTTCCGGGTTCAAGGTGTAACGACGGTCTATGAACGCCATTCCAGTCACCCGGCCGGGCCCCCTCACCTGGGTAAAGCCCGAGATTGACTTCGCATTGGAGCGAGCGCACGGGTCGCTGGAGCAGTACTTCGGCGCCCCGGGGCAGATGGGTCCGGCGCTGCTTGCTGCTTTGGGGTCGGTGCGGGAGGTCACGGGTGCACTACAGATCATCGGGATAGAAGGACTAGGAAGATTCTCGCGCGAGGTCGAAGAACTTCTCGAAGCCTTGACGCAACGCTCTGTCGCGCCCGAGCCAAGCCTGAAGGAATTGTTAACGCGTGCGACAACGACACTCGCGCAGCATCTCGCTGGCCTGATGTCTGGCGAGCAGGACAGCGCGATGAGGCTCGTTCCCCTCATGAGGGAGCTTGCGCGAGAGCGCGGGATGGAGGTGGTGGACGAGCGCGACCTGTTCTACCCGGACCTGGACAACTGTCCACCCCCGCACCCGGCCGGCGAAGCGCTGGATGGTCAGGCGCTCGCTTCGCTGGTGAAGTTACAGCGCTCCCGCTTTCAGCGGGGCATGCTGAACTGGCTGCGCCAGTCCGAGGATGGGCTGGAGATCATGCGGGACGCCCTCCAGGAAATCGAGCGAGCCCAACCTCACCCTGACATTCGTGCTCAATGGTGGGTCGCAGCCGCCTTTGTCGAAGGTTTGCTTTACGGCGGCATGCCGACGACCGATGAAATCAAGCGCCTCGCAGGAAAGGTCGACCGCCACCTCGCCGGATTCGCGCCGGGAGTACGCGCCAGTGAAGGCCTCATGCGCGAGATGCTATTCCACCTCGCTCGATGCGAACCCGTTAGCCCGCTCGTTCGCGATGTCAAGTCTCTCTATCGGCTTGATCAGCACGTTGTGCCCTCGGCTGTGGTTGGGCTGCTCCTAGATGATCCCCGAAACGCGGAGCCATTGCTCCCCGAAGCGCAGAACGTACTACTTTCTGCAAGGACCGACGTCGCTACGCAACAAGCCGACGACAGGCGGCTGGTCAACCAAGTGGCCCACGAAATGTTGGCTAATCTGCAGCAGGTGGAACAGGCGCTCGACCCCTATTTCCGGGGTCAGGCTGGTGCCGAATCACTTGCCGATCTGGCGGGGGTGATGCGAAATGTCGCCGGAGCCCTGAACATGCTCGGCATGGAATCGGCGGCGCAGCTCATTGTGCGTTCGACTTCAATGGTCGAGGAATTGAGCCGTACTGATGGGCAGGGATCCGGAGACGACATCACGTTGCTTGCGGAAGGGCTAAGCAGCGTGATGCTGTTCATCCAGGCGCTCGACCACGGCAACTGTGAGGAGCTAGAGGCCGTCGAGTCGATCCTGGCGCGTTTCGAAGCTAGGCAGACGCAGACCCTTCCCGCGCCATCCTGGATGCCAGGCGTCCAGACCAGCGCTGACAATCCCGACCCGATGCGAGCTGGAGATCTCGATTTGGAGGTCGTGGCCGAGCATCCCGAGCATGACGCGCCATCGCTCGACCTCGAACCCTTCGCAGAGGCGTCCGGCGTGGAAGAAGTCACTAAGGAGGAACTGGCAGCAATTCTGGATCACTTCGATCTAAGTGCGCTCCACGATGAGGACGCAGCGCAGTCAGACACCTCGAAATCAGACGATGCGGTCTCGGTTCAGCAATCAGATTCTGTATGCATCGGCGAAACCAGCAGCGCAGAGATGTCTCTCGGCGAATTCGATATCGGTACTATCCAGGTCGATGTAACAGGGTCTGGTGTGGATCGCGAGATTCTCACGATCTTCATCGAAGAAGCCAACGAAATATTGGACGGTATGGGCGATCTCGTGGCGCGTCTGACGACCCAGCCTGATGACCAGGAAAACCTAAGGACACTGCGGCGGAGCTTCCATACCCTCAAGGGGAGTAGTCGCATGGCAGGACTGCATGCGATCGGCGACGCTGCGTGGGCGATTGAGTCCTTGATGAACCTGTGGCTGGAAGCAGGGAAACCTGCCTCCGCAGGGCTGGCCACCCTTGCCGAACGCAGCCGCGAACTTTTTACAGACTGGATCGGGGACGTGGCAAAAACGGGCCGCGCGAGAATCCAGCTCGTTGAACTCGAAGCCCTTGCGAAGAACTCCACCACAGAAATAGCTGTATCGATCCAGAGCGCTTCGAGCACTGCCCATAGCGACTGTGCGCCCGATGACGCCGCTAGGGTCGGGTTAACTGCAGCAAAGCCAGCATCCGAGCCGGCAGCAACATCGGTGAATCTCGGTGGTGTGACCTTACCCGCTGCGCTGTTTCGGATCTTCGTCGAAGAAGCGCAACAGAACGTTGCGGTGGTCCGAAAGGGTCTGGTGCTCCTCGGGGCAAACGCGGACGACGGCGCGCTGAAGGCATTCATCCGCGCCGCCCATACCCTCGGTGGAATTGCACGCGCTGCCGGATTCTCCGACGTTAGTCTCGTCGCGGGGGTAATCGAGAACATTCCCCTCGGCCAAATTGATCGCGGTAAGGCCACTGCGCTTGCCTATATAGCCGTGGACGCGTTGACCGCGCTGGTCGACAACGTTGCTGCGGGGAAAATGCCGTTGCTGCCCGAAGGCCAATGCGCAAGTCTGGTGAGAGAAGCGGCGGTCCTTCAGCATCTCTCAGCCGCCAGGGAGACCGTCTCCCGTCAACAGGTTCGAGTTATCGAACACGCGTCCTTGTCCGCAACCGTGGAGCCTGCCGAGCACGCCTCGGCAACACCTGTTATCGAGCCCTTGGCACTGACAGTCGACGCGGCATCGCCTGCGACCGATAGAGCTTTGCACCCAGATGTCGAAGCCGACGCGGCCCCACCCACCGCGGATCCCCATTCCGTCCCCTCAGATTTGAGACAGATAGCATCGGCGAGCGGCATTTCTGAACGTCGGGTGCACAAGGATGACATCGACGAACAACTATTGCCCGTATTCCTCGATGAAGTTCGCGATCTGGTGCCACTGATTGGTGAAGATCTGCGGCATCTGAGAACTCTGCCGAAGGATACGACGGCATCCGACTCGCTGCGGCGCATTCTGCATACCATCAAGGGCGGCGCGCGCATGGTGGGCGCAATTCGTCTCGGTGAACTCGTTCATCTCATGGAGGGCCGCCTGGAGTTGGCGGGCGAAGAAGGTGTAACGCAGGGAATACTTGGCATTCTGGAAGGCGAATTCGACCGTTTGACGAACGGTCTCGACGCTCTGGAGCGGGGCATCTCCGGGCAGGAAAGTTTTCCGACGTCACCAGACGACGTCAATTCCCCGGTTACGTCGAGCGCGTTGCCCGCCGCAACAGAGAACCGCCAGGGCGAAGAGACGCCTTCGTTCGCCGCCCAGATACGGGTCACTGCAGATGCTCTCGACCGCCTGGTAAATCAGGCCGGGGAAATCAGCATCTCGCGCGGGCGTATCGAGGTCGAGGCGCAAACCTTCAAGCAATTCCTTCTCGAGCTCACGGACAGCGTCGCACGGCTGCGAGCCCAGCTGCGAGAGATAGAAATCCAGGCTGAGACCCGCTTGCAGGCGACCGTCAATCAGGCAACCGACCACGAGCCGGTCTTCGATCCCCTTGAGTTCGACCGCTTCACCAGGTTTCAGGAACTCACCCGCCTCATGGCCGAGAGCCTGCATGACGTGACTACGGTCCAGGAAAACCTCTTGGACAGTCTTGCCGAGGTTCAGGCCGCGCTGAGCGGCCAATCCCGCCTTAACCGAAGTCTGCAGGATGACCTCATGCGGCTTCGCACCGTGTCCTTTCAGAACGTCGGCGAACGGCTCTACCGCGTGGCGAGGCAAGCTGCGCGTGAAACCGGCAAACACGCGGTCTTCGAGGTCGTCGGCGGTCAGATAGAAATCGATCGCGGCGTGCTCGAGCGTATCGCTGCCCCATTGGAACACCTCGTCAGGAATGCAGTCTTCCATGGGATCGAGGCTACGGAGTTCCGAGTTCGCGCTGGAAAGGGGGAGACTGGTTCCATCCGACTCACGCTCCGCCAAGAAACGAACGATCTGCTGATGCTGCTAAGCGACGACGGGCGGGGCATCGACCATGATCGCATCCGTTCAAAAGCGCTCGAGCTTGGTTGGATTGCCGCAAACGCCGAGCCCACTCGCGGCGAGCTCGAGCAAATGATCTTCCGGGCGGGCTTTTCGACCGCATCCGAAGTCACCGCGCTTGCAGGGCGTGGCGTCGGAATGGATGTGGTGGCAAACGAGGTGCGTGCACTTGGCGGTCGCGTGGATATCTCCACCGAGGCTGGAAGAGGAACAACGTTCGCGATTCGGGTACCGCTCACAACGGCAGTCGCTAAGGCGCTTCTCGTTTCTGCTGCAGGTCGCCGGTGGGCAATTCTGTCAGGACTAGTGGAGCAGGTTCAGGAGGTTACGGGGGACAGGCTGACCGAACTCCAATCGAGCCGAAAGCTGGTGTGGATGGGGCACTGTTATCCGCTTTTCTACCTGCCCCAACTGCTCGGCGACATTGCTGCGCCGACACTAGACCGAACGAAGCATTTCGTTCTGCTGATCCGGAGCGGAGACAGTCGTGTAGCCGTAATCGTGGACCAGCTTGCCGTGAACCAGGATGTCGTTCTGAAGAAGATCGGCCCTCAACTTGCACGCTTGCCCGGTGTTAGTGGCGCCACGGTTCTACCCAACGGAGAGGTTGTACTGATCCTTAACCCGGTCCCTCTCGTCGACGGGGCAAATGTGCGGAACGAGAACCTCGTTGAGGCACGCGAAGACCGATCGAACGGCGCGCCGTTGGTCATGGTAGTCGATGATTCACTCACCGTGCGAAAGGTGACGAGCCGACTTCTCACCCGTAACGAATTCCGCGTCGCTACGGCGCGGGATGGACTTGACGCCTTGCAGCAGATTCAGGAGATCATTCCTGACGTACTGCTGGTTGACATCGAGATGCCGCGTATGGACGGTTTCGATCTCACCAAGAACCTCAAGGGAAGCGCGCGGACAGCCCGAATCCCGATCATCATGATCACTTCCCGGCTCGCCCCCAAGCATCGGGAGTACGCGCAACAACTCGGCGTGGACGTCTATCTCGGCAAGCCTTACGAGGAAAGGGAGCTCTTGGAATACATCGGCCGCTTCACTGCCTCGACCGCCTCGGCTTGAGTGGAAACGAAAATAAGCGGCCCCGTATTTGCAGGCCTTCGCCTTTTGGCAGCCGACCCGCAACCAACTAGGAGCGCGGGCGATCCTCGAGAATCTGAATGAAGATCTCATCTTGGCGCGTGAGGCCAAGCTCGCTCCGCGCGCGCTCCTCCACCGCGTCCAGTCCCTGTTTCAAGTCTCGCACCTCCGCTTCCATAGCTGAGTTACGCACTTTCAGTCCACGGTTCGTATCGCGTTGCGCCTGGAGTTGCCGATCCACGTCCCAGACTCGCAGCCAACCACCCTTGCCGAACCACAGCGAATACTGGAGTCCGGCGATGACAAAAAGCAGGACGAGGGTCAGTCCGCGCATCTAGCGCAGCTGGTAGAAGGCGTCACGACCGGGATAGCCGGCGATTTCGCCGAGGTCCTCCTCGATCCGCAGCAGCTGGTTGTACTTGGCCATGCGGTCGGAGCGGGATAGGGAGCCGGTCTTGATCTGCAGCGCATTGCTCGCCACCGCGATGTCGGAGATAGTCGTATCCTCGGTTTCTCCGGAGCGGTGGGAGACGACGGAAGTGTAACCTGCCCGCTTCGCCAGTTCGATCGCTGAGAAGGTTTCGGTCAGCGTGCCAATCTGATTAATCTTGATCAGGATGGAATTCGCGATGCCCTGTTTGATGCCCTCACCGAGAATCTTGGTGTTGGTGACGAAGACATCGTCGCCGACGAGTTGCACCCGCTTACCAAGACGCTCGGTGAGAAGCTTCCACCCAGCCCAATCGTTTTCTGCCATTGCATCTTCGATGCTCACGATCGGATAGCGTTCGGTCCACGCCGTAAGATAGGTTGTGAACTCGTCCGCCGACAGGGTACGGCCCTCTGCCTCCAGCACGTAGCCGCCATCCTTGAAGAACTCGGAACTCGCGCAGTCCAACCCGATGGCAACGTCGGAACCGGGCAGGTACCCGGCTACTTCGATCGCCCGCATGATGAGCTGCAGCGCCTCTTCTTGGTTCCGCAGGTTCGGTGCGAAGCCACCCTCGTCTCCGACGGTCGTGGGCATGCCCTTGTCGGCGATAAGTTTCTTCAACGTGTGGAACACCTCGGTGCCGCATCGGAGTGCCTCGCGGAAGCTCTGGGCACCGACCGGGATGATCATGAATTCCTGAAGGTCGAGATTGTTGTTGGCGTGGGCGCCGCCATTGATCACGTTCATCATCGGTACCGGCAACTGCATCCGCCCCGACCCGCCGAGATAGCGATAGAGCGGCAGACCCGACTCCTCTGCGGCCGCTTTGGCGGTCGCAAGGGACACCGCGAGCAGCGCGTTGGCGCCCAGCCGTGACTTGTTCTCGGTGCCGTCGAGATCGATCAACGTCTGGTCGATGAACGCCTGCTCCTCCGCATCGAGCCCGATAATCGCCTCGCAGATCTCCGTGTTCACGTTCTCGACCGCCTGCAGCACCCCTTTTCCGAGATATCGCTGCGGATCGCGGTCTCGCAGCTCAATCGCTTCCCGGTGCCCGGTCGAGGCACCCGACGGTACGGCAGCCCTCCCCATCACTCCGGATTCGAGAAGGACATCCGCTTCGACGGTCGGGTTACCTCGCGAGTCGAGAATCTCTCGCCCAAGGACATCAACGATTGCACTCATT
>JBEVOI010000322.1:0-3015 GCA_040507665.1 Burkholderiales bacterium
TCTACTCGCCGCTGCCGTAAGGCCGAGTGATGACTTCGAGCAAATGTCCGTCGGGGTCTTCGAAGTACATGCCGCGGCCGCCGTCGCTGCGGTTGATTTCGGAAACGCGGTGCCGGCCAGGGTCGGCCCAGTATTGGAGCCCGCGCCCGCGGATGCGGGCGAAGACTTGGTCGAAGTCCTCTTCGCCGATCAGGAAGGCATAGTGCTGGGAGGAAATCTCGCCGTCACGCTCGTGGAAGTCGAGTGAGACATCGTTGCTGAGCTCGACAACGAGGAACGGTCCGAATCGGGTGGGTCCAGGCAGGCCCAGGATTTCTGTGAGGAATGTCGCCGACTTCTGCTTGTCGCGGCACCAGACAATGGTGTGGTTGAGCTGCGCGCTCACGTCCATGATCCTTCCTTCCTCGCCAAAGGCGCGTTCTCAATTGTCGTGTGATCGGTCATGCCCACGGAAGTTCTCCTGCCGCCTCGGGCACTCGGCGGAAGAAGCCCCCAGCAGTAAGCGCGGGAGGTGGGCGTAGCCCGCTTCGAGTAGGGAACCACTGGAGTCGCACGGACAAATGCTCGCGCCGGCGGGTCTTTCCCTAGCAACCGACTCGCTCAATGGCCCAGCCAGATCCTCCTCAAGCGACTCACCGTCGCGAAGACATTACCGCTGGTCATCCTTCAGCTCTCTTGGCGGGGGACTTGCATGTCTTCTCTTGTCAAGACTGCGATCGCGGAGACCGCGATTGAGGTCACGAGCGACCGAAACCAACAACCTGAGGAGGTACGACAGATGCGCACGTTCCTTTCCATCTTTCTCGCCGGGGTGCTCACGGGCATCGCTACCGTGGCACTCGCCAAGAAGCCCAGCCCTATCGAAAGCCACTCAGGCGGCATGTCCGCGGGTCACATGAGCGACAAGGGCGCGACCAACACGAACGGTCCCACGAGCGCGGACCGGGACCACGGGCAGGATCGAGCGATGGACCGCCGCAGCGAGCAGGGCTTCCAACACTTTAATGCGGCCGATACCCACCAGAACAACACCGCCCGGAAGGGTAAGGGGAACCACTGAACCCATCGGGCGAGCCGCGCTAGACCCGCGATATCCCTGACAACGACGATCGTGCGTACCAAACGCGGCGTGCGACCAATGCAGGTCGTCGCGCTCCTCGACGGTTAGCTCTGGGGCCGGTCGCTCGAAGTGCTGTGGCGCATCGAGACCAAGCGTGGGTGGCTCACGCTGAGAAAATCCTGCCGCCCCCAAGAAAATGCTTATAGGGCGCTGGCCCAACGAACGTCCGCTCGCTTTGCGTAAAGGGGCACGAACACTCCGACCAAGAGAAAGCTCTGGTGGCGTGGCCCTGCGCCCCGGGAATACGATATTGCGTGATGTCCGTTATCGTGGTTTTCGCAACATCGGAACAATCGGTGGCGAATCCGCCACTTGAATGCTTCCGAGAGCTTGAAATCCCTGCCGCTCGTATAAGGGAACGCTGCGAGGGCTTGTCGCTTCAAGATAGGCCAACAGCTGTTGGCGATCACACTGCTCCAAGACCTGGCGCTGCAGCGCTGAACCAATTCCCCGACCCTGGCGCGCCGGATCAACCCCCATGAGCGGTAGATGCCAGTGAGGTTCGCCAGGATGGTAAGCATCCATTTGCTCGAACATCGAGAACATCGCGTCCTTTAGTTCAGGGGCTACCGTATCCTCGATGACCGTCACCAGGGATTCCTCATCCGGCACTACACCCGGCGACAGCCACAAGGCGACGCCGGCAAAACCCTCGTAATAATGAGCAGTGCCAAGATGAATGGCGCCCCCGCCGAATGCTCGAGCAAAGCGCGGGAACGCCTCCAAGTACTGTTGTAGATCAGGCCATGCCCAACGACAAGCTGGATCACTGCTGAAAGCGAGAGTCAGGACGGCCAAACAGTGCTCGGCATCGCCCGTCGTAGCAGTTCGAATCAACCAATTGGACATGATGTAGTGTCTCGCTCTGTTTTCATCCTGTCATCCCTCCGCGTCCTGACGTTTGACTTCAGGGACTGCCCGGTGGACCCGCATGCCGTGGTGGTGTATGGATGGGCAGTTAGCGGCCCATCTGTACCCGATTGGGGGCCTCTCGGAATGAAGGCGTGCTCTCAGCCCTTCTGCGTAATCTTGCCGGTGAATGACTGAGCCACGATCTTGCCGTCCCGCACGACGAACGTGTCCGTCGCCACCTCGTAAACATTGTCGGCAGTCTCTGCAGTCCACAGAATGTAGGCGTATTCACCCTCGACGGACTGCTGCTTCATGCTGAACGCAGCGCCTGGTTTTGCAAACTCCGCAATCATCGCTTGGAACAACGGCCTCATCGCGTCGGCTCCCCTGAGCTGTCCGTCCGGCGTGAACAGGACCGCCTCCGGCGCATAGTCAGATAGGATCCCCTTGAGGTCACCCTCGTCAAAACACTTTAGGTGGTGGTCCAGAACATCTTTCGTCGAAGCCATTTCTCAGTCCTCCTTGTCGTCTGCAACGGCGAGGTCGCGTACCTCTGGATGCTTCACACTTGTCAAGCTGCTTTTGGAAGCTGGCTCGAAAGCGCACGCCGTGCTCGGAGCGGTGCATCCTGTGCGTGCCAGATATTGGTGAGCCGAGCCTGGGCTCGGGCGGCAAGCGACTGGTTGAACGGGCTGGTGGGTTTCAGGGCGGTGCGCTCAGAGGCGAGCGCTCGCGCCAACCGAGGCTGCCGACTGCGCAGGGCGGACTCCACCAGCATCAGATGGATGAGGTCGCGCTGCGCATGGCTGCCACCGAATCCGTGGGCGATATGACGGACCCGCGTGAGGCGCTCGACGGCCACGTGGTAGTTACCCTTGCCGAAGGCGGCTAGGGCCTCGCAGACCACCACCCCGAGCTCGACCAGGAGCCTCGCATTCGCACCAGACTTGGATGCACACAGCCGCAGGTTGGTGAGCAGCCGTTGCACGGTGGATTCGCGCCCGCCAGCGACGAACGCCATCATCGCGTGGATTGCGTTGAAC
>JBEVOI010000324.1:0-2976 GCA_040507665.1 Burkholderiales bacterium
AACTGGCAAGCGTTATCGCGGAAGTGATCGGCAGGCGAAGCGGTGATTATTAGACCGCAGCACCCCGCCGGGTGCTGGCGCCAGCGACACGTTACTCCTTAACCCTACCAAACTGCTCTTTCACGAGCTCATCATCGTCCGACGTCGATTTTGACAAACACCTCGAAAGCGCGGCGCTCGATGCGGTTCCTTGGATGCGTATTCCGACGCATCGTGACCGGCCATTCCGACGGAACGTGACCGGGGATTCCGACGGATCGTGACCAGCGGTTCCGACCGATCGTGACCGATTTTCCGGGGTTGTCGGAATCGGCGGTCACGGTGTCGGAACAGGCGGTCACGGTCTCGGAATCTGGGCCGGGCGGAGGCGTGGCGATTCGTTTGCGGCTACCTTCCTGCGCTTTTTGCGGGGGAAGCGATGCCGGTGGAGCGGATTGCCATGCGCCAGATCAGGGAACTGTTACGACTCAAATACGAATGCCGGCTCTCGCACGCGCGCATTGCCCGGGCGCTCGGTCTGTCCAAGGGCGTTGTCGCCAAGTACGTGAAGCTCGCCGCCCGAGCGGGTCTGACCTGGGAGGAGGCGCGCGCACTCGACGAGGTTGACCTTGAGCGGCGGGTCCACCCCAGCCGCCCCGCTGGCGCGGTTGTCGCTGGCTACGTGCAGCCCGACTTCGCGCTGGTCCACCAGGAGCTCAAGCGCAAGGGCGTGACCCTCGCGCTGCTGTGGGAGGAGTACGTCCGAGCCCATGCGGGGCCGACCTATCGGTACTCGCGCTTCTGCGACCACTACCGTGAGTTCGCCCAGCGCCTGAAGCGCTCGATGCGCCAGGTGCATCGGGCCGGGGAGAAGCTGTTCGTCGATTACGCCGGTGATACGGTGCCGATCGTCGATGCGGCGAGCGGCGAGATCGCGCGCGCCAACATCTTCGTCGCGGTGCTGGGGGCGTCCAATTACACCTTCGCCTGCGCCACCGCGACCCAGTCGCAGGCCGACTGGCTGGGGGCGATCGGGCGGGCGCTGAGCTTCATCGGCGGGGTGGTCGAGATGATCGTCCCCGACAACACTCGCGCCTTGATCGCGCATCCCGATCGGTATGAACCGCTGGTGAATCGCACGGTCGAGGAGTTCGCCGCCCACTACGCCACGGTGATTCTGCCTGCGCGTCCTTATCGGGCGAGAGACAAAGCCGCCGCGGAGGTGGCGGTGCTCATCGTTCAGCGCTGGGTGCTCGCGCGACTTCGGCATCGGCGCTTCTTCTCGCTCGAGGCGCTCAACACGGCAATCGCCGAGTTGGTGGTCGAACTCAACGCGCGTGCCTTCAAGAAGCTGCCCGGCTCGCGAGCGAGCGCCTTCGCGAGGCTGGACCGGCCGGCCTTGAAGCCGCTGCCCGCCACGGCCTTCCA
Organism: Burkholderiales bacterium; assembly: GCA_040507665.1. Taxonomy (GTDB): domain Bacteria; phylum Pseudomonadota; class Gammaproteobacteria; order Burkholderiales; family JAEUMW01; genus JAEUMW01. The sequence continues at coordinate 1,408 of JBEVOI010000324.1, forward strand.
GTATTCGATCTGGAAGAAGGCAACCGCGAACATCGACTACCACGTCGAGGTGCAGGGCCACTACTACAGCGTGCCCTACCAGCTCGTGCGCCAACAGGTCGAGGTGCGCCTCAGCACCACCAGCGTCGAGTGCTTCGTGCGCGGCAAGCGGGTCGCCGCCCATGCGCGAAGCACCCGCCGCGGCGGCTACAGCACGCTGCCCGAGCACATGCCGGCCTCGCACCGGGCGCATCGCGAGTGGTCGCCCGGAAGGCTGCTCAACTGGGCGCTGTCGATCGGGCCGAAGACCCGCGACCTGGTGCACCACCTCCTGGACTCCAAGCCCCATCCGGAGCAAGGCTACCGGGCTTGCCTCGGGCTGATGCGTCTTGCTCGCCAATACGGCAATGCCCGACTGGAAGCGGCCGGCGCGCGGGCGATCGCGATCCACGCCCCCGCCTACCGCTCGGTCGCCTCGATCTTGAAGGCGGGCCTGGATCGACAGCCCCTTCCCCAGACCGAGCAAGCCGAGTTCGAGCTGCCTGCGCACGCCAACGTGCGCGGGCCCCGCTACTACCACTGACGACAAGGAGAGAACGACCCCATGCTCACCCACCACACGATCACTCAGCTCAAGACGCTGCGCCTGAAGGGCATGGCCCGTGCGTTCGAGGAGCAACTCGCCCAGAGCGCCGCGACGGCCCTTGCCTTCGAGGAGCGCCTCGCACTGCTCGTCGAGCGCGAACTCGCCCACCGCGACACTCGGCGCGTCGAGCGGCTGCTCAAAGCCGCCCGGCTCAAGGTAAACGCCGCCTGCCTGGAGGACGTCGACTACCGCGCCGGGCGCGGACTGGACAAGCGCCATATCGCCACGCTCGGCGCCTGCGAGTGGATCCGCCAGCATCAGAATTGCCTGATCAGCGGGGCAACCGGTAGCGGCAAGACGTGGCTCGCCTGCGCCCTGGGTAACGCCGCCTGCCGCCAAGGCTTCTCGGTCTACTACGCGCGCCTGCCGCGGCTCTTTGAGGAGCTTCGCATCGCCCACGGCGACGGTAGCTTCACCCGGCGCCTCACGCAGCTTGCCAAGACCGACGTCCTTCTGATCGACGACTGGGGCCTGGTGAAACCCTCTCCAGCCGAGCGCTCCGATCTGTTGGAGGTGCTCGACGATCGCGTGGGCACCCGCTCCACCGTGATCACGAGCCAGCTGCCCATCGAGCACTGGCACGATTATCTCGGCGACCCGACCCTCGCCGATGCGATCCTGGATCGCGTGCTCCATTCGGCGCACAAGCTCGCCCTAAAGGGCGAGTCGCTGCGCAAGAAAGACAAACCATGAGCCCGGGGCGCCAACACGGGTTACCCACCGCGGCACGCGCGCGCGTGCGTAAGAGGCGCCGCACGCGCGCCGCCGTGGATAACCCGCGAGCCTGCCACATCAGTACCTCGAGCGTGACCGGCCAGAGTAAAATTTGAACACCACGTCTCCGCGCTTCCCCACGCGGTCACGATCCGTCGGAATCGACGGTCATCTTCGTCGGAGTACGCACGCTCGATATTCTGTGGATTTGTACCACGCCGGTGACATGC